>JBBRFA010000001.1:0-89928 GCA_038225185.1 Chthoniobacterales bacterium
ACGATGAGACCGAGTTGAAGAAGCTCTGGAAGAAATTAGTTAACTTTGTATCACCCCGACCGCTTTGCCAGTGAGCCACCAGAGACTGGAAGGCAGGAGACTTACGGCAAACTGACGGCGGCGATCAATTTGGCGAAAGACAATGGCAATCTGGAGACGTTGCGGCAGATTGCGGGCGATCCGCATGGGTTCATCCTGCGTCAGGGTTGGACGAATCTGGATTTCGATGATTCATTGCAACTCGGTCAGTTCCGGAAGCTGTGGGAGAGTCTGCAATCGGAGATTTTGGCTGTGATCGAGGCGACGAATGCACGGAAACTGAGTTGGACACTATGGTGACCGGGAAGCCGGAATTGCTGGAGACGGTGACTGGCCAGCAGATCACGCAAATTGAGGGCGATATTGCCCGGATGAAAGACGAGGGGGCGAAGCTGGAGAGGGAGATTGGGGAGCTGGGCTGAAATACTGAAACACTGAAATACTGAAACACTGAAAAACGAACAAACCGGGCAATCTTTAAAATTAAGCGTGCCATTTTTCTACTTTAAGATTCTTCACCCGCCGAAATTCCCTCTGGTTTCCAGTGATGACGGTCCAGCCGTTAAAACGGGCGATACCAGCTATCAGATAATCAATCGAACAGATCGGGGTTCCTTTTATTTCCAATTCGGCTCGAATTTTGGCCGCTTCGCAAGCTTCTGCATGGCCAAAGGGCGCAATCGCAAATAGCTGGAGCAAATCGTCAACGGCCTGCCGTTTTTTCTGTTTGTGCAAAGTGGCTTTTCGCACGCCGACTTCCAACTCATAAATGGTGAGAATCGCCACCTGGATGTCACCCCGCCGATATTCGCGGAACTTGCGTATTAAGGTTGGGTTACCGCGTGCCAACTCGATGCAAGTGTCGGTATCGAGCAAAAACATCTGCTAAAAGTCCACATGACGCGAATCTTTGAGGCGAACAGGAATTTCCAGATCCGCCAAGGCAGAAAACCGGGTTTCCAAGTCGCCGGGCCAGTCCTTGTCATCAACCGGCAGAAGCACTAGAACGCCGTTGCGCTGGTCAATCATCACATCGCCCAGAGGCAAGGCGTATTTCTTGGGAATTCTGACGGCCAGACTTCCCCCATTTTTAAAAACTTTGGTGCGCTCCATTTAAAAATACTAGATGGTTATCGACACAAATGCCAGATAAAATACACTATAAATGGTGTATTTATTTGTGACTTTCGGAGCCCTATTGCAATCGATAACTGGGATTATCCTGCGCCAGGGTTGGGTGAATCTGGATTTCGATGATTCATTGCAACTCGGTCAGCTACGGAAGCTGTGGGAGAGTCTGAAGGCGGAGATCTTGGCCGTGGTCGAGGTGACGAATGAACTGCGGGAAAGCGCGGAAACTGAGTTGCACACGTTGGTGGCCAGGAAGCCGGAATTGCTGGAGACGGTGATTGGCCAGCAGATCATGCAAATCGAGGCGGAAATTGTCCGGATGAAAGACAAAGAGGCGAAGCTGGAGCGGGAGATTGGGGAGCTGGGCTGAAATACTGAAGAGCTGAAATACTGAAAAGCTGAAATACTGAAAAGCTGAAAAGCTGAAAAGCTGCGTGGGGGAAATCGCCAACGGCGACATGAGCGGGAGCGAAGGAGTTAACGCTGAAGGAAGAACGATTTTTAAAACCTTTCGGGCAGACGACGACCCTTGTTTCCGACGGTTACGGTGCTTGCAAGGCTTCGGGATGATGCTTTACAACAGCTAGAAGACGCAGGGCAGCTCCACTCGGTTTGCGGGTGCCGTTTTCCCAGGAAATAGATGTGACTTTTGGAACATTCAACAAAGCCGCAAATTCGATCTGGGTGTAACCGAGCCGAGTGCGAATAGCCCGAATTTCCTTGGCGGGCATTGGTTTGACCGGTGGAGGAAGGTTAATGGTGCGTTCGCGCGCAGCTTCGCGGCCTTTGGCAAATCCTTCCACGCGTGCAACCAGCGCTTCGGCGTCAAAGGTGATCTCAGTTTTCTTAGTTTTCGTTTTCATGGATTGTAATGTGATTTTATCCTTGTGAACCGCCGACCTCAGTCGTGCTAGTTGAGCAGGCGGAATATCTGACTGGCTGGCTTTGGTGTAGAGCATGAATAACACAAAGCGACGAGTTTCTGGCAGCCAAAGGTAAATCACCATTTGCTCCAGCACTTTTGCCACGACCCGGCAGCTTCAGTCGCGCTTTGCGCAGACCACCCGATTGCCGGATTAAATCTCAAGACTCCAGGCTGGCGGCAAGCTCGGACTCGAATTGCCGCAAGGTTTACTCATTTGCAACTCGAAGGACCTCCTCGGTGAAGGCTTTCAGCTCGACAAAGCAAACGGTCATGAATGGCGTATTATACATTGCATAATTTATTTTAAGTCCATTGTTGTAAAAATTATTGGGTCAACCTTACAAGACGGGGGGTTTCGCCATTTTTAACCAACTCATTCAGCGATGGTTTTAAAATTCCACCGGGCTCGAATCGTTGGCGCGAGCAGGAATTTCCAATTCCGCCAAGGCAGAAAACAGGGGTTTTAAATCGCCCTGCCAATCTTTGCCGTCAACTGGCAGAAGCACGAGAACTCTGGTGCGCTCCATTAGCAAAAACTTCCCCGCCATTGGCAGCAACGCCAGAAAATACATTTCGTTGGTGTATGCGATGTTTTCGCCTCGGGGAGGTCTTGGTTAAGGAAAAGAACTTCGGAGCGGACGGCTTTGCAGGTGAGCATTTTCGGTGGCAGCAACAGCCCTTCGCGCACGAGAATGGATTTGGTCACACCTGGCCGTGCCGGCGTAAAGATCCCACGCTTCCAACTCACGGATCGAACCCCTGCAACCCATCGTTCTATTGAAAATCCTTCACTCGACTAAAGCTGCACCTTAGAGCCCGCACAACCGCCGGTGACTCTCTCCTTGCCGGAGCGCTTTCGCTTTGCCTATGCTTCCCCATCCATGGCACCGCGCAAGACCGTCCTCGAAATCATTCGCTCCACGACGGCTTATTTTCAAAAACATCACGTCGAAAGCCCGCGCCTCAATGCCGAACATCTCCTCGCGCACACTCTGCATACCAAACGCATCGAACTTTACCTCGACTTCGAGCGCGCCCTCTACGAAGACGAACTCGCCCCCTTGCGCGAACTCGTCCGCCGTCGCAGCCAGGGCGTTCCGCTCCAACATCTTCTCGGCACCGAGGAATTTTACGGGCGCACTTTCCTCTCCGATGCCCGCGCCCTCATCCCGCGACCCGAGACCGAGCGCCTCGTGGAAATTCTCCTGCCGCTTCTCCGCAATGCTCCGCAGCAGATCGTCGATGTCGGCACCGGCAGCGGAATCATCGCCCTCACCCTCGCCGCTGAGCTTCCCGAAGCCCTGCTCACGGCCCTCGATTTTTCACCCGACGCTCTCGCCCTCGCAACGGAAAATGCCGCCGCCCTCGATCTTGTCGCCCGCGTTTCTTTTCAAAAAAGCGATCTTCTCACCGATGTGCCCGGTCCTTTCGACGTCATTGTCGCCAATTTACCCTACATTCCCACCGCCGATCTGCCCACTCTCGCTCGCGAAGTGCAGCATGATCCTGTCGCCGCCCTCGATGGTGGACCCGATGGACTCGACCTTATTCGACGATTGATCAGCCAGGCTCCCTCCCGCCTCGTTTCCGGCGGACTTTTGGCTCTCGAAGTCGGTCACGACCAGGCGGCATCCGTCGCCGCACTCCTCGGCGAGGCCGGATTTACCGATATCCGCATCGAATCGGATCTTCAGGAAATTCCACGGTTTCTTCTGGCCAGGCACCTTTGATTTTCCATGGATCAAAAAATCTTTCACTTGCACTTCACGGTGAGACATTTACAGAATCAATCCCACGCACATGGAACCTCCTGAAGATCAACTCGCCCAGCTCCGCATCGGTGCCGCCCGCATTATTTCTGAAGAGGAATTGCTGAAAAAACTGCGCCTCGGCAAACCGCTGCGGATTAAATTAGGTGTCGATCCCACCGCTCCCGACATCCATTTTGGTCACACCGTTCCTCTTGCCAAGCTCCGTCAATTCCAGGATCTCGGCCATGAAGCCATCCTCATCATCGGCGATTTTACCTCCATGATCGGCGACCCGACCGGACGCTCCTCCACCCGGCCGCAGCTTACCCATGATGATGTGATGGCGAACGCGCGGTCCTACACCGAGCAGGCTTTTAAAATTCTCGATCCGGATCGCACCCGCACCGTTTTCAATGGGGAATGGTTCGAGATGATGACTTTCGAGCAGGTGATCAAACTCAACAGCCGCGTTACCCTTCAGCAAATGCTTCAGCGCGAGGACTTTAAGGAGCGCATCGAAAAAAATCTCCCTGTTCGTGCCCACGAAATCCAATACCCCATTATGCAGGGGTGGGATTCGGTGATGGTGCGGGCCGATGTCGAAATCGGCGGGACGGATCAGCTTTTTAACATCCTCGTCGGGCGCGATCTGCAAAAAGAGGAAAATCTGCCCCAGCAAGTGGCCGTGCTTGTCCCGATCCTGGAAGGGCTGGACGGCGTGCACAAAATGAGTAAATCGCTCGGCAATTACATCGGAGTGAATGAGGACGCGATCACCATGTTTGGCAAGGTGATGAGTGTGTCGGACGAATTGATGGCGCGTTATTACGAATTGCTTTTGCAGGAAAAGCTAGCTACGACAATTCATCCCATGGAGGCGAAGAAAGCGCTAGCCTTGCGTCTGGTGACGCGCTTTCACTCTGCCGCCGATGCGCAACGTGCGCTGGAAGATTTCCACACCCGGTTTAGTTCCCGAAAACTAGAGGAAAGCGTCGCCTTGCCTGTGCTGGATTTAAGCGATGTGAACCACGACATCGTCTCGCTGGTCGTCGCCGCTTACGAGCGCGGTTTTCAACAAACGAAATCGCGCGGAGACGCCCGTCGTCTCGTCGAGGGAGGCAGCGTGCAGTTGCGCGGGGAAAAAATCTGCGACGCCAAGGCAACCGTCAGTCTGCAATACGGCGATGTGCTCAAGCTCGATAAAACCCGCGCCATCCGACTTGGCTGACGCGAGTATGACAACTTCCCTAGCTCCTGCGGTCTGGCGAGTCTTGGTGGTCGAAGATGATCCCTCGATCCGCGAGATATTGGAGTATACCCTCACCAACGAGGGTTTTCCGGTGCGCTGGACGGCGCGGGGGAAAGAGGCGGTGGCAATCGTCGGAGAGGGGAAGACGGATATGGTGATTCTCGATGTGGGATTGCCCGATGTGGATGGCTTCGAGGTGTGCCGGCAAATTCGCGGCGGCGAAAAAGGAGCCCGCGTGCCGATTTTATTCCTATCTTCGCGAAGTGATGAGGTGAACCGGGTCGTGGGTCTGGAAATGGGAGGAGACGATTACCTGGTGAAGCCGTTCAGCCCGCGCGAGCTAGTCGCCCGCATTAAGGCCATCCGGCGTCGTTTGTTAGTAGCGACCGAGGAACGTCGCCGGGTTAGCCACGGCTCCATCGTCCTGGATTTTGAGACGATGAAAACCACCTGTGGAGAGCGCGAAATCGCTCTTACCCGGCAGGAGATGCGCCTGGTGGAATTGTTTTTATCCCGTCCCGGCCGCGTGTTTACGCGGGAGGAAGTGCTGGATCGCGCCTGGGGCGAGGGTGGGTTGGTGACGGATCGCACAATTGACGTGCACATCAAAACAGTTAGGAAAAAATTTGCGCCTTATGAGTTTATCGAGACGGTGCGTGGCACGGGTTATCGGGCGAAGGAGTAGCACTTGGACCTATAACCGAAAGTTTAGGTTAGATTAAAAATGGTTGGCCGAACCATCGCAAGTCGCCGCCGCCAAACCATTTACTTTGTGCATTGCTTTGGGCTGCGATCCTAGCAGGATCGGAGATACACCGAAGATATGCCCGCAGGTGTCGTCCGACTTAATCAGCGGCTCCCGTGGCTGAAATGACTTCGCCATTTTACTGAACCCTTACGGTGATGGTCTAAGCGACGGCTTTTTCGATCAGGACCGGTTTTAACTCGGCAAAGGTGAGGCGTCCGGAATGTGTTTGCACGGTGGAGGCAATAATGACGCTGACTTTTTCTCCGATTAATTGTCGCGCGTTGTTGACCACCACCATCGTGCCATCGGGTTTGTAGCCGACGGCCTGATGAAACTCGCGTCCTTCGCGCACGAGATGCAATTCGATTTCGTCGCCTGGGATATCTTTCGGTTGGATGGCTTTGGCGAGATCGTTGAGGTTGAGAACGAGGATTTTTTGCAGACGCGCCACGCCGGCCAGACCGGTGTCGTTGGAAATAATGCGTGCGCCGAGGAGACGGGCGAGCTGGATCAGGGAAGTATCGACCGGAGTCGCCAGATCGGATTCGGATTCGTGGATGTTAATGCCGACGGTCTCGGAGAGTTGCATTTCGTGCAATTTTGCCAGGCCGCGGCGTCCTTTTTCGCGTTTCAACGGATCGGCGGAATCGGCCAGGCGTTGAAGTTCCGTCAGAACGAAACGTGGCACGATCAAAGGGCCGCGAAGGAAGCCGGTCGCGCAGAGATCGGAGATGCGCCCGTCGATGATGATGTTGGTATCGATGAGCGTGGGTTGTTCCTGGACGGATTGCTGGCGGAAGCGGATGTAGGGAATAATGAGGGCGAATTCATCACGATTGCTGCGCACGGCGAGCATGATGCCCAGGTAACCGAAAAAGCAATAGACACCGAGGCTGATCATCCAGGCGGTCTTTTCGGGCACGTAGGCCAGCACATCGGAGGCACGCAGCAGATGGGCAAAAACGAGTCCCAAAACAAGGCCGAAAGTGGCTGCGGAAAAAATACGAATGCGGATGCCGTCGAGCATTCGATCGATCAGGATGGTCAGCAAACCCAGAATGGCACCGACGATACTGCCAAACACCGGGGATTGGTCGGTGGCTTCGGCTACGGTGCCACCGATGACAGTGGCAAAAACAAGCAAAAGCCAGCGCAAAAGATTGATCGTGCGGGCGGGAGTCATGGCACCAAGAGGCAGAAATTCATCGGTTCTGCTTAACTTAAGCAGGAAGAGTGCCCTTGGGTAAAGAGGAGGCTCTAAACGGAACGATAATCAGCGGATCGTGATTTTTTGTGTCTTGGCTTTTCGGGTCAGCTCGGGAGGGACTGACCCGACAAATTTGGCGTCGAGCCCGGCACGTCGAAAAAGGTCTTTAAGTTCCTGTAAATTGACCACGGGTTGATCGAGATCCATGTAAACCACGTCGTGATTGGCATCGATTTTGTAGCGCAATCCAACGAGAACTTCCAAAACGTGCTCCAATTCGAGAATTTTATCTGGATCACGGACGCCGGCAGCATAGACTTCGAGTTCAAACATAAAAAATAGGGGCAACGAATTTTGCCTAATTTACCCTCTGCTGGCAAATTCGGTCAATGGATTTTACGAAAGATTTTTATTCCAAGAGTTGTTTTTATCTTTGCATATTTATCAAAATCACTATTTTAGATCGACAATGAACGGAGCTACTTATCTCATAGACGACATCAATATGTCTCTCCGCGAATCTCCCAACGAAGATCTGGTGACCACCATTCTTGTGGCGGAGGATGAGCCTTTGCTGCAAGAATTTGTCTCCACCGTCCTGCGCTCCCAAGGCTATCGCGTGCTCCTGGCCAATGATGGTGTGGAGGCTCTTAAAATCTGGAATGCCGAGCAAGATTCCATCGATCTGCTGATCACCGACATCGTCATGCCCAATGGAATTTCCGGGCGCGAACTGGGGCGTCTTCTGCTCGAAGACCGACCCAATCTGCGGATCATTTATACCAGCGGTTACAACCCAGAATTAATCGGATCGGATATTTCCGAGGAAAAAAACCGTTACTTCCTGCCCAAGCCGTATCCCACCAATCGCCTGATTGAACTGGTGACCAAAGTGCTCCGAACCAAGCCCACGGTCTGATTTTTTCGTCATCGCACGGGTTGCCTTGTGAAAAAATAAAAAAATCCGCGCTTGTGTAACCACGTCCCAGTTTGTTTTGTTCTTGGGATGACAGACTCCCTTATCTCCAAACCCGCCGACGCCGCATATTTAGATCGTAAAGATCCCATCGTTCGCATCGAAGTGCCCGCCGGCGATGCGTATCTCGAACTTTTCCCGGATGCAGCTCCGAAGCATGTCGAACGCATTTTGCTCCTGGCCAGTGAAGGATTTTACGATGGCATCCTTTTCCATCGCATCGTCCCAAACTTCGTCGCCCAAGTAGGCGATCCCAAGACTAAAAAAGGTCTCGATGTGCCCGGCGCCGGCTCCGGCGGTTCCACTTACCCGAACCTTCCGCTTGAAGTCAATCGCGCCTATAAAAACGTTCGTGGCTCCCTCGCCGCCGCCCGCACCAACGAACCCAACTCGGCCAACAGCCAGTTTTATATCGTGCTCAAAGACGCGCCGCATCTCGACATGCAATACACCGTTTTTGGCCGCGTGCTCGACGACGGCATGACCATCGTCGATCAAATCAAACGGGGCGATGCTTTGAAAATGGTCATCGTCAAACGCTAAATCCTCCTTTCCCCAGGCATGTCCTCCGCACTTTCCAAAATCCTCATTCTCGATTTCGGCTCGCAATACACCCAGGTCATTGCCCGGCGCGTGCGCGAGTGCCAGGTCTATTCCGAAATCATCCGCTACGACACCCCAGCCAGCGAAATCGCCGCTCTCGGGGCACGTGGATTGATCCTTTCGGGAGGGCCCGCCAGTGTTTATGCCGAAAAAGCACCCCAGCCAGATCCCGCCATCTTTGCCCTCGGGCTGCCCATTCTTGGCATTTGCTACGGGATGCAACTTCTCGCACATCATCTCGGCGGCAAGGTCGAACACTCCGCCCAACGCGAGTTTGGCCCCGGGCAACTCCATCTCCGCACCTCCTGTCCGTTATTTCAAGGCTTGCCCGAGGTGATCAACGTCTGGAATAGTCACGGCGATAAAGTAACGCAACTTCCCGAGGGCTTTGCCTCGGTCGGCACCACGGAGAATTCGCCTTATGCAGTCGTGGAAGATGTTCAGCGCAAGTTTTACGGCCTGCAATTTCATCCGGAAGTCGTGCATACCCAGCGCGGAAGCGAATTGATCGCCAATTTTGTGCTTAAAATCGCCGGAGCCACCAGCGATTGGACGATGGGATCTTTTATCGAGCAGACATGCGAAAAAATCCGCGCTCAAGTCGGCCCGGGACGCGTGATTCTCGGGCTCAGCGGCGGAGTCGATTCCTCGGTGGCCGCCGCCCTTTTGCATCGCGCCATTGGAGATCAGCTTACCTGCATTTTTGTGAATAACGGCCTCATCCGTTCGCGCGAAGCCGAAGCTGTGCAAAAGCTTTTTGGGGATAATTTTAAAATCAAACTCATCACAGTCGATGCCTCCGCCAGCTTTCTGGAAAAACTAACCGGGGTGACCGATCCCGAGCAAAAACGCAAAATCATCGGGAAAGAATTCGTGCGCGTCTTCGAGCAGGCCACCCGTGACCTCACCGCCGCCCATGCGCCCGGTGACGACTCCGAATATCGTTTCCTCGCCCAAGGCACGCTTTATCCCGATGTCATCGAAAGTGTCGCCATCGATGGCAACCCGGCTTCGCTGATCAAAAGCCACCACAACGTTGGCGGGCTCCCCGAAGACATGCATTTCGAGTTGGTCGAGCCGCTTCGCCAGCTTTTTAAAGATGAAGTGCGCCTCCTCGGCACCGAACTCGGCCTGCCCCGAGAAGTCGTCCATCGCCAGCCGTTTCCCGGTCCCGGCCTCGCCGTGCGCATCCTGGGCGAAATCACCGGGGAAACTCTCCGCATCCTGCGCGAAGCCGACGAAATCGTGGTCGCAGAAATGAAAACCTCCGGGTGGTATTATAAAGTCTGGCAATCCTTTGCCGTGCTTCTGCCCGTGCGCTCCGTCGGAGTGATGGGCGACGAACGCACCTATGAAAACACCATCGCCCTGCGCATTGTCGAGAGCCAGGATGGCATGACCGCCGACTGGGTGCGTCTGCCCTACGACATCCTGGCCCGCATCAGCTCCCGCATTATTAACGAAGTAAAAGGTGTCAACCGCGTCTGCTACGATATTAGCAGCAAACCACCCGCCACCATCGAATGGGAGTAACTCGGGAAAAAGTGCATTCTCCAGAGTCGCACTTTCTTCCGGCAGCGCTTGCGGCGCAGCGGGACACCCGCGCCAGCCAGGCAATGCGCCGGTTGCTTTTGCTGCTGAACCTTTTGCCGCCGTTCCTGGTTTTTTATAGCAACGGCAGCCTCTGGGCCTGGGCCTATGCGATTCTCGTTCATGGCATCTTGTTAGTGGGACTTTTTGTGCCTAACTCCGCCTGGCTGGGCCCCGTCCTGCGGCGACTGCCCACCGATCAGAAAAAAGTCTGGCTCACCATCGATGACGGTCCCTCGCCCGACACGATACCACTGGCAGAAATGTTAGGTTCCCTGGGAGTGTCGGCGACTTTTTTCCTGTGTGGACGACAGCTTGCCGGGCACCCGCATTGCATCGCCATTTTGCAGGCGCACGGACATAGCGTGGCTCACCATACCTGGCATCATCCGCTGGCCTGGTTCTGGGCCTATCCTCGCAGCCGGGTGGAAAAGGAATTGTGCACCTTCGCCGCGCTCACCGATCTGTTGGAGGCCCCTTTGGTGCCAGCTTTTCGCTGCCCGGCGGGAGTAAAAAATCCTTTTCTCCACTCCGCCTTGCAACGCCATCGATTGACCTTGGTGGGCTGGACGGTTCGGGCCTATGACGGCATTACGTGCGATATCGATTCCTCCCTGTCCCGCCTGCTTCGTGGATTGCGACCGGGAGCCATTCTGCTGATGCACGAGGGTAAAAAAGATCGTTCGGGCCATCCAGCCAGTGTCGCTCTCGTTCGCCAATTGGTTGAGCGAGTGCAGGGCGAGGGGTATGCGTTTATTGCCACTCGTTGAGCAGCAATTAGCATTTAGCTAAAAATTCCTCCCTCGCGCTTTTTTTTGTTACTCCAATTCCAAGGCAGAGATCAGGCGGCTGTCGATGCGTCCGGTCACCGGGAGATCGTTATCGCGTTGGAAATTGGCAATGGCGCGGCGCGAGGCAGGCCCGATGTCGCCGTCGATGTCGCCATCATAAAATCCGAGGCGGGCCAGGGCGCGCTGAACTTCGACTTCGAGGGGAGCCTCGCCAGCCTCGCTAACCTGCCGTCCCCGATAAACAGGACGATCCGCTTCGCGTTGATAGGTTCCGACATAGCTGGTGTCGTAAGTGGAATAGCCAGAGCCCAGGCCAATGGCCACCGTGGTGCGGGGACGATTATAATAGTAGCTGTTACCGTAATAGCTGTTGCCGTAATAAGGGCGGCGGAAGGAGGAATCGTAGTAATAACGCCCGTTATTATAATAGCGCCGCTGATTGGCTGACTGTCGATTTTCCTGGATCTCCTTAACGCGGCGTTCATTTGCCTGGCGGATATCCCGCTGGCGCTCCGTGGGGCCGTCGCTGGAACGTCGATAATCATCGCTGCGATTGTTGTTGCGACGGTTATCGTTCCGGTCCTCTTTTCGATCATTGCGACGCACTTGCACAGGGACGGGGGCGCGTTCGGGGCGCGATTGATAGGTGTTGCGGGTGTCGCGATTTTCGGGTCGATAATTTTTGGGTCGATCGTTGTTTTCTTTTTTGGAACGATTTTTATCGTCGCGATCAGAAGCCGAAAGTGGCAGGGCAATCACTAAAGCCAGCAAGGTTGCGATGATGACTTTTGGACTGTAAAAGAATGTTTTCATAAAGATATTGACAGGTTTTAGCAAATTTCATTCAAAAAAATGCGAAAGCGGGAGGTTTCCACGTTGTCCATCAAAAGGTGTGGGAAAGAAATTTCCATCCAGGAATATGCACGGTGAGGGGATCGAACCCCCGGCCAACTCGGTGTAAACGAGCCGCTCTACCGCTGAGCTAACCGTGCTTTATCCAAACGGCGATTTACTTCCGATGTGCTTCATTTATCTCCGATTTCTGGGTTTCGGCAAGAGATTTTCCAAACCTTGAGGCTGTCGGCGATGGTGAAGAGCTTTGCCATTGCTTCGTCTTCCTCCGGCTGATTGTCGAATTTGGTGACGAGTACGATTTAAGGCGTTGCCTCCGAACCAGATCCTCCAAGTCAATATCCGAGCACTGGTCGCCCTTGCGGCTCTGAAGATAAGCAAACCTACTCGCAGGGGCCGTCGCAAGATTGCCACCGAGGGTTGTCACCAGCTTCTCGCCCTGTTGCACGAATGACAGAGCAGATTCAGCGTCAGGCATGAGACTCGCCATACCGACTTCGGTATAGGTGGGAAGCTGGGCGCATACTGTGAAAAGCTCGACTTGTCCGTCTGTTGCTGCGGGTTAAGTTTTAGCAAGGCACTCACCAGCTTGTGAATATGGGTCGAAGGATTTCGCGTTTTTTGTCCGTTTGATTCATTTTCAAAAGCGAGTTTTTCGGCATGGCGCAGGGCTGTCGCCAGCTTGGTGCGAGCCCATATACATGAAATCAACCAGTGAAAGTCTGAGTCATCCCGAGACGAGCAACCGGAGGCAACTGGGTCGTCGAGAGACGGGGTGGAGCGCCGGAAAAGGACCTGCGGCTGCTGATCGACCAACTCAAACTGATCCTCCCCGACCAGCCGCCGCCGAAAATTACCACCCTGATGAACTAACTAAAACGCCTGACCATCGATCATGAAATGACGCGGACTGTGGTGCAGACCTTTTGAGCACGGTCTCACAGAATCAAGAACTTACGCCGCCTACCCCCTCCAGTCAGCGAAGTCGGGTTAGCTTGTTAAAGAGTCGGCGCGGGGGAGGGGGAAAGTTGGGAGTTGAGAGTTGGGAGTTGAGAGTTGAGAGTGAAAAAAGTGCGCTGCGCGGTGGGTTTTGGTATCCCAAGCGAGACGCTGTGGGATGGCGGGCTGGAAGCACCGCCCTACCCGGGAGAAATGTTGCAAAAAAAGACAACTTTAGTTTTTCGTAGTTTTTGCGCTACAAAACCCAGATTTGTGGTCCCCCCCGAGCGACATGGATCCTTCCTTAGTTTGGTCGCCTCAACTTCGCCTGCTTCTACGGCTTAATAAGCCAAGGCGACATTTTGTTCGTCGCGATTTGCTTCAACAAAGCTCTCATCGGGCAGATGGAACTCTCCGGGTACCGTTTCCGCAAGCGCTTTGGCCAATTGAATGGCCCAGGTGCGGAAGTAAAGAACGGCGTCGGCCCGCTGGTTGCGTTGGAGATACCGCCGGCCATCGGGCAGATGACGCAACACTTTGGGATCGGATAAATCTTCGAGATGCCGGATGTCTTCGCGGGTGAGGCCCACTTCAAACAAGGCATCGACCACGTAGTCGAGGTGAAAGCCGGTGATGCCGCAGTATTCCTCGGGTATTTCGCTCCATTCCTCGAGTTTTTGGAAAGTGCGTTTGTGGATTTCCTCGGCGGAAAGGCGGGTGATGCTTTGGGCGAGATGTCCGCAGTTGCATTTCCCGAAGTGACTCCATTGATAGGATGCGCCGGTGTCGATACGGTCTGCCGTTTCGCGTAAAAGGGATACTAATACAACGTTGGGTGTAGCCATGGGAAGTATCTCGTTCAATCCGGGGCGCACTGCAAGTTCGTAATTTTGGGATGACCTCGCTCCTTTTACCACCTTCACCTGTTTTGGGCTGCGATCCTGGCAGGATCGGTTATTAAACTAAAAACGGGAATGGGAGCCACAGAGAACACAGTGCGGATAGAGGGGGAATGGCTGTTTCGCATCTTGCGGACCACTTGCCGGAATGAATCGGGCACGATGCCCGATTCGGCAGCCAGGATGGCCACCCCCGGGATTTTATTTACCGGTTGGTTTTGGGAATGGGTTTAGCTTTTTTTTCCGGCAACAGCGTGGTAGGTCTGGGCGTAGTCGGCGAGGATGCGTGGCCGGTCGAAACGGAGGAGGTTGGAGAATCCGAGGGCGATGATTTCTGCCCGAACGGGTTCCTTTTTAAGGGATAACAAATCGGCCACGAAGCCGGGTTCGTCCTGGAGTTCACGAACAAATCCGCCGTCGCCAGTGACCTCGGGCAACGAGGTGGTGCGGGCCACCAGAACGGGGCAACCGCAGGCCTGGGCCTCGATGATGGGCCAGCCGAAGCCCTCGGTTTTTGATGGAAAAACAAAGGCGTAGGCGCGATTGTAAAGCGCTTCGAGGAGGGCGCCGGGAGGGGTGAGGATTTCGACGATGTGATCGGCGACGCCGAGGTCACCGGCGAGGGCGCGTTGCGCGGGGTGGAGAGGTTCACCAGCGAAAACCAGATAACCATGGAAGGCGGGCTGGAAGGAGGCGAAAATGCGGAGGATGCCTTCGCGGTTTTTGCGGGAGAGAGAGGACCCCACGTGGAGAAGGAATGGGGTGTCGATGAGTCGGGAATCGCTGGCGGCAAGGCGCTGGGTGGTTTCCTCGCGGGGTAGAACGCGGTAAGGCTGATTGAGGGGAAGCGGGATGACTGCAGAGGGTGTGGCCGGGGCGAGACGCTGAAGGTCGCACTGGGTGGCGCGGGAGACGCAGATGACGTGGTGCGCCTGGCCGAGGGCGGCAAGGATGCGGTGCTGGAGGAATGTGCCGAATGCGCTGGCAGGGCAATCGGTATCCTCGCCCAAGGCACCGCGCACGGCGAGCAGATCGTGGCAGGTGGAGAGGGTGCGGAGATGGGGAAGTCCGCGCGCGGCGGAAAGGTAAACCGCATTGGAGTGATCGGTGGTGTGAACGATGGCGCGGGTGCCAAGGCGGGCGCATTCGTCGGAGAGATGTCGCAATCGACGGCGGAGTTGGCGGGGAAAGAGAAGGTATTTATCGAGGTAACGCAGCCATTTGGTGAGGGGACCGAGAGAGATTTCCCCAAAAAAAGCAGGGGGTTCGATGCCCTCGACGGTGAGATGGGTCTGCGGGAGGAGAGGCAGATGTTCCAGGAGCAGATCGTAGTAGCGCAGCATGCTCATCTGGCCATCGAGCCGGTAGTTGCCCACGAGCAGAATGCGGAGTGGAGTGATCATGGACGGTCGGCAGGCGGGACGACTTTTTTGCGAGGGGTACGCGGCTTTTTGATTTTTGGTCGGGGTGGCTTGCTCGCTGGGGTTTCTTGAGAGGGAGGGGGAGAGGGGAGGCTTTCGGCATGGAGGGCGGCGGCATAGGGGGAAATGCTGCCAACAGGGAGCGGGAAGATGGACGATTGACTGGAGTCGGGCGAGTTTTCGACGGGGGTCGAAGTGGGTTTACGGATGGAGGCAAAGGCGAATCCAGCGGTCATGACGGCAAAGCCGAGGATGGTGGTCTGGCCGAATTGCCCTTGGATGACATCGTTGGCGCAGGCGACGGTGAGGAGGAGGGGCAGGGTGTTGTTATCTTTGCGGAGGGCGGCCAGCGAGGCGCCGAAGAGCAGGATGACTACGCCGCCCCGCCAGAAGAGATAGGGGAAGCCGAGGACGGGTCCCATTTCCATGATGATGCGGTCGAGTTCGGATTCGCCGAAGTTAAAGATGACGGTTTTATACATCATGCTTGAGGCGGCGTTGGTGCCCATGCCGACGCCGACCCCGGCGATGTCGGCTTTGGCGGCGGCTTCGACGGGTTTTTTAAATTCATCGACGAAACGTCCGATGAAGCCCTCCTTGACGTTTTTTTTGTCACCGAAACGTTCGAGGATGACGTTGAGACCGACTTTGAGGACTCCGAACGAGCCGACGATGCTAAAAACGAGGAAGCCGAGGGCAAAAAGTTTGAGCGAACTTTTCAGGAAGCGCGGTTTAAGAATCCAGATGGCGAAGATAGCGAGGAGTTGCAAGATGACGAGGGCAAACGTGGTGCGACTGCCGGAGACGAGAACGAGGACGAGGAGGCAGGGAGGCGCGATGAGGAAGGCGAATTTGGAAAAGACGTTGCGCTCAAGAATGTGATGAAAAAGGAAGGCCGCCAGAAGAACGGTGTATTGGGAGAGTCCGTTGGTGAAAGTGTAAGTGCCCGAGGGTCGGATGCGTCCGAGGGCAGTCTCGATCATTTTACCTTCGCCACCCGCGCCCACATTGAGGATGGAATCTGTGCTGGAGATAAACTGTGCGGTGGCCAGCACGGCCATGGCGGGGGCAAACCAGAGGATGAAACTGCCGATGCGTTTGACGTGTCGGTAATCGATGATTTGCGGGAGGACGAAAATGAGCGGGAGGTGGAGAAAATTGGCGCGCATTCCGAAGATGAGCACTTTGGCCGGGGGTGGATTGACGAGGCCCATGCCGACGATGGTGGACAGGGTGCCGAGGACGACCATGAAGGTGATCCAGCCATTGAATTTGAAGGCTTTTTGCCGGATGGCCTCGCCGTAAATGAGGAGAAGAATGGGGTCGCGGATGAGAAGCAGCGGGCCGGAGAGTCCGGGAAGCAACCATTTGCGAAGGACGCCTTCGAAGACCCAGAGCGCGAAGTAGGTGAAGACAAAAAGACGCAGCCAGCGCAGACGATCTTCGCCCGGCACAGTGGAACTGATCCCTGGCACTTCGGTGGCGGAGGAAAGGGTGGCGGTGGCGCTCATGCGAAAAGAGGCGAACCCGCAGAGCGAAGGTCGTTGCGATATTTTTGCCAGGTCAATTGGGCGGCTTTACGAAGGGCGGATGCTTTCATTTCCTGCAAATGACGGCGGTCGCGGGTGAGCAAAGTGAGTTTTTCGGCGATGGCCGCGGAGTCGCGAATGGGAACGATATAACCATCCTCGCCCTCGGTGAGGATATCGGGTCCGCCGGTGTGCGGGGTGGTAATGACTGGGATGCCTTGGGAAAGCGCTTCGAGAAGGACGAGTCCGAACCCTTCAAAAAGAGAAGGAAAAACCAGGACATCGTGTTCGCGCATTTCGCGGAGGACTTCTTCGTGGGGGAGAGAGGGGAGCCAGCGATGTTTTTTTAGGGCGATATCCAGGGGCGGACAGGGGGCGTGGGGGCGGGAACCAATGAGGGTGAGGGTGGCGTGAGGTTGGATCTGGTCGATGGCATCCAGCAGGTAGGAGGTGCCTTTGCGTTGACCGAGGGAGCCGACAAATAGCACGCGCAAAGGGCCGTCGGGAGTGGCACTAGGAGCGGCGGCCGGGGGCGGGCAGCCGTAGGGAATAATGTGGACGGGAGCGAATAATTGCGGGCGGGAAGCCAGGGTGGAGGCGGTGAAACGGCTGGCCACAATGATGAGGTCGGCGAGATCGAGTTCGTCCTCTTTTTGATTGAGTTTGCGAGGGCTGTCAAGGGTGGCGGTAAGGGTGGCTGCCCATTCGGGTTGCAGGGTGGCTTCCTCGGATTGGATGCGCCGGGCTTCGCGCCAGTAGCCGATGGGCAGATCATAAATGCAGGAGATATTTCGTTCGCGAGCAGCCCGGAAAGAAGCCACGGCGGTGTCTTCGTAAGCGTAGATGGCGGTGGGTGGATGAGGGGTGGTGGCAATTTCGCGGGCGACGGCGGCGTCGAGATCGCGGGAAACGGCATCGACGGAGGCCCAGCCAATTTCGTGGGCGGTGAGGGATTTCCATCCAAGTTGGAGCGCGAGGAGTCGGGTGATTTCGCGCAGAGGACGAGCAGCGGCCAGGCGGGCGACAGCGGGAGGAAAGCTGCGGCGTTGCAATTGCTGGCGAATGGCGTGGGGAAGGAAAGGAGCGAGCGGGCTTTTTTCGGGCCAATGAATGCAGGTGCGAAACCCTGCAAGCTGCCCGGACTCGGCGAAAGCGAGGGCGGCATGACGCACGTTGGCGTTGCCAAAAGGGTGGCTGAGGAGGACGGAAGAGGGCTGGCTCACGGGGCCACCTCCAAGTCGTGGAGGAATTGCTGGCCGATGGCTTCCAGACGGGAGGCAGGGGGATGGCGTTGCAACGCGGAGAGAACGAAATCGGGCGACCAGATCGGGAAAAGGCGTTCCTGCCAAAGTGGATCGAGACGCGGGGTGGTGTGGGGGAGAAAATCGTTGCGGGTGACGATGACGGGTAGGCCGTGCTCGATCATGGCAGCAACGGAACCGCTTTTTTGCAGGAGGCTCCAGGGAGAAGCAGCGACACCGGCATCGGCAAATTGCAGGACATTGGAGATGACTTCGCTGGTGGAGTCTCCCCAGGTGTGGAATTCCGTGCCGGGTGGGGCACTTTGGCGGAAGTGCTGCCAGACTTGTTCGCCGACTGCGCCAAGCCGCCCCAAAGAGATGATGACGAGGGGAGTGCCGGTGGTTTTTTCGAGGAGGACATCGGGGTTCCATTCGGGGTGAAGGGCGCCGAAGAAAACAAGCACTTTTTTGGGGGAACGTTGATCGGGGCGCAAGGTGCTGCCATCGGAGGCGAGGCGGGTGTAAATGCTTGTGAAATCGGGGGGGCTGATCGGGATATTGGAAAAAAGCGGAAGGGGTTGGCTAAAGATGTTTTCTTTTTCAAGAACATCGGCATACGCCGCGGCGTGGGTGTGGACGCAAGCGGGGATTAGCGATTGCAAAAGACGCAGAGAGCCGAGACGTTGCAGGAAGCCGGTGAAGCGGTGTCTGAGCGATGCGGCGGGGTCGAGGCCAAGCCAGAGTTCGTGAAACATGAGATGCCAGCGGGCGGTGTGATTAAGCGAGGCAAGTCGCCTGGCGAGGGCGTGGGAAAGGCCTTTTTTTTGATAAGCGTAAGGGACGAATTGCAGGCTGATCCAATCTGGCTGGAGGGTGTCGAGGAGACTTTGCAGGGTGGCGATTCGACGGGCCCAGGGTTGGGATCGAGCCAGACGATAAGTGGACGCGATGGGGATGAACTCGCTTTTTTCCAACCAGGCATCGTTGAGGGCGATGAGAGAGGCCACGTGGCCTTGCTCCCGGCAAACCTGGGCAAGGCGCCGGGTGTAGTCGCCCACGCCGTCCTTGCCAGGTTCGATGGATCCGCAGAGGAAAACCAGGTTCATTTGCCGCGCCAGGGTAACCGCGGGTTAGACGTCCGCGGTTTTGTGGTAGGCCTCGTAACGATAGTAGGGATAATCGGCGGCACCGGATTCTGCGTAGTTAAAAACGAGCCCAAGGATGTGGGCCTGGCGTCCGAGGAGAATTTGCAGGGTGCGCCGGACGAGGCGGGCGGAGGTGAAAGAGGAGCGAAGGACGAAAATAACGCCATCGACCTTGGGGGCGAGATTACTGGTGTCGTCGGCCGCGAGGACGGGGGCGCTATCGATGAGGATGTAATCGTAAAGGGGATAGAGTTTTTTAAGTAAAACATCGGTCGGCCGTCCGAGCAGACGATCATTGGCGGAACTGTTGCCTTGACCGCGCGGCAGGAGGTCGAGATGCTCGAAAGAGGTGGGGACGATGGTGTCTTCGAGGGTGGTTTGCTCGGTGA
Source organism: Chthoniobacterales bacterium (assembly GCA_038225185.1). Classification (GTDB taxonomy): domain Bacteria; phylum Verrucomicrobiota; class Verrucomicrobiia; order Chthoniobacterales; family DASVRZ01; genus DASVRZ01. Next base: position 19,426 of record JBBRFA010000001.1, read on the forward strand.
GATAATCAGCGAGACCAGGTTGGGCTTTGACTTTAAAAAGAGCGTGCAGGGCACCACGCCGCATGTCGGCATCGATGAGGAGAGTTTTGGCACCGGACATGGCCAGGGTGATGGCGAGATTGGAGGAGACGGTGGATTTGCCTTCGCTGGGGATGGAACTGGTGATGAGGAGCACCTTGGGCTTGGGGCCGGTATGCGGCATGAAGAAAATCGAGGAGCGCACGTTGCGCAGGGATTCGATGAGCATGTGGCGGTCATCATCGGCCTGGATCAAAGGTGCGGTGGAGATGTCGGACTTGGGGATGTGGCCGATAATGGGGTAGTCGAAGGTGGATTGCAGCTCGCTGAGGGAACGGACGCGGTCGTCGAGTTGATTGATCAGGAGGAGAATGCCGATGCCAAGAACAAGGCCGCCGAGAATGCCGATGGCGAGGGCTTTGGCGAGACCGCGTTTGAAGGGACGTGGATCGCTGGCTTTGGCCATGATTTGCATGGAATCGGGAGCAGCTTTGGATTCGCTACTGATTTTGGTGATTTTATCGGAGAGAGCCTGAAACTCGGAATTGGCTTGGTCGAGGGTGGCTTGGAGCTGTTTGTATTCGCCGAGTTTGGCGCTGATTTCGAGAGCTTTGACCTCCCATTCCTTGATTTCCTTCTCGGTGTTGCTGATTTGCAGGCGGAGAGATTCCTTTTGGTTGCGCACTTGCTCGATGCTTTGTCGGCGATAGATGTCGATGAGTTTGTTCTGGCGGTTTATTTCTTCGTTAAGGAAGACAATTTTAGGGTGTTTCGGTTTGAGGACTTCACTGAGTTCTTCCTTTTGAGCAAGGAGGACGAGGACTTGTTTTTTAGCTTCGAGATAGTCTTGGGCCACACCGCCGAGTTGGGTGTTTTCGGAGGAGTTCATGAGGTTGGGATCAGCTTGGGGCTGGTCTCGTTTGCGCTCCAGGCTTTGATCGAGGGTGAGCATTTCGAGGAGCTGATACTCGGTCTGATTTTTGGCGAGAGTCTCTTTGAGGGTGGCAAGATATCTGGCGGCTCCGTTGTCCTGTTCCACGAGGGCGACATCGTTGTATTTTTTCTTCCAATCGGCGATGAGGCTAAGCTGTCGATTGATGCGCTCGCGGGCATCGACGAGATCGCGATTAAAGGCCTCCAACATGCGATCTGCGGGATTGGTGGTTTGATCGCGGCGGAATTGCAGGTATTCGTCCATGATGGAACCGAGCAAGGCTTGTGCGTAAGGGCCGTTTTTGCTTTTGGCGGTGAGGATAAAGATGTCGCTGCGAGCTTGTTGTTCGACTCCGATCTCGACTTCATCTTCCTGAATTTGCGGCTGGATGATGCGGAGTTTTTCCTCGGCGCGCCGTCTTACCTCGGGGCTGGCCATCAGCTCAATCTGGGTGGCGAAAAAGTCGCCTTGGGAAGTGCCGACGTTAAGGCCGCTATCGGTGGTGATGGTGTTGCCAGCGATGATTTTGCCCTCGGAAAAGACGTAGTTTTGCAGGCTTTGGATAATTAAGACCTGGATAAGAATACCGAGGGATACCGTGAGGAAGACGATCCACCAATGGGTGACAAATTGCTGACGCAAGCGGCTGACCTGAGCATGGAAGGTTTCGTTTTTTTCTGTAAGATTAATGCTGCCAGGTGTGGAACTCATGATGTTTTTATCCTCCGCCAAAGTTGATGGCGCGAGCACGCACATTGATGGTGTCGTTCGGCTGTAAAGGCACATCGGGGCCGGAGCCGGTTTGAAATTTCTCGTGATTGAAGAGAATGATTTCGGAATTACCGTCGGCACCTTTGCGAATGATGCGGATTTTACTTTTGTTGGCAAATTTGCTGAAGCCGCCAGAATTGGCGAGAGCTTTGCTGGCGGTAAATTCCTCGTTGGGAGGTATTTCCTGGGCACCTTGATTGAGCACTTCGCCGGAGACATAAATGCGTCCACGAGAAGCCTGGCTCACGGAGTCGAGGCCGATTATGACGGTGGCACGATAGTAATAATCGACTTCGAGCGAGCTTTTGATGGAAAGAGCGAGATTTTTGCAGGTCCGGCCAGCGGCGCGCACCCGTCCGATGTAAGGCACTTCCATTTCGCCGGAGTCGGTGATGATGAGGCTGACCGGGGGGTCGCGATCTTCGACCACACGAAAGCTCACGACATCGCCGATGCCAAGTTTACGGGTGTCGTCCAAGACAGCCATTGAGGTGGTGGTCGCCACGGTGGCTGCGGCGGAGCTAAATGTCGTGCCGCTGAGAGAAGAAGGTTGGCGGGTTTGTGGTTGGGGACGAGCAGGGACCTGGGCAAGAGCCACGGATGCGGTGCTGACCATTAAAAAAACTGCCAGCCCAAACCGCAGGATTACCGGAACCTGCAAACACTTGTTTTCCAATTTAGAATTGGTAGGTAACCCCGAGAAGAATGCGATTTTGCTCATAATCGCGAAGATCCAAGTTGGAGTCTTTTCGGATGAAACTGTATTGCGCAGAAAGGATCCAGGTAGGCGCAAATTGATAACTTGCCCCGATGGATGCACCGTAGCGGGTAGCTTCTTCGGAATTAAAGACACCGGATTCATTTCCTTCTTCGTAAAATAGGCGGGTGATGAGTTCGACATCTTTGATGATCTCCCATTTTGCTGTGTGGCGAACATAAAAGAGATCGATGAAATTGGAGTTGACGCCGAGAGTTGTTTCACGTCCGATGGTTAATTCGTGAGTGATGGACGCGTTGATTTCGTGGGTGAAACCAAAATTAGCATAAGCACCATCGAAATCCTCGGTGTCATTCCCCAAGCTGCCGACGATGCCCGGCACGGAGCTAAAGCCGCTCGGATCGTCGAAAGATAGAACTTGATATCCCACCGCTGCCCGGAACGAAAAAGTTTCGGAAAGGGTGCCTTCCACAAATACTCCCGCATGCCAACCTTTCGCATCGTTCTGCACATTTTGATCATAACGAGTCGAACTAATAGCACCTTCGATGCCAACACCCCACGTGGGAGTGATTGCAAAATAGACATTCCCATAAGCCTGATCCGTCGCGCTATCCAGGTAATCGAAATTTCCAGAGACTGATATTGTGTCGTTACGTTGGAATCCAATGGTCGTCACGAAATCCGATAGTTCCCAAGTGATGGCGATACCAGCGGTGTTCGAGAATTGCCCGAAGTTTTCCACTTCGCTAAATCCGACAGAATCCACCGGGCTGTCTGTGAGGGAAAACGAATCGTAAATTTTGATGCGGAAATCTCCAATGAAGATGTTGAAGGCAATTTCCGACCCTTGATCCAAAGAAAATGCCGAACCGCTGCTGACGGAATCGTTCAGATAAAATGAATAACCGAAGCCCACGCGAAGGGAAAGCGATGTGGCCTCCGACAAATCCCATTTTGCAGTGACCCCGATGGCCGGGCGAATGATGACATCACTCTGGGGATTGACCTCGGAGAGGTTTACGTTGTCGTTGTATTCCGCAAAAAGAGAAGCGTCGAGCAGAAAGGATACCGGACCCAACTGCGCGTTGTAGTTGGGTTCATCGTCGATAAAAGTGCGATTATCAGGAGCATTTTCCCGTGTAAGAGAAGGGCGGATGATATCTTGCGCACACAATGACTGCATACTGGTGGCAGCCACGTAAATCGCCGCTGCTGCTGCGATGGCGATTTTTCTTTGGAAACTAAATTTGGAACGTGTTACTTCACTCATAAGGTCGAATTATCAAGCTGACGATTTTTTGTCCACTATTTTAAACAAAAATGCGAAAAGAAAATGGTTTTTTTCACAAATCGCATTCGTAAACGGCATATTTCACAATTAAAAGTCAACTTGTCAAGAAATGTGTTATTTTGCGCTTTACAAAATGTTTTCTTGTTCTAAAATCTGCGCCGTTCAAGGAATCTAGTAAAATCCCACAATTAAAAATCGTATCAATTATGAGAAGTTCAAAATTAACCATCCGTAGTTCGATGATCGGCTCAGTGGCTTCAATCGTCATCGCAACATCCCTGGTAGTCCAACCCGCATTTGCCGATTCACTCGCCAGCCGTTGGTTGAGTGGAGATGCATCAGCGGAAAAACAACTCAGCGTTGGGTCTGGCGTGTCCACTGGAGCGAGCGAGACTTCCACGCTTATCCCGGCTCCCGGCATTTCTATTAAAGTGCAACCTGGCAGTCGTGTTACTTTATTGGTAAATGACCACGCAGCCTCCGCCGATGCAGCCAAACGCGTGGTTCGCGTCTCCGTCGAGTCCGGTTCCGCGTCTATTTACCTCGATAAACAATTCTCCGCCAATAACGATTTCGCAGTCGTCACCAGCTACGGCGAAATTAAATCCACCGACTCGCTTTTCGATGTCACCATTGGTAATCCTGAATCCAGTGTCGCCGTGATCGATGGTCAGGTTTCCATTAACTTGCTCTCCGGCATTGTAAAAACCGTGCCCAGCGGGCTCGTGGTCAAACTCACCGACAGCGGTGTCAACGCCACGGCCAGCGAAGCCACCCCCATCTCCGGCGATGCTTACGCTGCGGTGTCCGCTTCCAACGCACTTACCTCGCTTGCAGAAGGCGTGGCCCGCAAAGAAATCTCCGCACAGGCATTTTCGGCTATCGTTCTGGCGGTTGAAACCACTGTTTCGCGCGATGCTGCCGAAGGTGCCCGCAAGACACTCACCCAATTGATTGCCACCAACGCCACCACACAACCTGCTGGTTTGATTGCCTCTGCCTCCGTGCCGGAATATTCTTCCAGTGACGAAGCGGTATTTAGCGATGGCAAAACTTTTAGCGATGGGAAGACCTTTAGCGATGGCAAAACCCTCGGCGACGCCGGTAGCGAACCCGCTCCACCCGCCGAAGGCCCTGGCAGCTCCCTGCGCCCGCCCAATCCTCCTCCCAGTTCGACCATTCCAAACGTGAGTCGATAAAGCCTTTCTAAATTTAGCTCTCATCATAAATCTTGGGCGGGATTTCTGTGAAATCCCGCCCTTTTTTTTCGCTGTTTTAAGGTGGTAATCCGATACTTTTCTGACTAAATAGCACTATGGCAACCCCAAAAAAAGGCATCATTCTCGCAGGCGGCGCAGGCACCCGATTGCATCCACTTACCCAGATCGTCTGCAAACAACTCCTGCCCATTTATGAAAAACCGATGATCTATTACCCGCTCAGCACCCTCATGCTGGGCGGTATTCGCGACGTTCTCATCGTCTCCACTCCCAAGGATGTGCCTCTTTTTCAAAACCTCTTTGGCGATGGCAGCCAGTTCGGCATGAAGATTGAATATGCCGTGCAACCCAAGCCCGACGGCATTGCTCAAGCCTTTCTCATTGGCGAAAAATTCCTCGCCGGCTCCGGCGTCACCCTCATTCTTGGGGACAATATTTTTCATGGAAGCCTGGATTTTTTCCGTTCTGCACTTGCCATCGAAAAAGGTGCCTGCATTTTCGCCTATCAGGTTAGCGATCCCGAGCGTTATGGAGTCATCGAATTCGACGCCAACGGTCAAGCCCTCAGCCTCGAAGAAAAGCCAGCAAACCCAAAAAGCAACTTCGCCATCCCCGGTCTCTACGTTTACGATGAGGCCATCGTTGAGACCTGCCGCTCCCTTAAACCTTCCCCACGTGGCGAATTGGAGATCACCGACGTCAATCTCGCTTATCTAGCCCGCCAGGAATTACAAGTGCGGGTGCTCAGCCGGGGCATGGCCTGGCTCGACACCGGCACTCACGCCAGCCTGCTCGAAGCGTCAAACTACATCGCCACCATCGAAAATCGTCAGGGTCTTAAAGTGGCCTGCCTGGAGGAAATCGCTCTCTCCCAAGGCTTTATCACGATGGATGATCTCCAGCGTTCCATTCAAAAGCTCCCCCAATGCCCTTACCGACAGTATCTCGAAAAAGTCGCCGCCGAGGTTCAATAACCTTCGATTCATCCGGCGAACTCTCCAAAAAAATCCCATTGCGCAAATCCCAGTGAGTGTTTTCCTATTCTTTGTGAGATCATTCATATTTCTTCTACTCTGCCTCTTTGCTCATCAGGCTTGGGCTCAGGATACCGCTTACACCGCTCTCAATGCCGTCGGGAAGGTGCGAGGCGATGCTTATCTCGATAACTTGCTAAACCTCGAAGGTCTCTCGGGCAATACCCAACCCGGCTCCTGGCGTCTCGTTTTTGAGGATGTCTCCTCGCGAGCCGGCTATCGCGAAATCGAAGTCCGCGGAGGCGAAATCGTCAGCCAGCGCGCCCCCTTGAAAAATCCTTTCGATTCCACCGACCGCGTCAATCTCAATCAACTTCAACTCGACTCCGATGGCGCCTTCACGGTTGCCGAACGCGAGGCCGTGCGCCAAAAAGTGCGTTTCAGCTCTGCCAATTATCTTCTGCTCAGCGATCCAGATACCGGCGCCCCCATCTGGCGCGTGCAACTTCTCAATAACGCGGGACGCGTCGTCCTGACCTCCCGTATTTCTGCCGATTCGGGACGCATTCTCGGCAGCGGAATTTCCCGCCGCACCTCAGCACCCGATCAACGCCCCACCCGCCGATCCGTCGTCGTCGAGGATTATGACGAACAGGGCATTTCCACCGAACAAAAAATCCATCGCGGCTTTGTGCGCACAGGTCGCAGCATCGGCAACGGCTTTCGCCGCGTGGGTGGCTCTCTCCAGGAAATATTTACCGGGCGACGCACCATCGACAGAGACCTTCAGGACGAGTAAGGTGCAAGTATGACCAGCATCATCGTCGTTCTCTTCCTCGCGGCGATAGCCTTGTTTTTGGCCGAAATCTTCATCCCCGGCTGGGTGCTGGCTATTTTCGGCATCGTCGTTCTCTCAGTCGCAGTGGTCCTTACTTTTATCCAATTTGGATTCGGCGTGGGCACCGTGGTTTTATTTGTCACTATCGCGATTGGCTTCGCCGGGTTTGGCGGCTGGATGCGGTTTTTTCCACGAACAGCCATTGGCAAAAAATTCATCAATCAATCCATCGCTGGCGGAGAAAATAAGACCCCGCCATTGCTTCTTATGCTCGGCGAAGAAGGCGAGGCTCTCACCGATCTGCGCCCGGCTGGCATGGTGCGATTTCGCAGCCAGCACGTCGATGTGGTGAGCGATTCCACCTTTATTCCCAAAGGCGGGAAAGTTACCGTTTTGCACATCGAAGGCAATCATATCGTCGTCCGCGAGACATCCAATTACGAGAAGGAACAAGCGTAAAAACACACCTCTTAGTGCCACCTTGCCATGGATTACTTTAACGACATCACTGCCCTCATCACAGGCGCTTCCTCGGGCATCGGTCGCGAATTCGCTCTGCAACTCGCCCCTCACGCCTCGACTATCATCATCACCGCCCGTCGTCTTGACCGTCTCGAAGCGCTTAAATCCGAAATCAACGAACTTCACCCCGAAGCCAACGTCTTTATTTACGGCATCGACTTCGCCGATGAAGAAGCCCGCCTCCAATTTCTCGCCTGGCTGGGTGAGAATGATCTTAAAATCGATCTCCTCATCAACAATGCTGGCATCGGTGATCATGGACCGTTCATCGACGGCTCCTGGGAACGAATCTCCCGAATGCTCGATCTCAACGTCGCCGCCCTTACTCATCTTACCCATCAACTTCTCCCAGACATGATCGCCCTCGGCGGTGGCGCCATTCTCAACGTCAGTTCTGTCGCCAGCCTGCTCCCCGTCCCTTATCTCAACGTCTATGCCGCCACCAAGGCTTATGTCACCAGTTTTTCCGAAGGTCTGCGCGCCGAGTTGCGTGGCACCGGCATCAGCGTCACCGCTCTCTGCCCCGGCCCGGTTCCCACCGAGTTTGGCAAACAGGCCACCCGGCTTGGCGAAAATAATCAATTCGATATGACCACCCCCTCGTGGCTCTCGGTGGATGCAGCGACAGTCGCGCGGGAAGGTCTCCGGGCCGTCGCCGCAGATCGTGCCCGCTGCGTGCCCGGGCTGGTTATGTTCCTCGGTGCTTTGGTGCTCACGTTATTGCCCATTTTTCTCATCCGGCCATTTTTAAGCGCCGCCAAACCCAAACAAACTCCCTAGCCATGTCCATCGCCGGTCTTACCATTCTCTTTTATTTTATTTTTGGAGCTTTTAACCAGGTCGGTGGGGTCATCGGTTACGTCAAATCCAATAGCCGGGCTTCGCTCATTGCCGGGATAATCGCCGGTGTCCTGTTAGAATCGGCAGCCATCCTCATGTTGTTCTTACCGGCGCAATCCTGGATCGGGCTTACCTTGGGTGGTTTGGTTAGTATCCTTTTGTTAAGTCGATTCGCGCCGGCATTTTTTCGCACAAAAAAAGTCATGCCCGCAGGCATTCTCACCATTCTCGGGTTTATAAGCCTGGTGTTAACCGCACTTAATTTTACTTCATAAAATTCTTTCACCATGTCTCTCGGGAGCCGATTTTTTCTCCTACTCTGCGTATTGAGCCTGCTCACCGCCTGCCCCAAGCCGCCTCCGCCTGGTTCGGTTGCACCCACCCCCGCGCCAACCGAAACTCTCTCCCCCACGCCTACTCCTACCCCCACGCCAACACCCACGCCAAGTCCCACCCCACTGCCAGAGGCCTTTATTCCGCGCAGCACCAACGATACTGCCCGGCTTTTTAACGGACTTAAAATTAGCAGCAGTGTGGAAAGCCTCCCCGGTGGCATCGCTCCCACGATTCGCAGGATCGATGATAGCTTTACCGTCGATATTTCGCTTAAAGTGAAAGTGCCCGAAGCCATGGTCACCCTGGAGCACTTTACCACCGCCAACCCCGCCATCACCACCGCTTTGCCTGTTCTCGGCGAAATTCTTGCCCAGGCCAAAGTCTCCTCCTATTATCATGCGCTTTATTCTTTAAAAGTGCGTTCACTCCAGACCGATGTCAGTAATCTCAACACGGTCCTCTCCCGGCACAATTTCTTCGATTGCGGCACCATTCTCGAATACACCCACCCCGTGAGCCAACGCAAAGCCCTTATCCTCCAGGGCGATATGGACGTGGTCGCCGATGGCTCCGACTCCGACCGTTACCTCGAAGTCGATGGCACCAGCACTTATTATCAACCCTTTACCAGCTATCGCTGGCGCAAGCGCACCGCAGTCCCCAGCCAGTTTCTAGTGGAGAAAAATGCCCGCATCGCGGAAGCCCGGGCCGCTCTGGCCACCCCCGGTCTCACCCCCGAAAAAGCCGCTGAACTCCGCAAAACCATCTCCACCACCGAATTACAAATCACCGATCTCAAAACCTTCAGCTTCTTGATCGCCAAAGCCGATCCCTTCATCGTCTTGCCCGGGTTCATGATCCGAAATAAATCCCTGCCCTTCTGTCCGCGCATCGGAGACTATGCCGCCGTTATTTTTGGCAATAAAATCTATCCTGCCATCTTCGGCGATGTCGGCCCTTCCGTGAAAGTCGGCGAAGCTTCCCTGCGACTCTCCCGCTCCATCAACGCCGCCGCCACGGCCTATCGCCGGCCCACCAATCGTCTCGATGTTAGTTACATCGTTTTTCCACAATCAGCCGACGAATCAGCCCCGCCTGACTACGAAAAATGGCGCACCCGTTGCATCGAATTGCTGGCCGAGATCGGTGCCACCAATGTCACTGTCGAACGCTGGGAAAACATCCTCCCACCCCCTCCCACACCCACGCCCACTCCAGATCCGGGCGTGCCGCTCCCCGCACCACGTGGTTTGGAAGCCACCCCCCCTGCCACTTCCCCGCCCACTCCTTCTCCACTGCCCACCCCAAGCTAATTTTTTTCTTCCGGAAGCTATTCCTGCCGTGACAAATCGGACAGGTTCGCTAGGGTCCGGGGCATGACGCTTTCCACCGTGCCAGACGCTGCCACTTCATCCACCGATAACCCACTGATCTCCAGCTCTGCCCAGGATGCCATCGTTCATCTTTCCACGCTCATCCCGGAACTCGCCTCCGCAGCCCTCACCAAGCTCAATGTCCTGCGGCGTAACGAAATTTTCAACCTGCTCCCACCCGCGCATCTCGAACAAATTCTATCCGCCACTCCCCTCGACGTCGCCTCTCACTGGAAATCCATCCGCCGCTATCCCGAAGGCTCCATCGGACGACTCATCGAACCGCCCATCGCCGTCTTCAGCCCCGAAGTCACCGTCGGCCAGGCCACCGAGGAATTACGTCAACTCACCAAAAAAGCCTTCATCACCTACGGATTTACCACCGACGAAAAAGGCAGGCTCCTGGGCGTCATCGTCATGCGCGAACTCCTCCTCGCCCGCCCCGAGCAAACTCTCGCCGAAATCTCCCTCGGCAATCCATTTTTTCTCACCCCCGAAATGGAAATCACCGAGGCCATGAAATCTGTCCTCAACCGCCATTACCCAGTCTATCCCGTCTGCACGCCCGAGGGCGTTCTCGTCGGTCTCGTGCGCGGCTCCACCCTTTTCGAGGCCCAGGCCGTCGAACTCTCCGCCCAGGCAGGTTCCATGGTCGGTGTCGATAAAGAGGAACGCCTCGGCACCCCCTGGACCACCAGTTTAAAATTTCGTCACCCCTGGCTGCAACTCAATCTGCTGACTGCCTTCGTCGCCGCCGCCGTCGTCGGAGCTTTCGAGGGCACCCTGGAAAAAGTCGTTCTCCTCGCCGTCTTCCTCCCGGTGCTCGCCGGGCAATCGGGCAACACCGGCAGCCAGGCGCTCGCCGTGGCTTTGCGAGCCATGACCCTGGGAGAATTTCGCTCCGGCAAAGAACGCAAAGCACTTTTTAAAGAAGGCATCCTCGGCCTCTGCAACGGCGCCCTCGTCGGCATCACCGCCGGCATCGGTATGTTCGTCTATGCCACCATGCAGAAAAACAACGACGCCTTTAAATTGGGTGGGATTGTTTTCGTGGCCATGACCGTGAGTTGCGTCGTTAGCGGGATCGCAGGGGTGATCATTCCCGTCACTTTAAAAAAACTCGGTGCCGATCCCGCCACCGCCTCCAGCATCTTTCTCACCACCGCCACCGATGTGGTGAGCATGGGACTTTTCCTCGGTCTCGCCACCATCCTGCTGTAAATGGCCGCCACCCCCGCCAGATTGATCGTGGCCTCGAGCGAAACCTCGTCCGAACTGCGTTATGCCACCCAGTTTCTAGTCAGCGACCCGGTGATTTTCCTCGATCACAAAGGCAAACGCACTCTCGTCCTGAGCGATTTGGAAATCGACCGCGGCAAGCGCGAAGCTCAAGTCGAGGAAATCGTCGCCCTCTCAGATCTCAATCGTTCGCTCAAAAATGGACCCGGCGACCCCACCCTTTCCGAGAGCGTTGCCAGATTCCTCCATCAACGCCACTTGAAAAAAGTGCATGTGCCCTCCGATTTTCCCCTCGGCCTGGCTCGTCATTTGGAAGCCGCAGGCCTTGAACTGGTGCCAGTCGAAGGCTTGTTTTATCCCGAACGCGAATTTAAATCGTCCGCCGAAATCAAGCTCGTGCAACGCGCCCTGCGCATCACCCAGACCGGCATGGCCCGGGGCTTCGAGGTCCTGCACGCCACCACCATCGGCCCCCGGCGCGCCTTGCTTTGGGGAGGAAAAAAACTCACCTCCGAAATTTTGCGAGCAGAGATCGACAGCGCCATCCTGCATGCGGGCGGACAACCCGCCCACACCATCGTCGCCGGGGGCAACCAGGCCTGCGATCCACACGAACGCGGGCATGGCCCGCTCTACGCCGACTCCCTCATCATCCTCGACATCTTCCCGCGCGACGCCACCACCGGCTACTTCGGCGACCTTACCCGCACCGTGGTTCGAGGCCGGGCCAGCGACGCCCAACGTCAGCTCTGGCAAACCGTCCTCGCAGGGCAGCGACTCGCCTTGCAGAAAATGAAACCGGGCCTCGCGGGAGCCGCTTTGCATCAGGAAATAAAAGATTTTTTTACACGGGAAGGTTATCCCACCGCGCTCCGCGACGGACGGTGGGGCGGGTTTTTTCACGGCACCGGCCACGGTCTCGGCCTCGACATTCACGAAATTCCGCGTTTTGGCAAAACCACTTTTCGCCCCGGACAAGTGCTTACTGTCGAACCCGGCCTCTACTATTATGGACTCGGCGGTGTGCGCCACGAAGATGTCGTCACCATCACCGATCAGGGCATAAAAATGTTATCCTCTCATCCCAAACCTTTGGAAATCTAGCCCGTCTTTTTTCCTGTGAGCAAACGGCATAAATTTCCGGTTACACCAGCCAAGACCGCCAGTCTGTATGTCCGCATGGAAGTCCTCGGCCTGCGCGAAGAAGACTTGGTGGAAGATTATTTTAAAACCGTTAAAAGCGGAGGTAAAGCGGGCTTGATCGGAGTAAGCCTGTATCACCCGGCCAGCGGCCTGCGCGTGCGCTGTCCGAAGGAACGCAGCCAGGGCCTCAATCGGTTTCTGGCCAGAAGAATGTTAGTCGTAATGCTCGAAAAACGTCGGGCCAGGGACGAAGCCGCCGCCTTGCTGCCTCCCCCGCTTCCTCCACAAAATCTCACCCTCCCGCCACCTCCCGTCCACTGGGGCTTGCAGTGATCCGAGCGGCCAAACTTTTTTAGAGAGCAGGACTTTTCACGAAAAAAAACAGCCCTTCCGCCAGATGTTTGCGTGCCAGTTTCCCTACCCAGGGAATCTCCCACTCTTTGCCAGAGAAAGCTTTTACCATCGTGATAATCCAGATTACGAACATTCCCATCAGAATAAAAAACCAAGCCAGACTGATGATAAATCCGAGAATCTGACCCAGGATGGGAATGATTTGTAAGACGCCCACGAGAATGGTTACCGACACACTGGCGAGAAATGCACCAGCTCCAAAGTAAGCCGATTGCAGCGCATAAAAACGCACGAACGGATGCTTTTTTTCAATGAAGTAAAAAATGATGCCGCCCAATAAAGGAAAAACCGCTGCAATGCCTGCCGCAATATTCGGAGCAAGACCAGTTTCCGTAACGCTCGAAGCGGTTTCCGGAGCTAACGGAGCCATGGGAGGCTCGGGTGGGGAAGCCGGGTTTTCGGGGGCGTTCGGAGGAACGGGGGTTTCGGGTATTTCGGACATAATCGTTTTTTTCAGTTAAAGTTGACCGCGTCTGATATTTTACTAGCTTTGGATAAACTTAAAGTCAAGCCATGATCGCCCCCCGCCCGCTGCTCCCCTCCGATCTTGCCCCTGGGGATCAGCGTTCCGCTGGTTTGTCGTGGGAATCCCTGCGCATCATCGAGGCGTCCCACGCCGACGACCCCGACTTCGAACGAATCTATCAATTGCTCGAAGCGGAATTTGGTGCCAAAAACGAAATCGAAACGCGCGCCGTGCTCCATGAACGACTTGCCTGGCAGATTCAGGAAGCCCATGACGACATTCACCTGCGGTATCATTTGTTAGGCATTGAAATGGACGGGCACATCGTCGCCGTGCGCGATCACATCGTCATGGTGCAGACCCATCCCGTGCCAGGCACCACCGTTCTCCTCTCGCACGCCTTGGTGCTGCCCGAAATGCGGCGGACCGGATTGGCCGGCTGGCTGCGCGCATTTCCTTTGCACGATGTGCGCGAATGCCATCGCAAACTGCATTTAACCAATCCGCCACCACCCAATCTGATTGCAGAAATGGAACCTCTTTCGTCTCCCGAACAATTGCCCCGGCTCAAGGCCTATGCCAGGGCAGGATTCCGCCGTGTGCAACCCGAAACTATTCCCTATCATCAGCCCGACTTCCGCCCTTTTGCAGAGATCGATGCCTCGGGTGGTCCGCAGCCGCTGCCTTTTTGGCTGATGATCCGCCGCATCGGACGCGAACACGAAGCTCTCTGCCAATCTTCCGAAATCCGCTCCTCCGTGCGTCATTTTTATACCATGTATGGCCAGATTTTTCGCCGGAAGGACATGGCCTCCCTCTGGCAGGCTTTGGACAACTATCCCCCCTGTGAAACGGACATCCCATTGGAGGATATTAGCTTTTTGGAAACATGATCCCGACCTCTTATCATCCAGGTTTTGCCGCCGATATCGGACCGCATATCATGCCCATGCGCAAGTTTTCCCTGGTGGCCGGTGAGCTTGATACAAATAAATGGGCCGACCTGATCGGCCCCGCTCCTGTTAGCTATCAGGAGCTTCTGCTCGTGCACGATTCCAGCTATCTCGCAGCCATCCAAACCGGCGAACCGCGACCACTCGCCGAATCGCAAAAGTTTCCCTGGTCGCCCGCTCTCTGGCCCTCCGTTTTGCTAACTAATGGCGGTGTGATTGCCGCCGCACGTTCCGCCCTGCAAACGGGGATCGGCGCAGCGTTGGCCAGCGGATTTCATCACGCGCATCAAAAACAAGGCGAAGGATTTTGCACCTTCAACGGATTGGTGCTTGCCGGTGAAATTTTACGCAGGGAAAACCGCATCCAGACGTTGGCCGTGCTCGACATGGATCTGCATTACGGCAATGGCACCGCCCTGCTGGCCGCGAATCGCCCCTGGCTGCGCCAGCTTTCCATCTACGGGAACGATTACTGGGAGAACACCGCCTACCGCGATGTTAGCATCGTGCAACATCTGGATGGAGATAATCATCGCTCGGTGCCGCTGCCGGCTGGAACGGATTGGCTGGCTTTAAAAAAAATCATGGAGGAAAACATCCCCTGGCTTTTAGACGAAATCCGTCCCGACCTGCTGCTCTATCAAGCAGGAGCGGACTATTTGCGAGACGACCCTTATTCGCCGCTGGATCTGGATCACGCCGCGCTTTTGGAACGGGATCGGTTGGTTTTTCGACTCGCCCACGAACGCGCAATTCCTCTCGCCTGGACTCTTGCAGGAGGTTACTCTCCGGAACTCGAAAAAATCGTGCGCGTTCACACCAACACCTTTCTCGCCGCCCAGGAAATCCATGGATGATCCCGCCACATGGCAGAATTTTGCGCCCGGCAACCTCAAGGTCGCCCTGCCAGCCGTCACCGCCAGCGACGTGGCATTTTCCGTTCAGCAAGCCGTCGAAGCCAGCCGGGAATGGAGTCGCGCCTCACTCGCCGAACGCACGTCCGCCCTGGAAAAAATTCATTCCGAGCTAACGATTCACTGCGAGGTTCTCGCCCGGCAAATCGCCCTGGAAGCTGGCAAACCGCTCACCGAAGCCCGCGGCGAAATGACCGCCGTTCTGGCAAAATTTTCCCACGTCTTCGCAGACGCGGAGCGTTATCTTGCCGATGAAACCGTTTCCGGCGGCCCGCATCCGGCCATGATCAGGAGACGACCGCGCGGACCGGCAGCAGTCATCGGCCCGTTTAATTTTCCTCTCCACCTCGGCAACGGGGCAATCCTGGCTTATCTTCTGGCAGGCAATTGCGTTCTCTACAAACCCTCGCCGTTCACCCCTCTGGTCGCCCGGCACTATGGCGATATTCTCGCCAGACACCTTCCACCTGGTGTCTTTCAAATTGTCCAGGGACATGGGAAAATAAGTCGCGCCCTCGCTTTGCATGCCGCCGTGCGCTCAGTCTGTTTCACTGGCTCTGTTGCAGTCGGCAAACAACTCGCCATCGATCTGGCGGAGGATTACAGCAAGGATCTCGCGCTCGAATTGGGAGGAAAAAACGCTCTTTTTGTCGCCTCCGATGCCGACTTAACCGCCGCCGCCCATGCCGCCGCCGAAGGCTTGTGCCTTACCGCCGGACAACGTTGCAATGGCACCAGCCGCGTCTGGGTGGACGCAGCCGTGGCCACCCCGTTTTACGAACAACTCGGGGTCGCTTTGCAAAAATTCATTCCCGGCGATCCCACCCTGGAAAGCACCAGCCTGGGGCCGGTCATCTCATCCGCCGCCCGCGAACGCCACGAAAAATTGATCGCCCGTTTCCAGGCCGACACCCCCTCCAGCGTTCCCTCGCAATTGAACGGTCATTACGTAAACCCGGCCACGGTCCTGCGTGCGGCCGGCGAGGATTTGCTCGAGGCCGAACAATTCGTTCCATTCCTGGAAGTTGTAGTCGTCGATTCCCTGGAAAAAGCTGTCGAAATCCAAAATCGCAGTGCATACGGTCTTTCCGCAGCGATATTTACGAAAAATGAGGCCCGTTTTCGCTGGTTTGCCGACGCCATCGTGGCGGGCAACGTTTACGCCAATTTGCCGACCACTTTTTCTCCATCCACCCTGCCTTTTGGAGGGTTGGCCGCCTCTGGTAATCATCATCCAGGCGGCAAAGGGTTTGCCCGCTTCGCCGCCGACGAACAAGCCGTGCAATGGGCAAACTGGGTATAAAAAAACCAATTCCGCGCTTTTAGCTCATAAAAAGCTTGCTTAAAATCCTGTCGCAGTCTTATTTAGTGTCCTTTAAACGGCTGGATAGCTCAGTTGGTAGAGCAGAGGACTGAAAATCCTCGTGTCGGGGGTTCAAATCCCTCTCCAGCCACCACTTTACAAGCTCGCGAATCCCTCGAAATGAGGTGTTTGCGATTTTTTTGTTTTATAGACAACTCCTATTTAACAACACCGCAAGGCGGTTGGAGCGACGTTCAAGGCGGTAAAGTTTGCTCCAGACGGATGCAGGCGGCGGAACGGCCGGGAGATTTTTCCTCCAGCGGCGGGAGGGTTGCGGCACAGGCGGCGATGGCCTGCGGACAACGCGGATGAAAGGCGCAGCCCGCAGGAGGATGGATCGGCGAGGGCGGATCGCCTAACAAAAGAATGCGCTGACGATTTTTTTCGCGCACAGGATCGGGGATGGGAATCGCACTCACCAAAGCCTGGGTGTAAGGATGAAGCGGATGTTCCACCACGGCGACGGCAGGTCCCAGCTCGACGATTTTTCCCAGATACATCACAGCGATCCGGTCGGAGATATGTTTGACGACCGAAAGATCGTGCGAGATGAAAATAAGGGTGAGGCCCATTTCCCGGCTCAACTTGAGGAGTAGATTGATGATTTGCGATTGGATGGAAACATCGAGGGCGGAGACCGGTTCGTCGGCAATGATGAGCTTGGGCTCGGGTGCAAGGGCGCGGGCGATGGCGATGCGCTGGCGTTGTCCGCCGCTGAATTCGTGGGGATATTTCCGCATCAGATTGGGCGACAAACCGACGGTGGTCATCAGGTTGGCCACCCGCTGGTCGAGGGCGTCGCCGGAGACGCGATGCCGGGTGCGAATGGCCTCGGAGAGTGTGTCGAAGACGGTCATGCGCGGGTTGAGCGAGGCATGAGGATCTTGAAAAATCATTTGAAAATCGAGTCGTTGCCGTCGGAGTTCGCGGCGGGAGACGCCTGCGAGATCGCGTCCTTCGAGACGAATCTGTCCCGAGGTGGCATCGAGCAGGCGGAGGATGGTGCGGGCCAGGGTGGATTTGCCGCAGCCCGATTCGCCGACGAGACCGAGGATTTCTCCACGTGCCAGGGTAAGGGAGACTCCATCGACGGCTTTGACGTGACCGACGGTGCGGCCCAGGAGGATGCCGCTGCGCAGAGGGAACCAGGTGGCCAGATTTTCGATTTCCAAGAGTGGCATGGGTGTGGTTAGGAAAGGGTGAGGTCGCCGTCTTGCACGCGCAGACAGCGGGTGGCGTGGGCGGGCTGGAGGGTGACCAATTCGGGATGTCGCGCGCGGCAAAGGTCCCGCACATGGTCGCAGCGAGGCGCGAAAGCGCACCCGTCGGGCAGGTGCATGGGATCGGGTGGCAGGCCGGGGATGGTGTAAAGCTCGGTGTTTTTTTCCTGCAAAGCCGGGATGCTGCGCTGGAGGGCGGCGGCATAGGGATGCAAAGGATTGCGAAAGAGTTCCGTGGTGGGAGCCGATTCCACAATGCGTCCGCCATACATTACGTGGACGTGATCGCAAAACGAAGCCACGACGCCGAGATCGTGCGTGATGAAGATGACGGCGGTGCCGAGCTCGCGTTGCCGGGAGCGAATAAGCTCGAGGATTTGCGCCTGCACAGTGACGTCGAGAGCGGTGGTGGGTTCGTCGGCAATGAGAATTTCGGGCCGGGTGATGAGCGCCATGGCTATCATTACCCGCTGACGCATGCCACCAGAAAATTCGTGCGGATAAAAATGGATGCGTCGAGCGGCGTCCTGGATGCCCACTTCCTCGAGTGCGGTGAGGGCGCGAAGGAGGGCGGCGGAGCGGGAGATTTTTTCGTGGATGAGAAGCGGCTCAATAATTTGCTCCGAGACGCGCAGGTAAGGGTTGAGGGAGGTCATCGGATCTTGAAAGATCATGGAGATGCGTTTTCCCCGGATGCGATTGAGGGTGTGGAGCGGGGCGTGGAGCAGATCGATGCCGTCGAAAAGCGCGGTGCCGGCTTCGATGCGTCCGGGAGGGGTGGGGATGAGGCCGAGCAAAGAGTAACACGCGACGGATTTGCCCGAGCCAGATTCGCCGACGATGCCGATGGTTTGCCCGGCTTCGAGGGAGAAGCCGACGCTCTGCACCGCGCGGACCACCCCGGCGCGGGTGTGGAAACTGGTGGTGAGATTTTGCACGTCGAGGAGTGGCATGGTTAGTCTTTCGAGGCGCGGGGATCGAGGGCGTCGCGGAGGCCGTCGCCGAGGAAGTTAAGGCAGAATAAAGTGAGGGAGAAAATTCCGGCGGGAAAAAAGAGCAGCCAGGGACTGGTTTCGAGCGTTTTTGCTCCGTCATCGATGAGCACGCCCCAACTGCTCATCGGTGGTTGCACGCCCAGGCCGAGGAAACTGAGGACCGCTTCGAGCAGCATCACTTGGGGGACGGTGAGCGTGGAATAAACGATGACCGAACCGAGGACGTTGGGTATGAGATGTTTGAAAATAATCCGGAACCGGCTGAGCCCCAATGAAACGGCGGCCTCGATGAATTCGCGATGTTTTAGGGCCACGATTTCGCCGCGGACGATGCGAGCCATGGTGAGCCATTCCACGGCGCCGATGGCGATAAAGAGGAGAAAAATGCTTGGCGGAAGAAAAACCATGAGCAGGATGACGAAGATGGTAAAGGGGATGGTGTAGAGAATATCGACGATGCGCATGAGCACGATGTCGAGTTTGCCGCCGAAGTAACCGGAGATGGCGCCGTAGAGCACTCCGATCAAAATGGAAACGACGGTGGCCGCCAGGCCCACGCCGATGGAAATGCGTCCGCCGTGGAGGATGCGGACTAACAAATCGCGTCCGAGAGCGTCGGTGCCAAGCCAGTGGCGGCGATCCGAGAGTTGATAGGTGAATCGTCCCAGCTTGATCGCTTCGCCCGATTTGATTTGAGTGAGAGTCTGCTGGCGTTGGTCGGGGGTGAGATTGAGGAAGACGTTTTCGTCGATGAGTTTCCCTTCGGCGATGAAATCGATGCGCGGCTGGGAGGTTTTACGCAGGGGAGTGCGGGTGTAGATTTTTTCCAGAGGCGCGGAGGCTTTCAAGGTAACCGCCTGGTCGGCGGGTTTGAAGGGTAGAAAAAGGGGGCCAAAGAGGCAGAGGAGAGCAATGGTTAGAAACATGACCAGCCCGAAAACGGCGAGGCGATTGCGCGAGAGTCGATGCCAGGCATCGCGCCAAAGCGAGGTGCCGTGTTCGGCATGCAAAGGGGGCGGGAGGGGGGGGGCGGTCATGGCCTAAGTAAGGAAGGCAGTCTGCCTGCCGTTGAAGATAACCTGCCTGCCGGCGAGGCGAACCTGGGAGTTGGAGCCAGGATGTTTAAACCGGCAGGCAGGATGCCTACCCTGCCGGTGAGTTGATCGCCGGGGTGAAATTTCATCGTCGTATGCGCGGGTCGAGCAGAGCCTGGATGACATCGACCAACAAATTAAAGACAACGATGAGCACGGCGTAAAAAACCACGGTGCCGAGGATGAGTGAATAATCGCGATTGAAGGCGCCCTTGATAAATTCACCTCCGAGGCCGGGGAGTTTGAAGATTTTTTCGACGACGAAAGAGCCGGTGATGAGACCGGCGAGGGCGGGGCCGAGAAAAGAGACCACGGGAGCGAGGCCGCCTTTCAAGCAATGGCGGAGGACGAGTCGCCAGGGGCCGACTCCCTTGGCGCGGGCGGTGCGGATGTAATCCTGGTTAAGCACGTCGAGCATGCCGCTGCGGGTGAGGCGGGCGATGTAAGCGCCGTAAAACAGCCCGAGGGTGAGCGATGGGAGGAAAAGCGGAGGGAGCCAGGCGTTGCCTACTTTTTCCACGCCAAAGACGTTGGCCCAGTCGAGCCAGATGCCAAAGGTGATGGCGAGAATGGGCCCCATGACGAAGGTGGGGAGGCAGATACCGGTCATGGCAAACGACATGGCAGAGTAATCGGCCCAGGTGTTTTTTCCAAGCGCGGCG
Organism: Chthoniobacterales bacterium; assembly: GCA_038225185.1. Lineage (GTDB taxonomy): Bacteria > Verrucomicrobiota > Verrucomicrobiia > Chthoniobacterales > DASVRZ01 > DASVRZ01. Next base: position 39,727 of record JBBRFA010000001.1, read on the forward strand.
ACGATTCCCAGGGGCAGGCCGATGGCGAGGGCGATGAGCAATGCATAGGAACCCACCTGGAGGGAGATGGGAAATGAGCGGGCGATGACTTGATTGACCGATTCGGTGGGATAGGTAAACGAGGGGCCGAGATCGCCTTTGAGCAGTTGCTTGAGGTAAAGGAAATATTGCTCGGTAAGCGGCTTGTCGAGGCCGTAATAGGCGTTGAGTTTGGCGATGACTTGGGGGGCGGCCTGGCGTTCGGAGCTAAAGGGGCCGCCGGGTGCTTTTTTGGCCATCCAGAAAGTGATGGTGATGACGATGAGTAAGACCGGGAGAAGCTGGAGCAGGCGCTGAAGAATGAATTTGATCATCGGGCGTTCAATTCACGGCCAAACGAAGCGGTGGGTGGGCGTCGCGAATGCAGCAGGGATGCAAACGGATTGGCCGCAGCCGCAGGATCGGGGGTCTGCACCGAGAGAGGACAATCTCCCGCTTTGCTGATTGATAGACCCGTTCTCGAAAGTTGACTGCATTTATTTTAATCACGATTGGACACGAAGTGACGCGAATAGAGAATAAAATATGCCGTATGGTAATTAATACGTGTCCAGGGGTGTCCATTCGTGGTTTTTTCCAAAAGCTGGCGGATGCCAGGTGCGGCAGAGAGATCGAGGATTTCATGGAAAGGGTGAGATGTCAGATCGATTTTGATGCACTCGAATGAGATTCACAATGTCATAAAAAATCCCTGCCATTGCCTGCCCGGTCGGCGGTGCGGGTGTGCTTGAGCGGCGGGCGCTCACTTTTACTCCTGCAAGTCGATATACTTGTAGTTGTGATTATCGAGGAGGAGAGGTTTCCAGTTTTTGACATGGGGCGACTGGAGATAAATGCGGGTATACCAATAGATGAGGCCGACGGGTGGATCGTTAAGGAAAATGGTTTCGGCTTTTTGGAGGAGATCGAAGCGTTTGGCGGCGTCGCCCTCGCGCTGAGCCTGGGCGATGAGGGCGTCGAATTCGGGATTGGACCAGCCCGTGTTATTGTTACCATTGCCGGTGGTCCAGAGGGAAAGGAAGGTGATGGGGTCCATGTAATCGCCGATCCAACCGGAGCGGGAGATTTGGTATTTAAGGTTGGTCTGGGAGTCGAGATAGACTTTCCATTCCTCGTTGCGAATGGAGACTTCGATGCCTAGCTCTTCCTTCCACATTTGCTGGATGGCTTCGGCGATGACTTTGTGCGACTCGGAGGTGTTAATGAGGACTTCCAATTTGGGAAAGTTTTTGCCGTCCGGAAATCCAGCTTGAGCGAGGAGTTGGCGGGCTTTATCGGGATCGTAGCTGATGAGATCGGGGGTCTGGTAATTGCCCAGGCCGGGAGGTGTGAAACCGGTGGCGGGAGTCTGGCCGCCGCGGGTGATATTTTCGACAATGGACTCGCGGTCGATGGTGAGGTTGAGTGCCTGGCGAATGCGGACGTCTTTTAACGCCGGGACGGTGACGTTAAAGCGATAGAAATAGGTGCCGAGATAGGGATCGAGGCGGATGAGTCGGGCGTTGTCGCGCCGGTAACCGGGGATTTTATCGAGGGGAACTTCGTTGGTTTGATGGAGTTGCCCGGCGCGGAAGGCGCGTTCCTCGGTGTTTTGATCTTCGATGGGGTAGAATTCGATGCCGTTAAGCAGGACTTTGGCGGCGTCCCAATATTTGGGGTTGCGTTCGACGGAGATGACTTGGTTGACCTTCCATTCCTTGAGTTTGAAGGGACCGGTGCCGACGTAATTTTCGGGGCGGGTCCAGAGGGAGACGCGGTCGTCGATTTTACCAAATTTAAGGATGGTGGGGGGATGCACTGGGAACCAACTGTAATGGGTAAGGATGGAAAGAAAGTAGGGCGTGGGACCGACGAGAGTGATGCGCAGGGTGCGGTCGTCGAGGGCTTTGACGCCTACCTGGGAGAAATCGGTGAGGATGCCTTTTTTGTAATCCTCGGCACCGACCATGATGTAAAGTTGATCTGCATAATCGGCGGCGAAATCTGGCGACAACATGCGTTGATAGGAGAAAACGAAGTCGGAGGCTTTGACGGGATCGCCATTGGACCATTGGGCGTTTTCGCGAATGGTAAAGGTCCATTCGCTGGAGTCGGCGTTGGGTGCCCATTTTTCGGCCAGGCCAGGCTCGGGGAGGGCTTGATCGGTGGGATGGTAGGCGATAAGGCCTTCCATGATTGCGGTGATGATTTTATTTTCGGTGACGCCTTTGACGGTTTGAGGGTCGAGATTTTGTGGTTCGGTGCCATTGCCGATGAGGAGGATTTTATCGCGGGTGGCCTGTTCGACTTTGGTCTGTGCGGTGAGGGTGGTGGCGAATGCCAGGAGGCATGTGCCAGCCAGGATGGCGCGGGTGGCGAGGTCGAATAAATGCGGCATGATGCGAGGAAAAAGGATTTATTTTTTCTTTTTGGAAGGAGGCGTCGGGCTCGGTTCAAGGGCGGCATTGACGCCGATGGAATCGAGGAAAGGAGCGAGGGAGCGGGGGCGTCCGAGAAATTTTTCGATGGAGATATTCACGTCGCGCGAGTTACCGCTGGCGTAGATTTCTTCGCGCATGCGCAGGCCGACTTCGCGGTCGAGATAGCCGTCGGGGGATTTCTCGAAGATGGTGGCCATGTCGGCGGCGATTGCGTCGGACCAGGCGTAGCCGTAGTAACCGCCATCGTAGCCGTTGAGATGGCCGAAGCTGGCGACCATGGCGGTGGAGGGATCGACGGGAAGAAGGGTCTCGCTGAGGATGCGGTTGGAGATGCCAACGACGTCGATGGATTCGCTGGAGGTATGGGGACCGTGCAAGACAAGATCGGTGATGCCGAAAGAAAGCTGACGGCGATAGGTCATCCCGGTGAGAGCCAGCTTGGCGGCTTTCATTTTTTTAAGGATGTCGCCGGGAAGTTTTTTCTTTGGGTTACGATAATCGGCGGCGAAGGTATCGAGGACGGCTTTATCCCAGACCCATTTTTCGAGCATTTGCGAAGGGGCTTCGACGAAATCGCGGGGGACACTCGTGCCACTGAAGCGGGCGTATTTTGATTGGGTAAGGATGGAGTGCATGGCGTGGCCAAACTCGTGGAAGAGCGTCTCGACGTCGCCGTGGGAGAGAAGGGAGGGTTTGTCTTTTTGCGGGGGGGGAAAGTTGCAGCAAAGGGCGACGGTGGGACGTTGATAGGTGCCGTTGGGGAGACGTTTGCCGTCGATGAGACCGAACTGGGCGAAGTGATTGTATTTGCCTTCGCGAGGGAACATATCGAGGTAGAAAAGGCCGAGGGGAGCGTTGGTTTTGGAATCGCTGACGTAGTAGAGCTGGAGATCCTCGACCCATTTATCGTTGAGTTGCACGGGTTCGAGTTTGATTTGGAAGATGCGTTCGTAGGTGGCGAACATGCCTTCGAGCACTTTTTGATATGGGAAATAGTTGCGGAGGACTTCGGTATCGACCTCGAATTTTTGTTTGCGATATTGCTCGGACAAGTAACGCCAGTCCCAGAGGTTGACGTCGGGGTTTTCGGAATATTTTTCCTTGCTTTTGATTTCTTTGAGGGCGGCGAGTTCCTGGTCGAGTTTGGGTTGGAGGCCGGTTTTGAGGTTTTGAAGAAATTGGAGCGCGGTGTCGCCTTTGCCAGCCATGCGGGGTTCGATCTGGTAATCGGCCCAGGAGTTATAGCCGAGGAGGGTGGCGATCTCGGAGCGGAGCTCGACCATTTTTTTGATGAGAGGAACGTTATTGTCTTTGGCGCGACTGTCGCGGGCGAGATAGATTTTTTTGCGAATGGATTCGCGGACGGCATTTTGGAGAACGCCGAGGACCTGGAAACTGATGTTGGCGTCGATGGTGTAGGTGTCTTCGCCGGTTTTGACGCCGGGGGCGGCGAGGATGGATTCGGGGACGCCTTCAAGTTCGGCAAGAGTGAAGTTGAGCAGGGTGGTGGAGGCCGCGATGTTGGAATCGAAATCAGTGCCGACGCGGGCGAGTTCTTTGCGGAGTTCCTCGACTTTTTTGCGTTGATCGGGTGGCAGGGCGAGGCCGGCGCGCTTGTAATCGAGCAGGGTATCCTGGATGAGGCGCTGGTCTTCCTCATCGCCGGCAGGTTTGGTGTCGGCAAAAGCTCGAAGAACTTGATACACGTCCTCACGATAGTCGGTGCTGACGCTCCAATCTTCAAATTTTTTAATGGCTTCGCTGGCGGCTTCGCGAAGGGCTTTGTCGGGGCTGGTTTCCTTGAGCCAAAAGATGCGGCTCGCGACGAGACTAGCTTCGAAGCCGATTTGATCGATTTCCTGGAAGGTGTTGGCAAAAGTGGCAGCGACCGGGGTAAGGGCGGCGATGGCGTCGAGGCGTTTGTTGCTGTCGCCGATGGCTTGATCGACGGAGGTGCTGATTTGTTCGACGGATTTTTCCCATTTGGGGAGAGCGAGGACGACTTGATGTTCGACGGCGGCGAGTTGCAGATCCTCCAGTTTTTTGGGTGTGGGCTGGGCCATAAGTGCGGAGGTGCCGAGTGCAAAAAGCGGAACGGCGAGGCGTGTGATAATGCGTTTCATAAAGAGGGTTGTGGTTGCATTTTTGGGTGAAAAAAAATTGCGGGTTGTGACCTAAACTGCCTTGTTTGACAGCAAAAGTTTAAGATTGTTTGGCTGCTTTTTTGCCGTAGGCGCGAATTTTATCGCGGAGTTCGGCGGCGCGTTCGTAAGCTTCGAGGGCGATGGCTTTTTCCATTTCGCGCTGCATGATTTCGATGCGGGAGACTGGTTTGTTTTTGCGGATTTCATCGGCCCACTCGTCGAGGAAGCCGACTTCGGGACTGCGATTGGGGAGATCGGCGGGATCGACATCGTCGAGGAATTCGGCGATGGCAGAGCGGCCCCGGGCGATTTCCTTGAGAGCACCGACAAAATCTTTTTTCTCCAGACGAATGGCGGCTTTGGCGCGCGTATTCATCATGGTGACGTAGGGACGGAATTGCTCGAAAGACCAGCGAATGTCCTCGTCATCGGTGCATTGGGCGACGAATGAGAAAAGGTCGAGGTTGCGCTGGGTGTCGCGCACTACATTTTGGAAGTCGTTGATTTGAAAGAGGCTGATGTAGCGGTGGTAATATTGAATGCCTTCCTGCTGGAGTTCACCACATTCGTTGGGCGAAAGGGCGTAATCGAGGCCTTTAGCTTCGGATTTTTTGGCGCGTTTTTGGTGCCAGGCGAGGAGACTCTCGCAATTGTGCGGGCGGCGTCCGTCCGGGCGACCTTCGATCTCCATCTGGATCAAACCGAGATCGATACGAAGTTGGAGTTTTTCCTTTTGATCGTTACCAACGATTTTACGGACTTTTATTTGACCGGGTTCATGCGGCCAATCCCCAAGCAAGTTATCAAGATCAAGATTCACAGTCGCACTATCGAAATGCCTGGGGCACTTGTCAACGGAGGAGGTTGCACGGGGCTTACCACTCAGTTTTTGATTTCAAGGAAGCTGGATGGAAATATTCGGAGACAATTTCACCGTCTTTGAGCACCCGCAGCCAGATGCCAAAGAGAGTGTCTTTTACTTTGTCTTTGGTGCCATCTGAATAAACCCAGTTTGCTTTCAATTCGCTTTTCTTAATCTCAACTGCTTTCGTCGTGAATTTATGAATGCCTGATTTGGCTAACGCCTCGATTTTTTCGGTGCCGGGATGGGCAATGAGCGGAAGCTTGGAACGCGCTCCGGTATGCTTGCCGCTGTCCTGTTGTCGATAGTTCCGATACTCAATGGTCAGTCCTCCTTGATCCACAAAAGTTGAGTTGCGAATCGCCACTTCATAGGCCCATTTTTCCTCGGTGATGTTGGTCGAGCCTTGATCGACCCGCTCCACATCCAGACGTTTTTTGGTGACCGTAAAATCGAAACGCAAAGGCTTCGCGGCCATCACTTGGCTGTGGGCCTCCGGCAATCCCATGGTTAACAGAGAACAGGCAAAAACCAAAACGCAGGTAATGAATCGATTCATGGCATTTATAGTAAAGAAAATTGCCCCAAACAAAAGGTTTTTTTAAATTGACCTAACGCGCACCTTCCAAGTCCAGAGCCCAGACCTCGGTAATTTCGATCTGTGGAGAAAACTTCAGCCTGAGAACTGGAGGTGGTTTGCCCACCCGGGTGATGCTCGAGAGTGTGCCTTTGGGACCGCTAAAAATCTTTAGATTGCGGCTGAGCGTGACATCATTTTTAAAAGTCCACTCCACTTTTTTGGCCCCTTTTGTGAAAATATTGATCGACCACACTGGCGCGTTGGTTGCGAACCGGATTTCCACTTCATCCGGGGCCACCAATTTCCAAGAGAGGCGTTCATTTTCCCACGGCACCACCCAAACGGCCTGATATTTGCCTTTGGATTGGGGAACGCGCAACTCGATGGCGCGGTCTCCGGCGGCAGATGGCACCGGTCGTTTTTCCGCCCGGAAATCGGAATCCAGAAACGCCTGCGCTCCCCTAGCCCAGGCAACTTCGTCGAATGGCCCCGGCTTGAGATACTCCTTGGGCAGCGAATTCGCCAACTTATCCGGGCGCTCATTGACGTGAATGTTTACCCCCTTCGGATAAATCGCGCGAATGATTTCGCCCGAAGCCTGGAAGTTTTCTTTCGGGATATATTTAAAATCACGCACCTTTATCCACGTTCCCCAAGCTAGAAATAAAGCGGCACCCAACACCAGCCAGCAACGCGCCGCCGAGAAATGTGGCATCCGCAACGCCTTTCCCACCGCCAGCACCCCGATAAACAGCAGCGGAAAAGTGACGAAATTCGTCGCCCGCACCCGTGGCGTCTCCATTTTTAGACAAATCACCAAAAACACAAACGACGTCACCCCGATCAACGTCAGAGCCTTCCCCCCCACCTCGTCCTTTTTCCACAAGGCAAAAGGTGCCGCCGCCACACCCACCAACGCGGCAAACACCACCCAGGACTTTTGCTGCAGGAGATACCAGTTAAACGTATTATAGAGCGCATTTAAATCCGGATACGACTGCCCCATTACATCCGAATAATTCGTCGCCACCGATGCCACCTGGCCCAGGATGGGCGCGTATAAAAGCCCGATTGCCAGCACCGACGCCACCCCCAGCCACCACACCCGACCATCGCGTGTCCACCACCATAAAAGCAGCAAAAGCAGTCCGCCGAAGAGCAAATAATGCGGCACCGAATAAGTCCCCAACACCACGCACACCGCGAGCCCAATCGCCGCCCCCCAGCGTGGCCGCTCGAAATAACTCCAGACACAGACACACGCCAGCACCGAAAAAAACGCCAGCAAACCATATCCGCGCGCCGCCAGATTCGTTTCCAATGCCCGCTGGCTCGTTGTCGCGAAGAAAAAGAAAAAGCCCACCTCCAGATACCATTTTCTTTTCACAAAAAACCTCAACCCCACCCCCAGCAAACCCGCAAACGCCAGCAACGACCACAATCGCCCCCGCCAACCCGCATAACTGTCGCGCCCCGGCGTCACCGAACTCAATAAATTAAAAAACACATGATTCTTCGCCGCCCCATAATGCGTCATTACATAGCCCGGCCCCTTCGAGCTAAAACTCCGCACCGTTCCCACCTCATCCACCTGCAACGGCGTCGTCACCATCACCTTGCCAAACACCGCTAGAAACGCCATTCCCACCAGCACCAGAACCATCATCGCCAGCTTTTCCACCGCCCCCTCCCTTCGCCAGGTAAGCCGCTCGTTCCAACGCGCCCACTCCAACGTCACCCGCCGGCCTAGCGCCTCGCTCCAACCCACGAGCGCGTTCGCCTTCCCGGCCAGCATCGCTCCTCCTCCTGCGATTTTATCAAAAATAATCATCTCGTGTTTGCAAAAAAAGATTCGCCACTTCCCGCAGCATCCGCTTTTTTATCCTTCCTCCGGCTCCGATTCAAATCTAAACTCCCTATTTCCTTTAAACATGCCCGCCACCACCGTTCCCCGCGTCGCCATCATCGGCGCAGGCCCCGCAGGCATCACCGCCGGCTACGAACTCGCCAAACGCGGCATCCCCGTCGAAATCTTCGAGGCCAGCTCCGAAGTCGGCGGCCTCGCCCGCACCATCGATCTTTGGGGCCAAAAAATCGACATCGGCCCGCATCGCTTTTTCAGCACCGACTCCCGCGTCAACTCCCTCTGGCTCGAAGTCGCCCGCACCGATTACTCCATGGTCAATCGGCTCACCCGCATCTATTATCGTGGCAAATTTTTCCACTACCCCCTCCAGCCCATCAACGCCCTCCTCAACCTCGGCCCCATCCAGTCCGCCCTCTGTCTGCTCTCCTATTTTTTTCAAAAAAACACCCCCCCCGAGATCCAGGGCACCTTCGAGTCCTGGGTCGTCTCCCGGTTCGGTCGCAAACTCTTTGAGATCTTTTTCAAAAACTACAGCGAAAAACTTTGGGGCATCACCTGCCGCGAACTCGACGCCGATTTCGCCGCGCAACGCATCAAAAAACTCTCCCTCTGGGAAGCCGTCCTCAACGCCTTCGGTGCCGCCCGCGGCAAACATAAAACTCTCGTCGATCAATTTGCCTATCCCCACGGCGGCACCGGCGCCATTTACCAGCGCATGGCCGACTCCATCGCCAGCCTCGGCGGCCAGATCCATCTCGACACCCCCATCCGACGCATCCTCACCGATCACATCGACCATCAACACCAGGCCACCGCCCTCCAGCTCACCGACGACCGCATCCTCCCCTTCGACCGCATCATCTCCACCATGCCCCTCACCAGCATGGTCCTCGCCCTGCCCGATCTTCCGCCCGAAGTGCGACAAGCCGCCGCTGCCCTCACCTTTCGGAACACCATCATCGTCTATCTTAAAGTCGATGCCCGCGATCTCTTTCCCGATAACTGGCTCTACGTCCATTCCCCCGATCTTACCACCGGACGCATCACCAATTTCTCCAACTGGGTCCCACATATTAACCAGGGCCAGAACGCCACCATCGTCGCCCTCGAATTCTGGTGTTACGATACCGACGCCCTCTGGCAGTCCACCGACGACGCACTCATCGCTCTCGCGCAAAAAGATCTTCGCACCACCGGCCTCGCAGGAGACGCCCCCATCGTCGATGGCCACGTTTATCGCATTAAACGCTGCTACCCTGTTTATCGTCGCGGGTATCGGGAAAAAGTCGCCCTCATCGAAGGCTACCTCGCTGGCATCCACGGGCTCTCGGTCATCGGACGTTACGGCTCCTTTAAATACAACAACCAGGATCACAGCATCCTCATGGGATTGTTAGCGGCGGAAAACATCGCCGATGGCAGGCAGCATAATCTGTGGGAGATCAACACCGATTACGACGATTATCAGGAACGCTCCACCATTACCGCCTCCGGCCTGCAAGTTTCCTCCTGAAAAAGTTATACTCCAGGAGCCTGGTCACGGTCGCTCTGTGACCGCGCCGCTGTAGCTCCATTCAACCCGTGCTAACGGCCCGAGATCGATCTAACATGCGACGGGCGAGTTCTCCGACAATCGCGCTGTAAGTCGGATAGGATAGCCGCGTGCCCGCCAAGATGCCCAGCGTCACCCCGGCAGACATGGAGATGGCCAGACCTTGAATTAATTCCAACGCATTTTCGCCAATCGCATGTGCGCCAAGCAGTTTACCCGTTTCCCGATCCGCGATCAGTTTTACGAAGCCCTGCTTACGTCCATCGATAATCGCGCGATCCAGATTGGCGTAGTCCGCCGTGAGAGAAATGGTTTCCAGCGTGCGCACACGCGCCTCGCGTTCGGTAAGGCCCACGCCGGCGTGATCTGGATCTGTGAAACCGCCACTCGGCAACAACTCCGCTTGATGTTCCAGCGTCGCTCCGAGCACCGCATTTTCAGCAGCCACCATGGCTTCGAAATGCGCCCCTTGCACGAGCATGTCGCGCCCATGCACATCGCCAGCGGCAAAGATGTGTCCCAAATTAGTCTGCATAAAACGATTGACCTTGAGAAAGCCGCGTTCCGTTTCCAGGCCGATCGCTTCGAGTCCGATATCTTCGAGCGCAGCGGGCCATCCCAGGCAAAGCAACACCGCCTCGGCCTCGATTGCCTGGGGCACTCCCCCTTTTCTAAAATGTAAACGGCGCAGGCCATTCTCCAGCGCCTCGATCCGCTCCACCGTTTCGATCCCGGTCACCACGACCACGCCGAGTGCCTCGAAACGTTCCTGCAAAACGGCACTCACCATTTCATCGGCGCTCGGCACAATCGCTGGCGCCACATCGAGGAGAGTGACCTTAGCACCGAAGGCATTCATAATTGTGCAGACTTGCACCCCGGTATAACCACTTCCGATGATCGCGACGGATTTTGGCATCTCCGCGAGCGAGAAAAGTTCTTCCGGCACAATGCCGAGCTCCACCCCCTCGATGTTGGGACGCCTTGCTTTACCACCGACGCAGAGGATGATTTTATCGGCGTGAAGTTCTCGTTTGGAATCGGCCAATTGCAAGCTGTTCGGACCAAGGAATCTTGCAGATCCTTCGAAGAAAAGTTCCCCGCCCGATGCCCGGATACGCTCCGCCGTCTGCTTTCTCGCTTGCACTTCGTTTACCACCTCCTGCACCCGGGCCAGGGTTCGTGACCAGACGAGTTTCGGATCGGACACCTCGATTCCATAAAGTCCCGCCGTGCGAATATCCCGCAGCAACCGGGCCGCCACCGCGAGCACCCGGGTCGGCACGCAGCCCGTATTCGTGCAGGTGCCGCCCATGCGGACACGATCAACCAGGCCGACATGGGCACCGAGTTCCGCCGCACGCAAGGCAGCGCGCGCCCCTGCTGGTCCGGCGCCAACGACCAAGACCTCAAAATCTCTCTTTTCGGGAATAATGTTCATTTTTAAATACGGAATACGATGAATTCCGTAATGACACTACGTTTAAAAAGAGCGTTCAGTCCAACCCGATTGGCTGTGGGGGGGTGATGTTCTGCCGAGGCAACACGCAATCTTTCCCCAAAGTGCGCGATGTCAGTTCTCGATTTGGGTAAGTAAAGGCACTAAAATAAATTCTACCTCTTGCAGAAACTCTTTTAACCCGGTTTGGGTTCCTCGATCTGCAAGTTCCACGAGTGGAACATCCTTCCAGCAAGCTTCCTGTCGCTTTGCGCAGCCACCCGTTAAGCTGGCAAGGACCAGCTTCGGACCCTTGTAATCGGATGCGCGGCGGCCTGTTAGTAATTCTGCGGATTCGCAGGGATCAAAACCTAGTTTTTCTCGTTCGATTTGGTGAAGATGAACCTCATTTGGAGTTTTTGGGATAAACCCGTTGAGCAGCCACGCCTCGCGCATGCGATTGGGCAGGGCGAGGACGACCCTGAGTCTTGTCGGGTCGGTGTGCGCTCGGGCTTCGATTAAACTTTGGCGCCGTGCCTGATACTGCCGATCCATGTCGCGAATGAATAAAACGGCCCGAATGGGTTCTGCATGTTTGGCCAAAAGACAAAGCACGATGGCTTTCCGGGCACTGGGGTAATCGAAACCGCCAACTTCCTCCCGTTTGTGGCCCAGGATGCGGACATTCTCTTTTTTAGCTAACCGAGAAAGGCTGGTCCAAGGCGTAAAATCAGTGCCAGGTTCAATACCCTGCCATTTTCTCTCGAATCCAAGTTGTTCCTCATCCAACCAATCGGGTGTTCCCTCCAAAAGAACCCGGTCTGCCAGACCGCAGGCCATTTCCTTGTCCGGCATATTCTCTGCCATCACAGCAATCAACATAATGAAAAAATATCAAGCTTTCGTTGCTGCTACCAAATTGGTTTCCTGAACCCAATCTTCCCCCTCGGCACTCCAGAATTCCCCGGTAGTCAATACTCCCTTGGCGCGTTCCAGGTCTGGGTGCTTACTTAACCTTTTGGCAAAGGTCTCTCCCTGCCGGTCTTGATCGAGCACCCACACGTCCTCGGGATTCATCTCGTCGATGATGTAAGGAGAATGGGTGGTTAGTATGATCTGAAGATTGGGCCGCATGGATTGGAGCGATTTCAAATGCCGAATGAGATCGCGCTGCGCCTGCGGGTGAAGGGCCTGCTCCGTATCATCGATCAAAAACAGATTAGGTGAATGGGTGGTGTAAAATACGGTTAGCAGAGCCAGGCTTAGTAGTGTTCCCTCGCTCACGACTTCTGCGGGAATGCTTTTCCCAGAGACCAAATCGAAAATCAATTCATGGCCGCTAAATTCCCTCTCCTCGTCAAAAGACACCTCTTTACGGTTGACACTTATGATTTTCTTTTCCGACTTCATGACCAGTGCAGGTCTGACGCGAATCTGCCTCACAATCGGAATTAGCTTGCGAAAGGAATCGGAAAGTTCATCGAAAAGCTCACGTTCAGAAGTCATCAGATAGGCAATAGTTGAAGGAAGGTTTCCTCCCTGGCTGGTAATTTTAGGGATGCTTTCGGTCGTATAGGAGGGTTTATGAAGCTGCTGCCCGACACTGTGTAAATACTGGTGGTCGAGCAGCGCATTTATCCAATCGTCTTTTCCCTGCTTGAGAGAAATAATGCCGTCTCGGTTACTTCCCAAGGATAATTCGCTCTTGGTTAAAACAAGTTCAGCCCTAGTCTTTGCAAATTTTTCACTAATTTCCGTATCAGAAAGAAACTTTTCGGGCCCTATCGACGGCACCCATGACTTTAGCCGTTCCGGTGGGCTTTTCTCTAACAACTGCCAGCTTTTGGTTACAGTTCGGCTTCCCTCTTTTTTGATTGAGTTTCCTTCCAGAGCGTAGCCCCATGCACTGGCGGCGTCATTTGTGCCACTGATACTCAGCCCAAAATTTGTTTCCTCTGATCGGATGAAAGACGTAGGAATGGTGAATTCAACTGGGGGTAAAAGGTCAACTGGCGGTGGGGTTGGTTCCAAAGAGCGGGCCAGTTCACGAATGCCTCGAAGCACGGTTGTCTTGCCTGCACCATTCCTGCCCACGAGCGCCGTCATGGCATTAAACTCCAGACGCAGGTCGCGGTGGTTGCCGAAATTTACCAATCGAATGCCGTGAATCATTGCGAAAAGGTAATTAAGAAAAAGCGATCAATCCAGCACGAGTTTTGCCGCGCTTGCAAAAATCGTTTGGAAATAGCAGATCTGCGGTTCAAACCCCGGCTGCAAAACATGGTGGCCAAGAAGAGCCCCCACCCTGTGGTTTTATTTTAACGGTTTTTCGGAATGGGTTTATCCGCAGATTACGCAGATTTCCGCAGATTATAGAAGACCGACAACCCAGAACATGGCGATCTTGCCTTTTTCTAATATCGCCATATCTGGCATCATGTCGCCTATTAGGTCTGCAAGGGGGTGGTCCAAATATTTTTAGGCGGAAAATTTGTGGCACCACTTATTTCGCTGGTTTCGGGGAACCTGTGCTTGGGCTCTGCGCCTGGACCTCTTGCACCAGCCGGGAAGGTTCTGCTCGGAGCCGATAGTCGGCATCGAGAAAAGCATAGGTAATCTGGCCGTCCGGCGCGATCACATACGCGGCCGCCAGGGGCAGTTCATCGGATTCATCGCCATTACGCGCCACCGTGTTGGCAAATTTGCGCATGGCTTCCGCGACGTCCGGGGTCATTTTGAAAACAATGCCATACTTCCTGGCCACGTCATTCCCCAGATCAGACAACACTTCAAAAGCGATTTTACCATTCTTCGTCGTGTCCGCCGCAAAGTCGGGCAACTCTGGAGTCAGCGCCACCAACGTCGCTCCCGCCGCCTGAAATTCCGGCAACTTTTCTTGCAGGGCGGCCAGCGTGAGATTACAATATGGACACCATCCGCCGCGATACCACGTGAGCACCACGGGACCTTTCTTTAGCAAATTCGATAGCGAAACCTCTATGCCCGCCGCATTTTTGAGCGTGAAATCCGGGGCCTGGTCACCGGTTTTCCTGGCCCGGTCATAAATCCCGCTTTTAGCCACCGCATCGATTCCTGCCTCATAGGAAGCCGCCTTTTCCGGCGAAGTTTTGCTGGCGAAATCCTTCTGTTTGGCACTCAATCGATCACTCAGGGTTTCAGCGGAAAGCGAGGCAGCCATGAAAAGGGCTAAAGATATGGTGGCGAGTATTTTGGTCGTAATCATTGTGAAATCTAAGATCGTGAGACAAAGTTGCAATCGAAAGTAAAGAAGAGGTTAACTGGATAGGCAGGCCATCTCCGATTAATCCTTTCTGTAAAATCAGACGCCCGCCTTCGGAGTCGCTGATTCTGGCGCGTGGGTGATGGTTCGTTCGAAGATGTTGTGTGCCCACAGAATTAATACGCCAAAGGATACACCACCCAGAACGAGCGCGACATTGAGCAGGGGGCCAGCGCTGAAAGATATTTTGATGAGGATGGTGGAAATGACGAAGCCAGAATTGCGGATCACTTTCGGAAAACTCCCGGAATGAATCAGAGAGAGCAGAAGAAGAAATACGTCGGCCATGACGAGGATTGCGAAGAAATCCTCGAAAAAGATTTTGTTGACATCGATGACATTGGCCGTGGCGATGTTTCCCATGAAAAAGCTATCCTGGGTCCAGCGAACAAAACTGAAGATCGCGAGTATCAGCAGCACCGGGACCAGTAACAGGCTGATGATATTTTTAAAATAAATGAAGCGCAGGAGATCGGGCGTAAAGACTTCCTGCCCTTTGGGAGGAGCTGGGCGGTCGCGAGCCAACCGGTAAAAGAGAATGATCAGTAAAAAGAGGACCAGCGTGGCCGCGATATCGCAGGTTAGCTGCAAATCCCCTGGATGATTAAACCAATCGGTCGTTAGCTTCACATTGGCGATGTCTTTGAAAATCCGGCGCACAATGATCAGGGTGATGATTTCATACTGCCGGGCGATATATTGGGTGATCGACTGGGGAAGGTAATAAACCAGTAGATAAACTTCATAAATCAGGATGAAAGAAAATGGCGTGTAAATCGCCGCAATGGGATTAATCAAAAGCTCATCCAGATGCTGGCTGTGGGGTGGGAGCATGTCCAGGTGACGCAGGCCGATGAGAGCGAGGTGGACGACGAAAGCGACCAGAGCGATGACGACGACCACGCGTTCCCCGGTGTGGCGCGCTTTTTCGGAGATGAGGCACTCGCGAAGCGTATTATAGATGGAACGGACTTTTGGTTTCGTATCTGGCATATTGATCGTTTATTCCAAAAGGGGTGGGTTTATGAGCGGCTCACGGAATTGCCTTGGCACCGCAATTACAGAGATATCCTGGATTCCTTAAATCTTACTACGTTTGAAAAGGGTATTCGGTCTTATGCCATTGGTGTGACGGCAATCCAGCGTTCAAATAACAATAACGTCTAGCGTTCGAGGCAAGGCGGCGAATTATGGTGAGTCGAGAGTGAGCGTGCGCAATCGAAGCGCGTTGGCGATGACGGAGAGGGAGCTGAGGCTCATGGCGGCTCCGGCGATGATCGGGCTGAGCAGCAGGCCGAAGAACGGGTAGAGCAAGCCGGCGGCGATGGGAATGCCGAGAGCGTTGTAGATGAAGGCGAAGAAGAGGTTTTGCCGGATGTTACCCATCACCGCGCGGCTCAGGATCAAGGCTCGCAGCAGCCCGCGCAGGTCGCCGTGGAGCAGGGTGATGCCTGCGCTTTCCATCGCGACATCGGTGCCGGTGCCCATGGCGATGCCGACATCGGCGGCGGCCAGGGCGGGCGCGTCGTTGATGCCGTCGCCCGCCATCGCGACGATTTTCCCTTCTTTGCGCAGCGCGGCGACGCGATTGTGTTTATCGGCAGGCGAGACGTCAGCTTCGAATTTCTCGATGCCGACTTCATCGGCTACGGAACGGGCGGTGCCGGGTTGATCGCCGGTCAGCATGAGAATTTCGATATCCAGCTTACGCAGTGCGGCGACCGAATCCCTGGCCGAGGATCGGATCGGATCAGCCACAAAAAACATTGCGGCAGCGTTTCCGTCGATTGCACAATAAATGGCGGTCTGACCTTTCTCCTGTCGATCCTTCGCCACGGTATCGAACTCGTCCAAACCTGAGATCGACTCCTCTTTAAGAAAATCTTTTTTGCCGATTAAAACGCGTTTGCCATCGGCGGTTGCCCCGACGACACCGCCGGTGGTGGATGCAAAATCAGTGGCGGTGAGCGGCTCGATTTTCCGATCGCGCGCTCCGGCCACGATGGCGGCAGCGAGGGGATGTTCGCTTGAGTTTTCCACGCCTGCGGCCAGCGCGAGGATTTTATCCCCGGTGAGATCGGGCGGTAGTTTCGTGGCCAGCGCGACTTCGACGAGGCGCGGTTTGCCCTCGGTGAGCGTGCCGGTTTTATCGACTACCAAGGTGGTGATTTTTTCCATGCGCTCCATGGACTCGGCGTTTTTAATCAGCACGCCAGCCTGCGCGCCGCGCCCGACGCCGACCATGATCGACATCGGTGTCGCCAGTCCAAGCGCACAGGGGCAGGCGATGATTAGAACGGCCACTGCATTGACCACAGCAAAAGCCAGACGCGGCTCCGGTCCGAGCCAGAACCACAATCCAAACGTGAGCACCGCCACGGCGAAAACGACCGGCACGAACCAGCCTGCGACCCGGTCGGCCAGGGCCTGGATCGGGGCGCGACTGCGCTGCGCTTGAGAAACCATCGCGACGATTTGCGCCAGCACCGTATCGCTCCCGACGCGGCTTGCGGTCATGATGAAACTACCGGTGCCATTCACTGTGCCAGCGGTCACGTCGTCACCGGTGGCCTTTTTTACCGGGTCTGGCTCGCCGGTGAGCATCGATTCATCGACCGTGGAATGTCCTTCCGCAAGCACGCCGTCCACCGGGATTTTATCGCCTGGCAAAACGCGTAAACGGGCGTTGGCTTTTACTTCGGCGACCGGCACTTCGCGTTCGTTGTCGGCGTCGAGCAGGCGCGCTGTCGGGGGTGTGAGATCGAGCAACGCGCGCAAGGCCGACCCCGTGCGAATGCGTGCGCGCAATTCCAACACCTGCCCGAGCAGCACGAGCACGATGATCATTGCCGCCGCCTCGAAATAAATCCCAACGGCACCCCCATGCGTCGCGGCAAGCGGAAAAAGACCGGGGGCAAGCATGGCGACAACGCTGTAAAGCCAGGCTGCGCCGACACCGAGCGCGATGAGGGTGAACATATTAAAATGACGGGTCAGCACGGATTTCCAGCCGCGCACAAAGAACGGCCAGCCCGCCCAAAGCACGACCGGCGTGGAAAGGGCAAACTGGGTCCAGCGCGAGACGGGCCCCATCACCCAGAGGGGTGCGCCGGGGAACAGATGCGTCATTGCCAGCAGGAAAACGGGCAGGGTTAGGATGCCGCCGATCCAGAGCCGGCGGGTCATGTCCAGCAGTTCGGCATCCTCCCCTGGCTCGGCGTTAACGGGATTTTTTAGTTCCAACGCCATGCCGCAGATGGGGCAATCGCCCGGTTGCTCGCGCTCAATTTCGGGGTGCATCGGGCAGGTGTAAATCGTCTTCCCGACAGCCGGTTTCCACGTCGGGTTGCGTTCCAACGTCATGCCGCATTTGGGGCAATCGCCCGGTTGATCCGATTCGACACCTTCGCACATCGGGCAAAAATAATGGGCCGTGACAGGAGGTGCGACGTTGTTTTCGGCGTGCCCGCCGCAGCAGGAGTGGGCTGGTTTTGGGTCCATCAGATTACGATGCGGTGATGCCGTCGCGGCGGAGTTCATCGGCGGTGGCGGCGACGGCGCCGAGGCCGGGCGGGATGACATACCAGCCGGGGTCGGTCTCGTAGTCGGTGAGGTTTTCGCGGACTTTGAGGTTGGTGTACATGCCGCCCATGGTGATGTAACCGTGAGGGCCGACAGCACCGACCATCGGGGTGGAATTGCGCGGCACGGACATGCCCATGTCGCCCATGTCGCCCATTCCGTCCTGGCCCATGGTCATGTAACCGGGGACGACTTTGCGGGCGCGTTTATCGAAGTCGGCGGGGACGATGCCGATGGAGTTTGGGATATCGTGGCCCATCTGATTCATGACGTGGTGGGTCATGTGACAATGCATCGCCCAATCGCCGGGGTTGTTGGCGAGAAACTCAACCGTGCGCGTGCTGCCGGTGGGAACGAGGATGGTCGTTTCGGGCCATTGACCTTCCGTGGCAATGCGTCCGCCGTCGGTCTCGGTGACGAGCCATTTGTGACCGTGAAAATGGAAGGGGTGATGATCCATGGCGGAGAGGTTGCCGATGCGGATTTTAACGTGGTCACCCTTTTTGACAATGAGCGGCGCGGTGCCGGGAAAGGCTTTGGCGTTGATGGTTAGCAGATTGAAATCTTTCATCTCGTTCGGGTTGGGCCGGGTGGTGCCCGGGTCGATGCGCCATTCGGAAAGCATCATCACGAAGTCGCGATCCGGGCGCGGAAATTTCTCCAAATCGGGATCGCGGGGATGGATGATGAACATGCCTAACATGCCGAGGGCCATCTGGGTCATTTCGTCGTGATGGGAGTGATACATGAAGGTGCCGTGCTGCCAGACGGTGTATTCGTATTTGAAGGTCTCGCCGGGCTGGATGGTTTTTTGCGAAAGGCCGCCGACGCCGTCCATGCCGCTGGGGAGAATGATGCCGTGCCAGTGGATGCTGGTGGCGGCGGGCAGATTGTTAGTAACATAAATGCGGAGGCGGTCGCCCTCGACGCATTCGATGGTGGGGCCGTGAACTTGTTTGTTAAAGCCCCAGCAGGTGGCTCGAAGGGCTTGGTTGTTCTCCGATTTCGGAATGAATTCGTGCCAGACTTCTTCGCAGGTGAGGTGCATTACTTTTACGCCGTCAACGATTTTGAAGGGGAGGGTCGAGCCGTTGAGGGTGACGGATGGCTGGTAGTCGATGCCGGGGCGTCCGGGTTGCGGATGGGGCGGGTGGGTCCAGGCGGGTTCGCTGGAATCGTGGACCTGGCGGGTGGCAGCAGTCTCGGCGCGGGTGAAGTTGCGGGAGAGGGCAGTGAGACCGGCGATGGCGGCGGCGGTGCCAATGAATTGACGACGATGGATGGTGGGCATGATGTTACTTTCTATTGATTGAGGCTGGGACGGTTGCCGCAAGATCGCCGCCGACGGTGCGTTCGAGACGGGCATGGGTGAGCCAGTAATCGCGGGTGGCTTCGATGAGGTTGCGTTCGGCTTCGATGGCCTCGCGGCGGGCGGCAAAAAGCTCGAAGGCGCCAGTGATCATGGCGTTGTATTTTTGGAGGGTGAGCGCGACGATTTTCTGGCGGGTGGGCACGGCGTCCTCGCGGAAAAAGCGGGCCATATCGGCCTCGGCGAGGAGACGATCGCGCAAGGTCCGGGTATCGGAACGGATGTCGATGGCCAGGCCCTCGAACTGACGGGCGGCCTTGCGAAATCTGGCCTGGCTGCGGGAGATGCGGGCCTGGCCTTGATTGAAAATGGGGAGCTCGATGGAGAGCGATGCGCCGTTGAGATTCCCACCGTCGGGTTCATGTTCACCGACGAGTCCGAAACCGAGGCCACCGAGAAAGCGGAAATTTTTGGCAAGCCCGCTTGAACGCATGGCCGATTCCAAATCGAAGCGGGCGGCGGCAAGATCGCGGCGATTGGCCACGGCAAGCGATTCGAGGTGTGCGACGGAGGGGAGATTGTCGGGAATATCGGGCAGGGGGAGGGTGATTTTCCAATTGGTTTGCGGTCCCCAGAGGGAAAGGAGGCGGTTGAGGTCTTCGCGGTGTTCGCGTGCATCGGCCGTGGCTTTGGCGATTTCGAGGCGGGCGGAGCTGTAGGCGGCCTGCTCGGTAAGGAGGGCAAGGTCGGTGATGTTACCGGCGGCGTGAAGTTTCTGGGCGAATTCAAGCGAAACGCGGCGGGCGGCGAGATTGGCAGTGAGTTTTTCGCCCACGGCGATGTCTGCCTGGATTTGGATGAAGCTGATTTTGACTTCTGCGACAGTCTGCGTGGTGACATCGGCGACACGCGCTTCGACGGCAGCCAGCTCGTTTTTCGCCACGGCGGTGCGCAGCGGAATCATTAGGACATCGAGAAAATTTTGCATGAGACCCCATTCGGTCAACGCGCCGGAAGGAGAGCGGTCGGGAAATTTAAGGGTGAAATCGAGGGAGGGATTGGCGATTTGTCTGGCTTCCTGCAAATCGGCTTGGGACAGGCCGATGTCCTCGAAAGTGGCCTGGAGGGTGCGATTGTTGAGCAGGGCGATGCGGACGGCGGAGTCGATGGTAAGCGGTTTTCGCAGGAGCGGCGCGATGTCTGGCGGCTGCACGGGAGTGGGGGCGGCGGCGGAGACCGTCACGACGGACAGGACAAAGAGCAGGAAGAGGATTTTCATGGAATAAAACGGCGGATCAGTGGTCCATGGTTGAGTGATCCATTTTCGGTTGATTGACCGGCGCGGGGGAAGGGGGGGTGGTAATGGGTTCGGCCTCACTTTGCCGGGTCTGCTTTTCGCGCTCGTCGAGAAGTTGCCGGGTGCGTCGGGTGTCGGTGTCGGGCGTTAACATGCGGATTTCGTGGCTCCGGGCGCTCTCATTTGCGGAAGAATTGGCGGGATGTTGGGGGTCGATGATGAGGGGAGCCGTGGCACACCCTCCGAGGAGCAGACAGGGCAGGAGAAAGGCGGTGCTGCGGTGGATGAAGCTCATAATCGTGTGTAAGGGGGGTGTTGGGCGAAGAACTCGGGGTGCCGAATCTGTCTGCCCCGGTACGGATGGAACGCACCGAGGCTGGGCGGGGTGGTTTATTTTTTGGCTGCGGCAGCTTCAGCATCTTTCACCATTTTGGTATATTTGGCCGGATCTTGGGCGAAGTCCTTTTTGCACATTTTGCAGCAGAGCCAGACGTCGGTGCCTTGGTCGGACACTTTGACGGGTTTGCCATGTTCGCCGAGTTTTTCGTCGGTCACGACGCAGGTTTTCAGCGGATAGCTGGCGGGCGGCACGGTTTGATCGTCGGCGGCGTGGATGGGCGCGACGCAGGCAAGGACGGCTAACGCGGCGAGATTAAGGAGGTGTGTTTTAAGGTTCATTTTTTGGATTATTCTGTTTTGGATGATTTAGTTTCCTGTGATGGGTTGTCTGGTTTCGCGCACAGGAACGCGAAAATCGAAAAGTGACTGTGAGGAGCAGCGCACGAAGGTTGGCGCTGAAAATCAAAAAGTGACTGCCTATTAATCGCGGCGAAGCGGAAGGCTGGTCGTTAGATAAACAACGGGGGCGCGAATGCCGGATGACAGCGTTGCAAGTCGATGCTGGCAACTGTTCGCTTCGCTGGCGGGGCACCAAGATGGATGCCGTCGATGGGCTGGTCGTCCGAAAGTATGACGATGAAAGTGAGGTGAGTGAGAAGAGCCTCCGCAAGTGAGGAAACGGGGATGGGAGGAATGCTGAGACTGGCTTGTTCGGTGGTCTGCAATTTCTGGCAGCAGACCATCAGAGTGCCTTTGGCGGGCTGATTTTTCTCCGATTGGGCGCAGCAAGTTTCCGGTTGGGTGCTGTCGGCACGGAGTGATGCGAGGGCGCAATGATTGGACATATCGAACCAAGCCAGGAGGCTAAGCAGGACGACGAATGTTTTCGTAAAATGTCCTAATCTGGAAATCATTAAGTTTTAAGATCGTCCACTGCCGATATTGTTCAAATGTTTTTTGAGCCGGCAGATGCATTCAAGCAGCCAAGCAGCTCAGCGGTTCCAGGCGGCACCCGGATTACACGGTTAGTTCTGTCTTTGGATAGCTGCCGAGGATTTTGATGAAACTGCAATGGGCCTCCAATTCGTCGATGGCTTTGGCGACGGCCTCGTCGGTGTAATGCCCTTCCAAATCGACAAAAAAGAAATACTCCCAGGCTTTGCGTTTCGAGGGGCGGCTAACAATTTTACTAAGGCTGATTTTTAACCGGTTGAAGGGTTCCAAGGCGGAGAAAAGGGCGCCGGCCTTGTCGCGCACGCAAAACATGAGCGAGGTTTTATCGTGGCCGGTCGCCGGGCAGGTGGTGGGGCTGATGACGAGAAAACGCGTGGTGTTGTTAGGATTATCCTGCACGGCGGCTTCGAGGATGTCGAGCTGATAGACTTCGGCGGCCATGCGTCCGGCGAGGGCGGCGGCGTGGGGTTCGGCGGCGGCGAGTTCGGCGGCGCGGGTGGTGCTGCTAACTTCGATGAGATCGACATTATGCATGTGGCGTTCCAGCCAGACGCGGCACTGGCCGAAGACTTGGGGATGGGAATAAATTTTGCGGATTTCGGTGCGAGGGAGTTTGGCGATGAGGTTGTTTTCGATTTTGAGGAGGATTTGGGCGCAGATGCGCAAATCGCTTTCCATGAAGGCGTCGAGGGTGTAATTGACCGCGCCTTCGGTGGAATTTTCGATGGGCACCACACCGTAGTCGGCCTGGCCGCGGGCGACTTGGTGGAAGACGTCGCTGATATTGGTCTGCGGAGAGTAACGCACACTGGCACCGAAACGGCTGCGGGCGGCCTGATGTGTCCAGGTGGCCTCGGGGCCGAGATAGGCGATGGCAAGGTCTTTTTCGAGAGCAAGCGAGGCCGACATGATTTCGCGATAAATGGCGCGAATGGCCTTGGCGTCGAGCAGGCTGTCGGGCAGGGCTTTGGATTTGGCGACGAGTTTTTTAAGGAGGGTTTCCTCGCGTTCGGGTGCGTAAATGGAGATGCCCTGGGCGCGTTTGGTTTCGCCGACCTGATGAACGAGTTGGGCGCGCTGATTAAGCAGTTCGATGATTTGGGAATCGAGGGTATCGATTTGTTTGCGAAGCGGTTCGAGGCTCATGGGGTGGAATGCGGAATGGGGAGGTCGGAATGCGTGGTGGGGAGGTCGGAATGCGGAATGGGGAGGGCGGAGTGCGGAATGGGGAGGTCGGAGTGCGGAATGGGGAGGTCGGAGGGCGGAATGAACTCGGTGTCGGGTGCTGTGGTTGCGACATTGTGTTCCGTCTGCGGGTCAATTTCGCCAGTCTCATTACCTAGGATGGGAGTGAGCGGAAGCTGTTCTGCAACTGGGATTTCCAGAATGGGAGCGGTGGGAAGTTTGATGTGGCGGAGCTCGGTGGAATTGGGGAGTTCATCGAGCGATTTGAGGCCGAAATGTTCGAGGAAAAATTGGGTGGACTCGTAGAGAAGTGGGCGTCCGGGCACTTCGGCGCGTCCGGCGATGCGGATGAGGCTGGCGTCGAGGAGTTTTTGGATCATGCCATCGACGGCGACTCCGCGCACGGCTTCGATGTCGGCTTTGGTAATGGGCTGACGATAAGCGATGATGGCGAGGGTCTCGAGGGCGGGCGGGCTGAGTCGGGAGGGTTTGCCTTCGGGGAAAAGCTGACGCACCCAAACGGCGTAGGGAGGTTGGGTATTGAGTTGCCAGCCGTTGACTTGTTCGACGAGTTGAAAGGCGTGTCCGGCGTGAAGGTAGTCCGTTTTGAGTTCAGCGAGGGCGCTGCCGACTTCGGCTTCCTTGGTTTTGGCAAATTCGATGACGTTGGGTTCGTCGGAAAAATCGGTTGCCCCGCGCAGGGCGGTGACGATTTCCTTGGGTAAAAGCGGTTTTTGGGAGGCGAAGAGCAGGGCTTCGACGACTTTTTTGAGACTCATCGCGGCATTTAACCGTGAGAAAGCGGGATTTTCAATAGCGAAGGGCAGGTGATTTTCAAAATGAACGTTGTCGTGGTGGCGCGGCTTTCTCGCCGGTCTCAGCGCCACCGCCACTTGCAACTCACCTTGAACCAGCGCATTGTCGGGTTATGTTCTTTCGCTTCCTCGGATTTTTCCTCTCTCTTTTTTGTGTGCCACATGCTTTGAAAGCCGAACCTCTCGCTCTCACCGCCGACGCTCCCCGCCTCGATGTCGTCTTGCACGACGGCTCCACCGTGAATCTTGGCTCCGCTTATGATGCGGGCACGGTGCTGGTTTATTTTTATCCGAAAGCAGATACGCCCGGTTGCACGGCGCAGGCTTGCAGTCTGCGCGATGCTTTTGCCACGTTGGGCGATCAAGGGGTGCGCGTTTTCGGTGCCAGCGGCGACAAACCCGAAAAACAGGCCGCTTTTCGCGAAAAATACAAACTCCCTTTCGATCTCATCGCCGATGACAAAGGCAAACTGATGGGTGCCTTCGGGGTGCCCAATTTTGCCAATATCTCCGCGCGCCAGGCTTTTCTAGTTCGCGATGGAAAAATCGTCTGGCGCGATACCAAAGCCTCCACCGAGAAACAGGCGCAGGATGTGATCGCCGCTCTGGCCACGTTGCCCGCTGCGAAATAGCATGGCGCAACCCGTGGCCGACACGTTGGTCGTGGGAGCCGGGGTGGTCGGTCAGATGCTGGCCCATTCGCTCGTCGCCCGCGGCCAGCGGGTCACCCTCGCTCACGACCCGGCTGTGCCTGGCGCCAGTCGCGTGGCGGCTTGGATGATCAACCCCGTCACGGGCATCCGTTTTGTGCCGTCGTGGCGCATCGAGGAATTTTTGCCGCACGCCCTGGCGCGTTATCGACGCATGGAAGCCGGCACAGGACTTTCCTTGTGGCATCCGCGCCGAATTTATCGCCTGTTCCAAGGCGAGGACGAGATACCCCGCTGGGAAAAAAAGCGTCACCGCCCCGAAATCACGCAGTGGCTGGAAGGCGAATTTGCGGGCGACCCCGGGATCGAAGGGGTGCGTCACACCTTGGGCGGCCTTATTTTCCGAGGAGGTGGCTGGGTAAACCTGCGGCCCTGGCTGGAACACGGGCTGGATCATCCGCCGCCGGGTCTGCGTATTGTTGAAATCGAAAAAAACGGTCCGCTGCCCGCCCACGAACGCGTGATTTTTTGCACCGGCTATGGCGCTGCGGGATTGCCCTGGAAACCGGCCAAGGGCGAAATTCTTACCGTGCAAATTCCCGGTCTGCCTCTCAAGGATATTCTGTTGCGCGGCATTTTTGTGATTCCGCTTGGGGAGAATTTATTTCGGGTGGGAGCGACTTACGAGTGGGACGATCTGACGTTGCAACCCACGGCGGCTGGACGGGCCTGGCTGGAGGAAAAGCTCAGCGCCTTGATCACGCTGCCCTATACCGTGGTGGACATTCAGGCGGGAATACGACCGATTTTGCAGGATGCCCGACCTGTGGCGCGGATGCTGGATACCAGGACGGGAGTTTGCAATGGCTTCGGCTCAAAAGCCGCCCTGATGGCGCCCTGGCTGACGGATCATTTTCCATTGGAAGGTAGCGAATTTTTTTAATATCAAGGGAGTGCTGGCAAGTGGGTCGGCGAATGTGTTTAAAATGGCAATCCGAACTATGAGCACCCGCATCGACGATACCTTCAACCGCCTCCGCGCCGCCTCGCAAAAGGGCTTTATCGCTTACATCACCGGGGGCGATCCTGATTTGCCGCGCACCCTCACCGTTGCTCATGCCCTGGAAAGTGCGGGGATCGATCTGCTCGAGATCGGTCTTCCTTTTTCTGATCCGCTGGCCGACGGCATCGCCAATCAGCTCAGTGCCCAGCGCGCCCTGGAATCGGGCACGACCATCCCCAAGTTACTGGCAATGATCGCTGAGTTTCGTCAGACTTCGCAGCTTCCCATCGTGATTTATTCTTATCTCAATCCGGTGCTTAACCACGGATTTGCCCGATTCCATGCCGATGCCGCGGCCGCCGGGGTGGACGGTTTGCTCCTGCTCGATCTGCCGCCCGATGAGGCGCGGCGCAATGCGGGCTTGAACGAGGCGGCGGGGTTGCAGCGCATTTTATTGATTGCCCCGACCACCCCGGCGGCGCGAATTGCCAGGATTACGGCGGCGGGTCAGGGTTTTATTTATTACGTCTCGCGCGAAGGTGTCACGGGTGAACAAAGCAGTGTCGCCACGGCTCTGCCGGAGCGGGTGGCCTTGATTCGCTCGACCACGAACCTGCCGATTGCAGTGGGATTTGGCGTGTCAAATCCGGCCCAGGCAGCGGAAGTCGCCTCCGCCGGGGATGCCGTGGTGGTGGGCAGTGCCATCGTCAAACGCATCCAGGAACACGCGACGGCACCCGATCTGGGTGAAAAAATCGCCGCCTTCGTGCGTCCCATGGTCGAAGCGGTGAAGGCGGTCTAAAGCTTTGGTTGAAGCGCGCCAAAGCCATTCCTTAAAATGGAATTTTTTTAATGACCACGGGACGTTTGCCGACATAGTTTGTCGGCAGCTATGATTCTTGAAAAATTTACCCTCGGTGTTGGGGATCGTTTTGGGCGCGAAGGCGTGGCCCAGCTCGCTGCCTTGCAACAAGCCTCCCGTCTGGGCGTGGAAGTGATTCCCGTCTGGAACAAATCCAATCGCGAACACACGCTCATCGGCAGTACCCCCGCCGACACCCAGGTCGCCGCTGCTGCAGCGGTCGCCGCCGCCGGGTGGACCCACCCCTGGCATCTCGATGCCGATCATATCGGGCTAAAAAACGTGGACCGCTTTCTTCCTCATTGCGATTTTTATACGATTGACGTCGCCGATTTTATCGGGCACCCCGCCACCGCCGGAGAAAGTGCTGCGGTGCGCGGTTTTCTGAGTTCGCTGGTGGGACGTTCGTTCCCCGAATTGGGGCGCGAGGAACCTGTCGATGCCGCCACGGTGGAGCAGTTTCTGGAGCAATACGCTTATGCCATCCGCGAGGCGGGAAAAATTTACCGTCACATTGCCAAGGCGCGTGGTGCGGAAAATTTCGTGGCCGAGGTTTCGACCGACGAAGCCGCAACCGCCCAATCTCCGCTCGATCTTTTTTTAATTCTCGGCGCGCTGGCCGGTGAGGGTGTGCAGGTGGGCACGATTGCACCCAAATTCACCGGACGCTTTAACAAAGGCGTCGATTATGTCGGCGACGTGGCCCGGTTTATCCGGGAATTCGAGCAGGATCTGGCCGCGATTCGTGTCGCCGTGGCAGAATTCAAGCTCCCCCAAGGGCTGAAAATTAGCGTTCACTCGGGCAGCGATAAATTCTCGCTTTACGGTCCGATTCGTCAGGTTTTGCACAAACACGATGCCGGTTTGCACCTTAAAACAGCGGGCACCACCTGGCTGGAGGAAGTCATCGGCCTTGCTCTCGCGGACGTTCAAAGCCTGGTTGTGGCCAAAAAAATCATCACCCAGGCATACGAGCGGATCGATGAACTCAGCCAGCCCTACGCCACGGTGATCGACATTGTGCGCGGGGATCTGCCCACGCCGGAGACGGTGGCGGGTTGGGACGGCGAAAGTCTTGCCGCCGCGCTCTCGCATGAGCCGACCGATCCGCGTTTTAACCCCTCGCTGCGACAACTGGTGCACGTGAGTTTCAAGATCGCCGCCGAGTTGGGCGAGGAATATCTCGAAGCGGTGGATGCCGCGCGGGCGACGGTGTCGAAATGTGTGACGCACAACCTCTTTGAGCGTCACATTCGCCCGTTGTTTATCGGGTAAAATCATCCTGCCTGCCTTTTTGGCTGCCGCACCATTGCGACGGATCCTGCTTTTGGGGGGGCACCCGGATGATATTGAGATCGGGTGTGGCGGGACGATGCTGCATTTGCAAAGGCACTATCCCGAGGCGGAATTTCTTTGGGTGGTATTTACGGCGAACTCTGCGCGCGAGAAGGAGGCGGCGGCCAAAGTCGCGGGCTGATGTTGCGGAAAACACTGCTTTTTGGGAAACGGGAACCGCCGTAAACTTCCCTCTCGACTCGCCGATGAAACCCGACGAGATTTTTCCATCATGTCAACACAGCCTCCACAGCCTCTTACGTTGCTCGTTCTTGCCGCCGGTCTGGGAAGCCGGTATGGCGGTTTCAAACAAATTGCCCCCGTCGGCCCCAATGGCGAGGTGATCCTGGATTATTCGATTTTTGATGCGTTGCGGGCGGGGTTCAGTCGCGTGGTGCTAGTGATTCGCCCGGAACTGGAACAGCCTTTGCGGGAACATTTTGCGGAATTTTTAACTCCCGATCTGCAAGTCGAGTTTGTTTTTCAGGAGCTAACCGATCTGCCCGCAGGCTTTTCATTGCCGCCCGACCGCGTAAAGCCCTGGGGCACGTGCCATGCCGTGCAGGCGGCGCGTCATGCCATTGCCGGTCCGTTTGGAGTGATCAATGCGGACGATTTTTACGGGGAAGATTCCTACCGGGTGCTGGCGGAAAGCCTGCACGATCTGCCGGCCAACACGCAGGTTCTCATCGGGTTCGATTTATTGAAAACCTTGTCGGCGAATGGCACGGTCTCGCGTGGAGTGTGCAAGGTGGCGGTGGACGGCAATCTGGAGGAAGTCGTGGAGGTAACAAAAATCGAACCCGACGGCGCCGGTGGTGCGCAGGCGATGGATAGTGGTTCCCCCGTTCCGCTCGATCCCGCAGCCATCGTTTCGATGAACATGTGGGGTTTTGGCGCGGAGGTTTTCGCCGATTTTCAAATTCTTTTTGCCCGTTTTTTAGAAACCAACACGGGTAATCCCAAGGCGGAATTTTACATCCCCTCGGCGGTCGATGCCCTTATAAAGGAAAAAGGTGCCGTCTGTCGTGTGCGCTCGTCTGCCTCTCCGTGGTTTGGGATTACCTATCCCGAAGACAAGGCGGAAACGGTGTCGAGCATCCAGGCGCTGGTGACCCGGGGCGATTATCCACAGCGGCTTAACTAGTCATCTACTAACATGAACACCGCGGCGCAGACTTTTTTATTCGATTTGTTAGACACACCCAGCCCCACGGGGTTTGAGATGGAGGGACAACGCAAGTGGGCCTCCTATGTGAGTGCTTATGCCGGCAAGGTGGAAAACGACGTCTATGGCAATACCTGGGCCACGCTGGAATCGGCCACCCCGGGAGCGCGCACCATCATGCTCGAAGCCCATGCCGACGAGATCGGTTTCATCGTCAAACACATTACCAAGGAGGGCTGGCTGCGCATCGACCGGGTGGGCGGTTCCGATACGGCGACAGCGCGCGGACGCAGGATTAAAATCCTCGGCGACGACGGTCTCGTCGATGGCATTATCGGTAACACCGCGATTCATTTGCGTAAGTTTGCCCTGGCCGATGAGAAGGCGCCCAAGATTCACGAGCTTTACGTGGACGTGGGAGCCAGCTCGGCCAAGGAAGTCCTCGCGCTCGGCCTGCGGGTGGGACATCCGGCGGTCTATGCCGATGGAGCGATGCTCTTTGGAAAAAATCGGATTGTAGGGCGTGCCCTGGATAATCGTCTCGGCGGATTTATTTTGAGTCAGGTGCTGGAGCGCCTGAGCAAGAAACGTAAAAAACCTGCCTCCACGGTGGTTGCGGTAAATGCGGTGCAGGAGGAAATCGGCGGGAACGGTGCCAGGATGGTGACGCATCGTCTCCAGCCCGATCTATGCATTGTGCTCGATGTCACCCATGCGACCGACACACCGGGGATCGATCATGCGACCCATGGCGAAGTGGGCTTGGGAAAAGGTCCCAGCATTACGCATGGCACGGCGAATCATCCGTTGGTGATCGCCAAACTGTTAAAGGCGGCTGCCCGGGAGAAAATCCCGATCCAGCATGAAAGTAGTTCGCGTTATAGCGGCACGGATACGGATGTTATCTTTACCTCGCGCGACGGCATCCCCTGCGCACTGGTGAGCCTGCCACTTCGCTACATGCATAGCATTGTGGAAATGGCCAGCCTGGATGATGTGGAAAAAACGGTGGCTTTGTTAGTAGCCTTTGTCGAATCGGTGGGGCCGAAAGATAATTTTTCCCATCGATTGTAAGGGGATGGGGGCACCGCCTGGAAAGAGGGGCGGAAATGGGACTTATGGGACCTATGGGGCCTATTGGGCCTATGGGACTTATTTGGTGTGTGATGGCTCTGTGCTGGAAGGGAAACTTTTCATTCTTGATGTTAGTATGCGGCTTTCGCCGGTTGGGGGGGTGTTTTCGGCGAGTCGCCGAAAACTACACGCGAGTCGCGTGTGCTCCCCTTGCGGATGATTCCTAACCTGAGACGACGACGGTTAGTTTTTTGCCTTTGAAATCGATGCCGTTGAGTTTTTTTAGGACGGCACCGAGATGGCTCTCGGCGAGGTCGATCAAGGTGTGGTGATCCTGCAAAATAATCGCACCAATGCTGGCTTTGGGGATTTTGGAAGCGCCGGCAATGACTCCGACGAAATCTCCCGGGTGAACACCGTCTTCGCGTCCGAGATTGAAGCGCAGGCGGGTCATGCCAGGTTCGTGGGAAAGCGCCTCGGCATTTTCCATGTTTTTACGGCGGCGCGACGGTGCACGATCCTCGAAAGAATCGCGATCAAAGGCCGGTCCCTCGGCGCGACGTTCCCGTCGATTGGGCGCGGTGGAACGGGGTTCGTAGGGAGGATAATCGCCGCGTCCGCCTGGGGCAGGACGTGCGCCGCCGCTGTTGTCGCGACCTGCAGGGCGCTGGGGGCGATCTTCAAAAATGGGTTCGGGAGTTTGCTTTTTATCGGCGTTGAGCAGGTGAATGAGAGCCGAGGCGATGTCGGTGGGACTGTGATTTTGAGCCAGCAACCGGTCGATGAGATCGTCGTGTTTCTTGTATTTACCACTTTCGAGTGCTTCGCGGAGGGTGTCGAAGAAGACGTTGACGCGTTTGACATCCACCTCATCGGCTGAGGGTATTTTTTCGCGGCGGATCACTCCCTTGGTGAAACGTTGGATGTTTTGCAGTTTGTAGATTTCGCGACCGGCAACGAAGGTAATCGCCCGGCCAGAGCGTCCGGCGCGTCCGGTGCGGCCAATGCGATGAACGTAATCTTCGCCGTCGTGGGGCAGATCGTAGTTGAAGACGACTTCGATGTCGTCCACGTCCAGACCACGGGCGGCGACGTCGGTGGCGACGAGAAACTCGATGTTGCGCTTGCGGAATTTATTCATCACCCGTTCGCGGAAAGCTTGGGAGATGTCGCCGTGAAGTTTATCGGCGGAATAACCGCGGGCGACGAGATGATCGGTGAGTTCGTCGCACATCATTTTCGTGGCGCAAAAAATGATGCCAAATTTGATGTCTTGCAGATCGATCAAGCGGCAAAGAACTTCGAGTTTCGAGCGGCGATCCACTTCGTAATAGACTTGCTCGATTTGCGGCACGGTGAGTTCTTTGGACTCGATTTTGACGCTGGTCGGGTTTTTCGTGAAGGTGCGGATGAGATCCTGGATCGGTTTGGGCAACGTGGCGGAAAAAAAGACGGTCTGACGCTCGGCGGGGGCTTGTTTGAGGATGGTGCGAATGTCATCGACGAAACCCATGTCCAACATGCGGTCGGCCTCGTCGAGGATGATCATTTTAAGGGCATCGAGGCGGAGCGATTTGCGTTCGAGGTGATCCATCACGCGTCCGGGGGTGCCGATGATGATTTGGGCACCGTTTTGGAGGCCGCGGAACTGGCGTTCGTAGGATTGTCCGCCGTAGATGGGGAGTTCGCGGACGCCGCGTTTGAAAGCGGCGAGCCGGGCGATTTCCTCGGCGACCTGGATGGCGAGTTCCCGGGTGGGGCAAAGGATGAGGACTTGGGGGGCTTTGAGATCGCCATCGACGGCTTCGATGGCTGGGACGCCGAAAGCGGCGGTTTTACCCGAGCCAGTCTGGGATTGACCCACGACATCGACGCCAGTGAGGAGCACGGGGATGGCGGCGGATTGGATGGGGGAAGCTTCTTCGTAACCGACTTTGTCGATGGCCTTGAGCAACTCTGGAGACAGGCCGAGTTCGGTAAATAGTTTTTTCTGCATTTTGCGAGACTAACCCGAAACCGGGCTAAAGTCCGCCTAAATCTCGCGGGGAATGCGGATTTAGGTTTTTACGGGCGGAGCCACGGCTGGGGTAAAGGAGCCGGTAATGAGGCGGGCGGCTTTGCCAAAGGTGAAATAGGAGTAAATCCATTGGGCAAAAACGAGGAATTGATTGCGCAGACCGACAAGGAAGGCGAGGTGGACGAAAAGCCAGGCCAGCCAGGCGATGAAGCCGGTGAATTTAACAAAATGCAGATCGGCCACGGCACGGTTGCGTCCGATGGTCGCCATGCTGCCTTTATCCCAGTATTTGAAAGGAGTGGTGGGGCGGCCACGGGTAAGAGCGAGGATGTTGGCGGCGGCGTGCACGCCCATTTGCAGGGCGACGGGGGAGACGCCGGGCAGGGGAGCGCCGTTCCGGTGGGCGAAACTGGCCATGTCGCCGAGAACGAAGACTTCGCGATGGCCGGCGATGGAGAGGTCGGGTTGCACGATGACGCGTCCGGCACGGTCGGTCTCGGCGCCGAGCATTTTACCGAGGGGCGAGGCGGCGTTGCCGGCGGCCCAGATGATGGTGTGGGTATCGATGCGTTCACTATCGAAAACGAGGCCGTCGGCATCGATCTGGGTGACGATTTTGCCGACGCGGACATCGACTCCGAGTTCGGCGAGATCGTCGAAGGCGGCAGCGGAGAGATCTTCGGCAAACGTGGGCAGGACGCGGGGGGCGGCGTCGATCAGGATGACGCGGGTAAGCGAGGGGTCGATGGAGCGAAAATCGCGTTTGAGAGCTTGATGGGCGAGTTCGCTGATGGCCCCGGCCATTTCGACTCCGGTGGGGCCACCGCCGATGACGACGAAAGTAAGAGCAGCTTGTTGTTCCGCTTTGGAAGTGGCTTTTTCGGCGTTCTCGAAAGCGGTGAGAATGCGGCGGCGCAATTCGATGGCATCTTCGAGGGTTTTGAGTCCGGGAGCGAAGGTTTCCCATTCGGGATGTCCGAAATAGGAGTGGCGTGCTCCGGCGGCGACGACGAGGTAATCGTAAGTGTGGGTTTCCTCGTGGGTGACAACGCGTTTTTCGGCGACATCGATCTGGGTGACGTCGGACCACAGGACGCGGACGTTTTTTGCCTCGCGGAGGACGTAGCGCAGAGGTTGGGCGATATTGGCTGGGGAGAGACCGGCAGTGGCGACTTGGTAAAGAAGAGGCTGGAAAAGGTGATGATTGGTCCGGTCGATGAGGGTGATGTCGAGTTTTTTGTTAGTCAGACCTTTGGCTACGGAAAGTCCGGCGAAGCCACCGCCGATGATGATCACTTTAGGTTGTTCCATGCCCCAACTAAAACGATTGCGGCGACGGCTTGGAAGCCATTTTATTTGGGGGTTGGCTGGAAAAGAAAAAGGCGATCCTCGCGAATCGCCCTTTTTTAAGGAAAAGATGGAAACTAAATTGGGTGATTATTTTTTCCGATGCCGAAAGAGGGCAAGCGAGCCGGCGATGCCGAGAATGGCAAGCGCGATGGAAGATGGTTCGGGGATGATGGTGTAGTTGAGGCTGCCTGCCAGCGTGGTCGTGGTATTGGAACCAGGGTTGGGACCGCCCGAGCCTGTGATGCCGCTAAGTGTTTCGTTGGAAAGAAAAGCAGAAGTGGGATTCAAATAAGTCGCGACGAAGGAAAACGACTGGCCGCTATTCGGTGTAAGGCCCATGCTGGCGACGGAAAGACTGAAGGTGTAGCTCGTGGCATTATTGGTGCCGGGAGAAAGGGAGACTGCTTGCTGGAAAGTAAAATTGTTAGCGTTGTTGAGCTTCCAGACTCCACTAAAGACGGTGGGAATGAATGAGATGGCATAATCTGCGGCAATGGGGAGATTGATCGTGGCCCGATTCGTTCCGTTGAAAGCAGAGACGGATGCACGATTGAGATCTGCGGTATCGGTAAAAGTCGCCGTGCTGGTAAACCCGCTTGCCTCGGAATCGATATAAATGACGAAGGCATCGTTGAAATTATCAGTGCCACGCGTAATGACTCCGGAGAGAGTCGAGCCATCATCGGTGAGGGTGAGCTGGCCTGCGCCGATCACACCGCCGAAACCGCCATTGCCGTTCCCAGCGAAATCGACGGCGAAAGCAGGAAATGAGATCAGTGAAACGAAGACAACGACAAAGGGGAGGATGTTTTTCATTGGGGGGAGATGATTTATGAAAGAAACCCGTCAAAACACCAAGCTATTATACTTGGAACAGTTTAATTGCGCGAAAAAACGAAAGCGGAAGCAATCAGGTCAAGCCGTTTCTGGGAAAGTGAGGTAAGTGTAATCCTTCAACCCTTTTTCGTAATGACCGAGCAGACGCATGGCTTCGTTGGGCTTGAGGCGATCCGTTTTAATGGCGGTATCGACCTGGACTTTGACCAGGCGGACGAGTTCGTTGGTGTCCCATTGCGTCATCCCGAGCACGTTGCCGATGGTGCTGCCGGCGATGGTTTCTTCGATGTAAAAACCATCTTCCTCATCCTCGTCGAGGAAGACGTGAGCTTCGTTGACCCGACCAAAAAGGTTGTGCATATCGCCCATGATGTCCTGGTAGGCGCCCATGAGAAAAAAGCCGAGGTAATAGGGCTGCCCAGGTTGCAATTTATGCAGCGGGAGCATGCCTTTGACGTCTTCGAGATCGATGAATTTACTGATTTTACCGTCGGAATCGCAGGTGATATCGACCAGGGTGCCGCTGCGTTCGGGCGGTTGATCGAGACGATGGATCGGCATGATGGGAAAGAGCTGTCCCAGAGCCCAGTGATCGAGGAGAGATTGGAAAACGGAGAAATTGCAGAGGTATTGATCGCCGAGAGCGGTTTCCAGGTCTTTGACTTCCTCGGGGACGTAGCGCAGCCCTTTGTTATGGCTGACGATTTCGCTGGCGATCTGCCAATAAACAGTGTCGATCTTGGCTTTGTGCTCAAGTTCGAGCAGGCCGAGATCAAACATGGATTGGGCTTGCTCGCGGATTTGTTGGGCGTCGTGCAGGCTTTCCATGCGGTTTTGGCGGGAAAGAGCGCGCTGGATTTCGAGAATGTCGGCGACTTGCTTGGGATCGTCGGCCTCGGTTTCCACGGCGACGGTGGATTTGCTTTTTTCGATGGAACCAAAGGCTTCGACCAGCAAAATGCTGTGATGCGCGACGATGGCGCGTCCGCTTTCGCTGACAATGGTGGGATGCGTGACGGATTCGGAATCGCAGACTTCCATAATGTTGTAAACGATGTCGCGGGCGTATTCCTGGGTGCTGTAATTCATCGAACTGTCGAAGGCGGTGCGGGAGCCGTCGTAATCGATGCCGAGGCCGCCGCCGACGTCGATGTAGCCCATGGTGTGGCCCATTTTGGCGAGTTTGGCGTAAAAGCGGGCAGCTTCGCGCACGGCGCGTTTGATGACGCCGATATCGGGCACCTGGGAGCCGACATGGAAATGGACGAGGCGCAGACAGTGGGCGAGACCTTCTTTTTTGAGAAGAGTGGAAGCCTCGACGAGATCGGCGGTGGAAAGGCCGAATTTGGCGTTTTCGCCTCCGCTGGTGGCCCATTTGCCGGAGCCTTTGGCCTGGAGACGCACGCGCAGACCGATCATGGGTTCGATGCCGAGTTCTTTGGAAACAGTGAGGATTTGCCGCACTTCCTCCAGTTTTTCGACGACCATGATGACTTTTTTTCCCAGGCGCAAGCCAAGCAGGGCGATCTGGATGAAGGCGGGATCCTTATATCCGTTGCAAATAATGAGGCTCTCGGGATCTTTGTGCGCAGCCAGGGCGGCGAGTAACTCGGGCTTGGAGCCGGCTTCGAGTCCGAAATGAAAGGGCAAACCGGCATCGACGATTTCTTCGACCACTTCGCGGAGCTGATTCACCTTGATCGGGAACACTCCGTTATAAATGCCTTGATACGCGGAATCGCGGATGGCGTCGTTAAAAGCCTTGTTGATCGTCTCGACCCGGTGACGCAACAAATCCTGAAAACGTATCACCATGGGAAAGGTGAGGCCGCGACTTTTCGCATCATCGATGACCTCCATGATGTCGATGGATTTTTCTTTCTCGCGGGTCGGCATTACCTCGACGTGGCCCTTGGCATTGATCGAAAAATACCCCGTGCTCCAGCGGTCGATATTATAAAGGGAAATGGCGGAGGGAATATCCCAAGAGTCAGTCATGCGCGGAAATTAAGTGATGCACGCTTGATTGCAAACGCTGGAATGAAAAAATACGGTGATATTACAGTGGAGGGAATCGTTGTTCGCCCGGAAGGAAAAAAGCGGATGGGATTGTGCTTTGCAGGCGGATGGGTTTTTCGCATTTTAGGGGCATGACTCTTCTGGCCTGCGATCTCCCCGGTGTAACGAAACTTTGCTCTGGCAAAGTGCGCGAAGTCTTCGATCTGGGCGATGAAATCCTCCTCGTGGCGACCGACCGGTTGTCGGCCTTCGACTGCGTTTTTCCCAATGGGATACCAGGAAAAGGCGCGGTCCTGACCCAGCTCAGCCGTTGGTGGTTTGCGCAATTTCCGCAGGTGCCGAATCATTTTATCAGCGACGCGATGGAGGATTTTCCCAAGGAATTAAAGCCTTTTGCGGATCAGTTGGCAGGGCGTTCCATGTTGGTGAAAAAAACGCGGCCTCTCCCCGTGGAATGCGTGGTTCGCGGGTATCTGGCTGGATCGGGCTGGAAAGAATATCAGACCTGCCGCACCGTGGGCGGGCATCCGTTACCTCCCGGCTTGCAAAATGCCGATCTGCTGCCGGCGCCGCTATTTACCCCTTCGACCAAAGCGGCGAAGGGGCACGATGAAAATATCGATTGGGGGCAGTGCGTTGAGTTACTCGGAAAATCGCTGGCCGAGAAGGTGCGGGCGGCCAGTTTGGCGATTTACACGTCGGGTCTGGCCATCGCGGCAGAGAAAGGAATTATTATTGCCGACACCAAGTTTGAATTTGGGTTATTGGGAGACGAATTGATTTTGATCGATGAATGTTTGACGCCCGATTCCTCGCGTTTCTGGCCTGCCGCGAGTTGGGCGCCGGGGGCGAATCCGCCGAGTTATGATAAGCAATTCGTGCGCGATTACCTGGAGACACTTGCCTGGGACAAGACCCCGCCAGCCCCGATTTTACCTGAGGAAGTGGTATTAAAAACGGCTGAAAAATATCGTGAAGCCTATCGGTTACTCACCGGCTCTACACTCGCGCTCTAAGAACTGGCCCATCCAGGCGCAGGCCCGAATCGCCCGGTTTGCTCTCGGCAAATTCGCGCTCTTTGCGCAACGAATCGAATTCCTTGCTAAGGCGGGTTTTTTGATTGGAGTATAGCAAGGCGGTGTCCTCGGTGATCCAGCCTTCGCGGAAGGCTTCAAGGATTTGTTGATCGAAGGTATGCCAGCCCTGCGTGTGGCAGGAGGCAATGATTTCTGCAAAGCTGCGGCCTTCTTTTTCTCCGGTTAAAATGGCCTCGCGAGTGCTGAGATTGTGGCCCATCACTTCGGTGAGAAGGTGCCGTCCCCCGCCGATTTTGGTGACCAGACGCTGGCTGACGACCCAGCGCAGGGTATCGGTAAGTCGTTGACGCACCAGGACTTCCTCATCCTTGTCGAACATCCCGAGGATGCGTCCGATGGATTGTCCGGCATCGATGGTGTGCAGGGTGCCGAGAACGAGATGTCCGGTTTCGGCGGCGGTGAGGGCGATTTCGATGGTGTCGCGATCTCGAATTTCGCCGATGAGAATTACCTTGGGCGATTGTCGCAGCGAAGCTCTAAGGCCGGTGGAAAAATCGTGAAAATCGCGACCTAATTCGCGCTGGCTGATGATTGAGCGCTTGATCGGGTGCACGAATTCGATGGGATCCTCCAGAGTGACGACGTGAATGGCGGAGTTCGAGTTTAGCTCATCGATGAGAGCGGCCAGGGTGGTCGTTTTGCCGTGCCCGGTCCGTCCGGTGACCAGAATCAGGCCATTTTTTTCGCGAATAATCTGGGAAAAAACCGGAGGAAGATTGAGTTCGGAGATCGATGGCACCGTGGCGGGTAATTTGCGAAGAACCATCGCAGGATGATTGTTGCGTCGAAAATAATTTACCCGGAAGCGAGCCATGCTCACTGAGTAACTGAAATCGCACGACCCCAGGGAATGATAATCCCAAGCGAGACGATCTTCGCCACCAGTCATGAGGAAAAACATTTCCTCGATTTGCTCGGCACTCAATGCCGTATGTGGAGGATCGGTTTCCAAGGCGTGGATAAATCCGTCCAATTCGACATGCGGCGGATGACCGACCACAAAAAAGAGATCGCTCACATTCGCATGGCTGCGAGCCATGGCGACGAGAATCGCATCCATTTGCAGTCGTTTGAGAGCCAAAACAGACTCATCGACTTGCAAGCTGGCCGGTAATTCAGGGAGAAAAGCTTTCTGGCGGGTGTGTTTTTTGGAGCTGGCAGACTCTGAAGACATAAAATTGAAAATTAAAAGAGCAGTTTGCGGGCCACTAGCAACCCTTGACTTTTGGAATTACATCAGTTTGCAGATCGGTTGGCAAATTCCACACCAGCGCGTCGTTCTCCCACCGACGGTGGCGGTATTCAGCGTCACTCCATGTTTTGGACAGCACCCCTTGGCCGTCCAACGTTCGTGGAAAAGCCAGCCCCGGGGAGGTTCGCCGAACGTTTCGCCCGTGCTGTTGCCGATGGTTTTAAGCGAGATTTTTACCACCTCTCGAATCTCGCGATAAAGTCGTGCGATTTCCAGCTCGGTCAGCGTCCCGGATCGTCGATCTGGCAAAAATCCTCCGCGCCAGAGTATTTCATCCGCCATCCAATTACCTATTCCCGGGAAAAATTCCTGCATCAGCAAAACCGCTTTTAACGGTGCCTTGCCTCTGCGCTGGAGCACCTCTCTCAGGCGGGCCTTCGTAAACGAACGCGCCGTGAGTTCCTCCGGCAAAACCTTCCACCACGCCGGGTCGTCGGTTCCCAACGTAAAACGCACCCGCCCAAATAAACGCGGATCGCGAAAAATCAACGCCCGCTCCCTTTGATAGATCACCAGATGATCGTGTTTTCCCGGCACGAAATCCGCCCCGGCCACGAGCAGCTCACCAGTCATGCCAAGATGAATCCCCAAAGTCGCCGTGGATAAGCGAAACAACATCTGCTTCGCTTTCCGTTCCGAATCCACCAGCACCGCGTCCGTCAGCACCGCAGGCAATTTTTCAACTGCCTCGCCCCGAAAAATCCGCTTCGTCCCATGCACATGCACCCGGTCCACGCGTCCGCCAATCCCCGCTGACCAGCGTTTCCGAAAAAATTCCACCTCAGCCAGCTCAGGCATCGCGCTTTTCCTCCCTGGCCGTCGCCCGTTTTTCCAGAAAAAAACTGCGCAACACCCCTTTGCATTCGTCTTCCCGCACTCCCGACGTGATCTGGCAGCGATGATTGAGCTGCGGCATTTGCAACAAATTCAACAGCCCACCCGCCGCGCCACCCTTGGCATCGCCGCACCCAAAAATCACCCGCCGCAACCGCGCATGCACAATCGCCCCGGCGCACATCGGGCAGGGTTCTTTCGTCACATAAAGATCGCAATCGGTCAGCCGCCAGTCGTCCACCACGCTTTCTGCCTGGGTAATGGCCAGCATCTCGGCATGGGCGGTGGCATCCTTGAGCGTCTCGACCTGATTCGCCGCGCGGGCAATGATCCGACCTTCGCGAACGACCACTGCGCCCACCGGCACTTCATCGGCCTCCGCAGCACGCCACGCCTGCCGCAATGCTTCTCCCATAAAATACTGATCGCTTGCCAGGTCGATGATCGGTTCTTCGTTCCACATGGAGAAATAAATAGACACGCATTTTTCGGATTGCGACACCATTACGCATCCGCTTTAATAGTGGACGATGTATCCCACTCTCGTCGCGCCCAGTTTGCTGGCTTCAGACTTCAGCCGGCTCGCAGAAGAAATCCAATCGGTGGAGGCCGCCGGTGCCGATTGGTTGCATCTCGATGTCATGGATGGTCATTTCGTCGATAATATCTCTTTTGGCCCTGCCTTCGTGGCCGCCACGCACAAAATCGCGACTGTGCCCACCGATGTGCATCTGATGATTTCCCGGCCGGACCATTTTCTGGATCGCTTTCTTCCCCACGCCAAAAACATCACCGTCCACCTCGAAGCCACGCATCCGGTGGGCGAAACTTTGCAACGCATTCGCGCTGCCGGACTTAGCGCCGGTCTGGCCATCAGCCCCGGGACGCCTTTTCCGGATGCTGCGCCGTTTTTGGAGCACATCGATCTTTTGCTGATTATGACGGTGCATCCTGGGTTTGGCGGGCAGGCTTTCATCCCCGCATCGCTGGAAAAAATCACCGCCGCGGCTAACTGGCGGGAAAAATTGGGGTATCGGTGGCCGATTCAAGTCGATGGCGGCATCCAGGCCGACACGGCGCGCCTTTGTCGCGATGCCGGGGCGAGCATTCTCGTCGCTGGTAGTTCCGTCTTTTCCGCCACAGATCGCGCAGCCGCCATCGCCTTGCTGCGCAGAAACTAAAGGCGGGCGCATCATTGCTTGACGCCTTCGCCGGGAAACGGTATGTTATGGGCTAGTTATCCGAGAATGCAGAGTGGGAACGGTGTCCCACTCTTTTTTGTCTCAACACAAAATTTTTTTATGAACAGCGAGTTAATAGCCTACATTGATCATCTGGAACGCGATAAGGGAATTAATCGCGAAGTCGTTCTCGAAGCGTTGCAGACAGCCTTGCTTTCGGCATCGCGGCGTTCTGTCGGGCCGGCGCGCGAAATGCGCATCGAAATCGATCCCAAAACTGGCGAAATCCGCGCTTTGGCCAACCTCATCGTATCCGATCCAGTCCTCAACGAGCACGACCAAATTTCCCTCGCCAAAGCTCTGCGCGTCAAAAAAGACATTAAAGTCGGCGATGTCTTGGAAGTCGAAGTCACCCCGAAAAATTTCGGACGCGTCGCTGCCCAGACTTGTCGCCAGACCATGTTGCAACGTATTCGTCTGGCCGAAAAAGAAAATCTTTACGACGAATTTAAAGATCGCGCCGGCGAAATCGTCAGCGGCACCGTCCGCCGTTTCGAACGCTCCGATGTCATTGTCGATCTCGGTAAATTCGAAGCCATCATGCCGCAACGCGAACGAGTGACGACGGAAGATTATAACATCGGAGATCGCATTCGCGCCTACGTCGTCGCCGTGGAAAACGGTGCCCGCGGCCCCGAAATCATTCTTTCCCGCAGCCATCCCAACTTTATCCGCCGACTTTTCGAACTCGAAGTTAGCGAAATCGCAGATCGCACAGTGGAAATTAAAGCCATCGCTCGCGAAGCCGGCTTCCGCGCCAAAGTCGCCGTCCACAGCGCCATCGATAAAGTCGATCCCGTTGGCTCCTGCGTCGGAATGCGGGGTGCCCGCGTCAAAAATATCGTTCGCGAGCTTAACAACGAAAAAGTCGATATCATTCGCTGGAGCGCCGATCCCAAGGAATTTGTTTTGGAAGCTCTCAAACCAGCTAAAATCAAAAATATCCAGATCGACGAGACCCGCAAAGCCATGCAAATCACGGTGGATGAGGATCAACTTTCCCTCGCCATCGGCAAACGAGGCCAGAACGCCCGTCTTACCTCCCGCCTCACTGGTTGGGAAATCAACATTTCCAAAGGCGAATCCGCCGCCGATGTCTTCGAAAATCGCGTCGCCGCCGCTTCCAAAGCCCTTACCGAACCGTTGGGCATTACGGAAGTCGTTGCCCGTCAACTGGTAACGGGCGGTGCCAGCTCCATCGAGCTTTTAGCCGAATTGGAAGCTACCGACATTGCCGACATCCTCGGGATCGATCCCGAAGACGCCGCGCCCATTTTAGCAGCCGCCAAAAAAGCGCGCGGCGAATAAACCCGCTACCATCTCAACCGGTGGCAGCATGAAACAGCACTTACTTTTACCTAATTTTTCTGAATGGCCACACGAGCAACCACCAAACCCAGTGCCCCGACTAAATCCACAGGCAGATCGACGAACGGAAAAAAAACCGATCTCAAAACACGCAAACCTGCCCCGGTGGATGAAGTCGCTCCTGTCGTGCAGCCACCCAAACCTGTCGTTCCCATAGTCGCCGAAGATCTAATTAGCCCCAAAAAGAAAAAAATCCTTACCTCCGATAGCATCAAGCCCACGGTGCGCATCGGGGTCGCTCCGACTCCTGCTCCTGTCGCCGCGACGGAATCCAAGCCCAAGCCTGTCGCTCCCGCTCCCAAGGCCGAAGCTGTTTCACTAATCGATCAAAAGCCGGCTAAACCTGCTCGATCCGAAGACTCGCGTCGGGCTGCGTTTACCCCCATTTCCAAGATTTTGCCGTCGAGCACCACGCCCGTCCCGGCACCCAAACCCGTTCCGGCGACAGCCACGACCCAGAGCGTCGCCCCCGAGTCGGAGCCCGAAATGACCGAGACCGGTGAAGTCATCATCCACATCAAGCCGCCGATCATCGTCAAGGAATTGGCCACGCAATTGAAATTGCGCCCCTTCGAGGTCATTAAAGATCTCATGACGATGGGGATTTTTGCCAACATCAATCAAACCATCGAGCCGGATACCGCCCAAGCGGTTTGCAAACTTCACGGTGCCATTTTCGAGGTCGAAAAACGCGAAAAAGGCGGCGGCGTCCACAAGGCCGAACCCATCGCTGTGGTGCCGCCACCTCGTGTGGAAAAAAAAGCCGACGAACTCGTTTCCCGCCCTCCCGTCATCACTTTTATGGGCCACGTCGATCACGGCAAGACCTCTCTCATGGACGCCATCCGCCGCACCCGCGTCGCCGCTGGCGAGGCAGGCGGCATTACCCAGCACATCGGCGCCTATTTGGTCGAACGTAACGGACACAAAATCACTTTCCTCGACACCCCCGGGCACCAGGCTTTCACCGCCATGCGCATTCGTGGAGCCAACCTCACCGACATCGTGGTGCTCGTCGTGGCGGCCGACGATGGCCTCATGCCCCAGACCCTCGAAGCGATCAGCCATGCGAAGGCGGCCAAGGTAAAAATCGTCGTTGCCATCAATAAAATCGATCTCCCCTCCGCAAATGTGGACCGCGTAAAAACCCAACTCCAGGATAAAGGCCTCGCACCCGAAGACTGGGGTGGCGACATCATTTGCGTGCCTGTCTCCGCCACCAAAGGCACTGGCGTCGATACTCTCATCGATACCATGTTGCTCGAAGCCGAAATGGCTGAACTCCGGGCCGATGAAACTTCGCCCGCGCGTGGCACCGTTATCGAGTCCCAGATCGAGACCGGACGCGGCCCCACCGCCACCGTTCTCGTCCAGGTCGGCAAACTTAAATTGGGCGATCCTTTCATTTGCGGTAATTTTTATGGCAAGGTAAAAGG
Source organism: Chthoniobacterales bacterium (assembly GCA_038225185.1). GTDB lineage: Bacteria > Verrucomicrobiota > Verrucomicrobiia > Chthoniobacterales > DASVRZ01 > DASVRZ01. The sequence continues at coordinate 82,954 of JBBRFA010000001.1, forward strand.
TCTCACCACCGATACCGGTGCCCAAGTCAAAACCGTCGGCCCGTCCACTCCCGTTCGCGTGCTCGGCTTCAGCGGCGTGCCTGCCTCCGGCGACGAATTCCTCGTCATGGAATCCGAAAAAGCTGCCAAAGCTCTCGGTGAAGAACGTCAGACGGCTGTGCGCCAGACCAAACTCGCCGCCCCGCAACGTGCCACACTCGAAAATCTCTTCGACGCCATGGCCGACGAACAGCGGAAACAGCTCGATGTCATCCTTAAATGCGATGTCCACGGTTCACTCGAAGCCGTCACCGCTTCGCTTAACGACATCAAAAGCAAGAAAATCACTTTGCGCATCATTCACAGCGCGGTGGGACCCATCACCGAGTCTGACGTCCTGCTCGGCACCGCATCCGATGCCGTCATCATCGGTTTTAACATCAAAGTGGAAAACACCGCCGCCAATTCCGCCCGCCGGGAAAATGTGCAGATCAAACTTTTCAGCATCATTTACGAGTTGATCGATCAGGTCAAGGAAGCCATGGCTGGCATGCTCGATCTCGAGACCCGGGAAGCCATCGTCGGACATGCCGAGGTCAAAAAGCTGTTCGATCTCACCAAAGGCGTGGTCGCTGGTTGCGTCGTTACCGATGGCCGGATCGTGCGCAACGGACGTGCCCGGGTGGTTCGCCGCAAACAAGCTGTTTTCGACGGTTCGATGTCCACTTTGCGCCGTTTCAAAGACGAGGTAAAAGAAGTCCGCAATGGCCTCGAATGCGGCATCAAACTCGGCGGTTACGACGAATACGAAGAAGGCGACATCATCGAGTGCTACACCCTCGAAAAATTCGCCCAGCAGCTTTAAGTTACTCCCAGGCAGGACTTTATGCAGTGGCCCGAATTGCCACCGCTTCCTTCCGCCACACATTTGCCAACGCCATGAACCATCGCCTTAAACGCGTTCAGGAACTCATCAAACGAGAACTCAGCGACATCATTCAGCGTCAACTTAAGTTCGACGGTGTGCTCCTTACCATTAACGATGTCGATCTTACGCCCGATCTTAAGCAAGCTCACGTTTTCATCTCCGCCCTCGGTGGCTCAGCCCAAAGCCTGCACCACCAGAGCATCTTGAACAAACTCGAATCCAATCGCAAAATGCTCCAGCAAGAAATGAGCAAACGCGTCATCATCAAATACACGCCGCATCTCCATTTTCGATTCGACGACACCACTGAACGCGCCACCCGCGTTTTTACCATTTTGGAAGAGCTGGACATCCCCGAAGATCCGGTGCCATCCGACCAGAATGACGAGGATTAAGCCACTGTGAACCCCACTTTTTCCGATATCGGAGCCGCTGTCGCCCGGCATAATCGCTTCCTCGTCGTCAGCCACATGCGCCCCGATGGCGACGCCCTTGGGAGCACGCTCGCCCTCGCTTTGGCCCTGCAAAAACTTGGCAAAACCGTCACCGCCTGGAATGAGGACGGTCTGCTTGAAAAATTCCGCTGGCTCCCCTGTGGCGAACTCGTTTCCAAGCCGCCCGTTACTCCCCAGGAGTTCGACGTGGTTTTTATCCTTGATAACGCCGTCAAGGAACGCGCCGGCACCCCGCTGGCCTCCGTCGCCGGCAGCCCGTTTTGGATCAATCTCGATCATCATTTCAGCAACCCAGGTTACGGCGATCTTAATTTCATCGATGCGCAATCGCCTGCCACCGGGCAAATTCTTTTCGAGCTGTTCACCTCTCTCGGCTGGGACATATCCCCGGCCATTGCGGAGAATTTGTTTGTCGCCATCTCCAGCGATACCGGCTCTTTTCAATATCCCGCCACCACCGCTCGCACCTACGAAATCGGCGGCGAACTCATCCGGCGCGGAGCCGATGTGGGCCGGATTTCGCGCGATCTCTACGATAGTTACCCGTTGCGCCGCATCCAATTACTCCGCTCCCTGCTCAACGAGCTGCTCCTCACCAGCGATCAACGCGTCGCCAGCATCGCACTCACCGAGGCCGCCGCCCGCGAAATTGGAGCCATCCCCGATGACAACGAAGGTCTCATCGACCACATCCGCGCCATCGACAGCGTAATCGTCGCGATTTTCTTCGAAGAACTTCCCGAGGGCCGCATCCGGCTCAGCATTCGCTCAAAAGATCCCCGTGTCAGCGCCGCCGCCATCTGCCAGCATTTTGGTGGAGGCGGACATATCCTTGCCGCTGGTGCGCGCGTGCAAGGTTCGCTTAACGAAGTGCGCAGCCAGGTTTTAGAATTTATCGATCATGAAATCCGTAGCCACACTTGATGGTGTCCTCCTCGTGGACAAATCCTCCGAAATGACCTCCCACGATGTGGTGGCCATCTCCCGACGCACTTTTAACATGACCAAAGTGGGCCACTGCGGCACGCTCGATCCGCTGGCCACCGGCTTGCTCATCATTGTTTTGGGCAAAGGCACGAAAATCCAGGATCTCCTGATGAGTGAAGACAAGGAATACGTCGGCAGCATGAAATTGGGGGAAACCACCGACAGCCAGGATGCCGACGGCAAAACCGTCGAACTCAAACCCGTGCCCGAGTTATCCCAGCAGGAAATCGAAGCCGCCTTTGCCAAATACCACGGCGATTTTTATCAGATGCCGCCCATGGTCTCCGCCATCAAACAAAAAGGTGTTCCGCTCTACAAACTTGCCCGCCAGGGTAAAACCGTCGAACGCGAACCCCGCTTTGTCCACGTTTATGCGCATCAAATCAATCGCGTCGCACTCCCCATCATCGATTTTCGAGTGGTCTGCAGCAAAGGTTTTTACGTCCGCACCTATGCCCACGATATTGGAGCCGATCTCGGCTGCGGAGCGCATTTAGCTGCCTTGCGGCGCACCAAATCGGGGAAATTCAATCTCGACCGCGCCGTTACTGTCGATGAATTAAAAAACGGTTCCCTGCCCGATCTCCTCGCCAAAGTCATCAGCCTCCCCGAAGTCTCCCGGATGCGCGGAGCGTAGCAAAATGGCGCTCCGCGAATAAATTACGAGTCGCCTGCAACTCGCCCAAAACGCCCTCCGGATCGTAAGCTTTCCACAGATGAACACCTTGCGCCACATCTCCGACCTCGCCCATCTGCCCGGCCCCCTCTCGCTCGGCATCGGCGTCTTCGATGGAGTCCACTTGGGTCATCGCGCCGTGATCGAAGCCACCCTCCACGCCGCCCAATCGGTCGGCGGCACACCCGTCGTAGTCACCTTCGATCCCCACCCGGCCCGCATTCTCCGTCCCGAAAATCCACCCCGCCTCCTCACCTCCACCCTGCATAAACTCCAGCTTCTCGCCAGCCTCGGTGTCGCCACCGTGCTCATCGTTCCTTTCGATCTTCACTTTGCCAGCCAAAGCCCGGAGTCATTTATCAACGCTCTCGCCACTCACGCCGCCTCGATCCACACAATCTGCGTGGGCGAAGACTGGGCCTTCGGTAAAAATCGCACGGGCAACGTTCCTTTCCTCCGCGAACTTGGCCAACGCCTCCATTTTTCCGTCACCGCCGTTCCTCCCGTGCAAATCGATGGCCTCATCGCCAGCAGCACCCGCATCCGCCAAGCCGTCGAAAATGGCGATTTCAACCTCGCCGCCACCTACCTGGGACGGCCCTACACCATCCTCGGCACCGTCGGAGGCGGACGCAAATTAGGACGCACCCTCGGCTTTCCCACCGCCAATCTGAGCGCCCACAACGAGCAATTTCCTCCCAACGGCGTCTATGCCGTCGAAGCACTCTGGCAAAATCGCAAGATCCCCGCCGTCGCCAATATCGGCGTCCGTCCCTCCATCGAAAACGCCCTTCCCGGACGTCTCCTCGAAGTGCATCTCCTCGATTTCCAGGAAGATCTCTATGGTCAGGATATCGAAATCTCCTTCCTCCACTTCCTTCGTCCCGAACTCAAATTCGATTCTCTCGACGCTCTCAAAGCTCAGATCGCTCGCGACACACAAACGTCACGCGACTTTTTCCAAAATCAACGGTAAACACCTCTGTCAGATTTACTCTCCCGCTCTCTTATGTCCGAACTCACCCTACTCACCACCGAATCCACCCCCGTCGTCGCCCCCACCCACATCACCGTGGATAGCAATCCCTTCCGCGTCGTCGTCGATCCCGAAATGCGCCAGCGTCTCCGCGCCGGTCTCCTTCAACTCATCGACCATCACGATCAACGTCTGGCCGATTTCTTCGCCAACGGCCAGCTCGCCCTCGATTCCTATAAAGAATACATCGAACTCTTCGCCCGCAGCCTCCGCGAAACCATGGAAACCCCGCAAGGCGTCGCCTGGCTCCTCGAATCCGCCGGATTCAATGTCGCCGAGGAAGACATCAATCTCGAACCCGAATGGCGCTGGAAAGAAGTCCCCACCCCCGAGCCCGGTCCCGAAAAAACGACGCCTGTCAACGAAGTCCATTAACGACACCTTGTAGCCAACAAACATCGCCACCACAACATGTGGGATTTTTTTCTAAAATAAAGTTCGCCAACCCTCTCCTTTCGGACTTATTCTCACCACTGTGACGGCAAAATCCGTCGCGCCCCGCGGGACACCTCCCCGGATTTAAATCTTCTTACAATGCACTATCCTTCCGGTCCCACTGATGGGCAGACTGGCGATCTGCAACTTTCCACCTCCCCGCGTCCTGCCAGACGCCGCAGTAAAAAATCTCCTGGCCTCATCAAGAATTACGTTCTCGATACCAACGTCCTTCTCCACGATCCGCACAGCATTCATCGTTTCGAGGATAACCACATCTGGATCCCCGTCGAAGTCCTCACCGAGCTGGATAAATTTAAAAACGAACAATCTGAGCGCGGTGCCAATGCCCGGGCCGTCCATCGTTCGCTCTCCAAAATTTTCAACCACAGCCGCGCCGCAGTCATCGATGGCGCGCCCCTGCCCGGCGGAGGCACCATCCGCATCGCCATCAATAAAGGCGTCACCTCGGCCAAACCCAACGTCCGGCTCCAACGCTTTCAAGATTTATTCCCCGAAAGCGGCGTCACCGATAACCGCATTATCGCCAATGCCCTCGACATCGCCCAACATCAGCGCGACCGCACCATTCTTGTCACCAAAGACCTCAACATGCTCCTCAAAGCCCTCGCCATCGGGCTGGAAGCCGAGGATTATCTCAACGACAAAGTCGAAGCTGAAGTCTCCGATTCGCCTCTCGCCACCATCGACGTCGCCTCCCACGAATTGCAACGTTTTGGCAGTTCGCGCATCCTCACCATCAGCGACAAACGCGCCGCCAATCTCCTCCTCAACGAATACGTCCTCCTCGCCGTGGACGAAAATAAATTCCTCCCCGCCCGCCACTTTGGTGACGGGATTTTCAAACGTCTCAACCTCCCGGCCGGACTCGACATCCCGCGCGGCATCACCCTCAAACCCGCCAACGCCGGGCAACAATGTCTGCTCGACGCCCTGCTCGATCCCAGCATTTCTCTCGTCACCTGCTACGGACAAGCCGGCACCGGCAAAACCCTCATGGCCGTCGCCGCCGGTCTTTATTCCATCTACGGCAACGTTTATAATGGCATGACCGTCAGCCGCCCTGTCGTCGCCATGGGCGATACGCTCGGCTTTCTCCCCGGCACTTTGGATGAAAAAATGCGACCCTGGCTGCAATCCATTTACGATGCCTTCGACGTGCTTCTCCCGCAGCGTCCGCTCGGACCGGAAAGTCGCAACGGCAAAGGAAAAAGACAGCCACCTCTCGAAACCAGCAACGGCACACCGCAGCTCAAGCCCTACGAAAAACTCATTGAACAGGGCCTCGTCGAAATCGAAGCACTTTGTTACATTCGCGGACGCTCCATCCCCAACCGCTTTTTCGTGCTCGACGAAGCCCAGCAACTTACCCCATTGGAAGCCAAAACCGTCGTCACCCGCATGTCGCGCGGCTCAAAATTAGTCATGGTCGGCGACCCTGCCCAGATCGATCATCCCTATGTGGACAGCCAGTCGAACGGCTTGGTTTTCACCCGCGACCGATTAAAGGGGCAGGCCATCACAGCGCACGTCACCTTATCCAAAGGCGAGCGCAGTGACCTCGCCGAGATCGGCGCCACCTTGATGTAAAAAAACGCCCTGACGCCGCCCAAAAACCACCCCCAAAACAAAATAAAAAACCGCTCGGCTCATGTCTCGGGTAAGGTGTCCATCCTGGCTCCCAAATTAATCATCCTGCCCGATTATTTCCGAAAGTGTTCCGCAAGCTGCAAAACACGGCAGCTAAAATGACCCCACTCCGGAATTTTATTCTATCGGTTTGTTTTTGAAACGGATCTAGACGGTTCATTTGCGTTAAAGGCCCAAAGTTGGGAGTCTGCGGTAATGTCGGACAACGGGAATCCGCACTGAATCATCAATATTGCGAAAGAGGGAAATCGTAAGGAAATCAACGCGGATTGGTTCAGCTATTGTCGCGATCACCTATTTAAAATATATCGAAAACGATGCGAGCCGCTCCGCTGCCACCACCATAAACTGTCGCAACTCGATAGCAGAAATCATCCGAAAGATTTGGGCTGGGCACCGTTCATTATACTTTTTGATTGTAATTTCAAATAAAAGACCTGTCCCTTAGTTTCTTGGTTATTACAGTAAATAAAAGACCTGTCCCTTAGTTTCTTTGCACCGGCTGCGTGTTCCACCTCGGTGCGCCACCTGCCCCCGCGAAAGCCATCGGCACCGGCATCCCCACCTGTCCCCACTGCCAGGTGGCGATGAGTTTGATGGCCAAAGTGCCCGCCAACCGCACGGGAAGAAGTCCGCCGCAGAGAGGTTAGGAGATGCTAACACAAAAGATGAAACCGATGAACTCCCACGCAAGATTAACTTGGAAGCCAACCTGTCACGCTAAAAACGCGGTGTCACGGGCGCGGACTCCTTGTGCCCTGCCACGGGAAACGCCTTCAAAAACCGCTTGTAGAGTTAGAAAATCCGG
>JBBRFA010000002.1:0-75748 GCA_038225185.1 Chthoniobacterales bacterium
TTTACTTATGAGTGAATTGCAAATTGGAGATCCCGCCCCCGCCTTCACCGCGGATGCCGTGGGCGGTATTTATGGAACCGGGAAAAGCGTCAGTCTTGGCGATTTCGCCGGCCAAAACGTGGTTCTTTATTTTTATCCCAAAGACGATACGCCCGGTTGCACCACCCAGGCTTGCGGATTGCGCGATGCATGGGCCGATTTCGCCGATCAAGCCGTCGTCTTCGGCGTGAGTATCGACCCCGCGAAAAGTCACTCCAAGTTTATCGAAAAATTCACGCTTCCCTTCCCGCTCCTGAGCGATTTGGACAAGAAAATCGTCGCCGATTACGGCATTTGGGTTGAAAAAAGTATGTATGGGAAAAAATATCTTGGCACCGAGCGCAGCACTTTCGTGATCGGACCAGACGGCAAAATCAAGGCCATTCTCCGCAAAGTGGCTCCCGCCGAACACGCCGAGCTGCTCCTCCAAGCCCTGGCCTGAACGTTTCCCGGCCATGAATCAAGACACTCTTCTCTCGTGGTATGACAAGCTCGAAAAACTCGTCACCAAATTGCCTGGTCCGCTTCAGAAAGCCATTCTGAACGAGCTGCAACCCGTCAAACAACTTTTCCTCGAGCAACGTCCCGCGCGCATTTTGCTCCTCGGCACGAGCACCACTTCGCGCATCGAAGTGGTGAATTCTCTTTTCCGCGAACAAGTGGCGTCGCACAGCAGCGAAAAAAATCTGCCCGTCGCCCCTGGTTGGGAAACCTTCAAGCGCGGCGCAGGGGGCACGGTGCAACTAATCGATGCGCGTGAACAAAAAAATCTGCTCTGGAGCAGCGGACGCGAAGAGTTTGCGCCCGATTTGATTTTATTTGCAGTGCAGGATGTTGCCCCCGAAAAATTGCAGCCCGCCCTCGATTTACTGGCGCAGGCATTGGTCGAGATCGATGCCCGGTTTGACCTGCGTCCCACGGTGTTTGGCGTGGTGGAAACCGATGTTTTTGGTGCGAACGGACGCACCGCACCTGCCGCCACCCTGGAGACGGCGTTGCGCGGGATTTCTTCGGTGAATAAAGCGCTGGCGCAGGTGGTGAGCATCCCGCGTTGGAGCCGTTTTCGAGCCGATGGCACACCGGACGACGGGCCGCATGGAGCGGAGGATTTAAATCACCTGATGACTTTGCTGGTGGATGAACTGCCCACCCAGGCCAAACTCGAAATGGCGCGGATTTCGGGGGTGCGTCCGGCTCAAAAAAAGATCGCCGATACCCTGATCAAAGCCACTGCCGCTGTTGCCGCCGCTGTGGGTGCGCAGCCGATTCCGCTGGCCGATCTGCCGATTTTAGCCGGGATCCAATCGAGCATGGTCGCGGGAATCATTTACATTAGCGGTGGAGAAATGAACCTGCGTTCGGCTCTTAAATTCCTCGCCTCCCTCGGAGTGACCCTTGGCGTGGCCATCGCATTGCGCGAAGTGGCGCGTGGTGCGGCCAAGTTGGTGCCGGGCTTTGGCTACGCCGTTTCGGGCGGGGTGGCGGCAGCGGGAACATTCGCCATCGGACGCGCCGCCCAGGCATTTTTTATCGATGGACTTACTTTGCCCCAGGCACGGGAGATTTTTCGGCGGAAAAGCAAAAACGTGACTCCGAAGCCCGCAAATCCGCCCAAGCTGGAGCAAAAATAAGCGGTTTACCGGGATGGAAGCGTGCCATAAAAAAGAGCAATTTTTCACTGGACAGACTTTGCACTCAGCGGTTGGGGACAAGTTGTGAATAAGCGCGAAAAAAACGCCCGGTTTTTGTAAATAACCTTGTGATTCTCACCGATATCAAGCGTCATCTCGCCGACTTGGGAACCGCCCCCATAAAAAGCCTGGGGCAGAATTTTTTGCACGATCAAAATCTGGCTCAATGGATGATCCGCCAGCTCGACCCGCAGCCCGACGACGTGTTTTTAGAAGTGGGTCCGGGCCTGGGTGCGTTGACGGAATGGCTTGTCCCGCAGGTGCGACGGGTGATTGCGGTGGAGAAGGACGGCAGGATGGCCGATTTTTTGCGCAGCCAGTTTTTGGGGCAGGCTGGATGCGAGATTTGGCACGAGGATGCGTGCGAGACGGATGTGCGCGATTTTTTGCCCCTCGGCCCCAGCAAATTGATTGGGAATCTGCCTTATTATGTATCCACGGCGATTTTGTTAAACTTTCTCCAAGCGATTTCGCCAGTGCGGCAGGCTCTCTTTACCGTGCAGCGCGAAGTGGCGGAACGTCTCAACGCCCGTCCGGGCACGGCGGATTACGGGTCGCTTACCCTGGCTGTGCAGCGGCGTTGGCGGGTGAAATATCTGCGCACGCTACCCCCGACGGTTTTTTATCCCGAGCCGCATGTGGATTCCGCCGTTATTCTTCTCACAGCGCGTCTGCCCGAGGAAATCGCATCGTTGGATGGCGGCGTTTTCGAGCGCACGGTGCGCCTCGGTTTTTCGCAGCGTCGCAAACAATTGCGCAAAATGCTTGCCATCCCGGCGGGCGATTGGGAGCCACTGGCCGCCGCGCTGGGCGTCGCTTCGCAATGCCGGGCCGAGGAACTTAGCCTGGAGCAATGGATTCGCCTGGTGCAAACTCTTCACCCCGCCGCGACTGCCACTGCCCAAAATCCGGCGACGGAAATTTTTGACGTGGTGAATGAGGAAGACCGGGTGATCGGCCAGGCCAGCCGGGCGGAGGTACACGACCGCGATTTGCGACATCGCGCGGTGCATCTTTTGGTTTCCAATCGTGCCGGGGAGATTTTTTTGCAGAAACGCTCGCATCTCAAGGATCGCGAACCAGGGAAATGGGATTCCAGCGCAGCCGGCCATCTGGATGCAGGCGAGGAATATGCGGTGGCCGCCCGGCGGGAAATTCAGGAGGAACTGGGAGTGGACGCGGCGGTGGAGTTTGCCGGGAAGTTGCCGGCCTCGGAGCGGACGGGGCACGAATTTGTGGAAATTTACACTGCGCAGTCGGAGGGACCGTTTCAACTTCATCCGCTCGAAATCGAGACGGGTGCGTTTTTCTCAAGGGCACAGATCGATTGCTGGCTGGAACAACGTCCCCAGGATTTTGCGCCGGGTTTTGTGGAATGTTATCAGTTTCTGCCTGCGAAAGACCAAACGGCTCTGTGATGGCTTGGACCCATTCTCGAAGATTTACTGATTTTTTTAACCACTAATGGACACTAATAAAGGGCAAACGGCCAAGGCGTGATTCAATACCGGAATTCTGGTTTGACGAGAGGTGCCGATTCGGGATTGAGAATCGGTTCGGAATCGAGAATCGGTTCGGGCAAATCTGGCAGTGCCTCGGCGTTGCTCGTGCTGGTGGCAGCGGCACGCTCGGCGTTATCGACGGTGTAGCGGCTGACGATGGCGCTGTTGCTTGGGACAGGTGGCGGAGGGGCGACGCGTTCGGGAGGCGCGAGTTGCAAATCTTCGGTGGCCACGTAGCCGTCGAGGCCGCCATCGAGCTGCACGCGCGAGTAGCCGAAGCCTTTTTTTAGGAGAGCGACTAGAGTATCCTTGGGCAGACTTTGATCGGGGCCACCGGGTTGTTGAGGTCCGGAACGGTATAACGGCGTAAAATCGGCCTTGGTGACGTAGAGTGTCTGCCCGCTTTCGTTGGTGACTTCGCCGGCTGGAGAAGTGGCTGGGTCGGTGGCGGCGCTTTCTTCGGTGGGTTTTGGATTGCTGAACCAGGTGCAACTGCTTAGGCCAAGGAGACTTGCGCAGGCGAGAATTCGCAGGCTGATGATGGGTGAGAAAACGGATGCGCCCATATTATTAGAGGATGTTCGAAGGGTTCGAAGATTAAGCGGATAAAAATTCGCGAGGATCGGTGATGTGCCCGGTCAAGGCGGAGGCAGCCACGGTGTAGGGGCTGGCAAGGAAGACTTTGCTCTCTTTGCTGCCCATGCGTCCGGGAAAATTGCGGTTGGTGGCGCTGATGCAGTTCATCGATTTATTCAATCGCCCAAAAGTATCGAGCGGACCACCGAGGCAGGCGGCGCAGGAGGCGTTCTCGGTCATGAGCACGCCAGCGTCGGTAAGGATTTGCCAGACGGTGGAGCCGTTCCAATGAATGGTCTGCAATTCTTCGACCACGCCGGGAGTGGCGGGCACGCCGAAGGTATCGATCTTGACGCTTTTGCCTTGGACAATTTCGGCGAAGGCGAGGAAATCGCTTGTTTTGCCCCCGGTGCAGGAGCCGATGTAGGCGCGGTCGAGAGTGATTTTGCCGAGGTTTTTGGCGAGTTCACGTTGACCTGGATCGGGGTGCATGGCGACGGTCGGTTCGAGCTGGGAGAGATCGAAAACTTTGTCGTAGATGAATTTTTGGTCACGATCCAAAAAGACGGGATCGTAATCCGCCTTGGTGCCGTTGGCTTTGATGCGGGCGTCCACGTAGTCGAAAGTGGTTTGGTCGGGCGCGAAGATGCCGTTTTTTGCCCCCGCCTCGATGGCCATGTTGGCGATGGTCATGCGGTCATCCATATGCATGGCATCGGCTCCGGGACCTTCCCATTGCATGGCGCGATAGGTGGCGCCATCGAAACCGATATCACCGATGACATGCAGGATCACGTCCTTGGCCATCACGCCGTGAGCGAGCTGGCCTTCGAGATAAAAACGCATGGTTTCGGGGACTTTGATGAGAAGTTTGCCGATGCCGAGGATGAAACCGGCGTCGGTGTTGCCGATGCCGGTGGCAAATTCCCCAAAAGCGCCTGCCATGCAGGTGTGCGAATCGGTGCCAAAAAGAATTTCACCAGGGCGGGTGTGCCCTTTGGCGGGTAAGGCGGTGTGACAGACTCCGGCAAATTGCGAGCCGTATTGGCGCTTGAGCTGGCCCTGGCTGGCGTCGAATTTCCAATGCCCTTCGGGATCGTCGATAACATCGTAAAAATAAGGCAGACCTTGTTCGCGGACGAAGTCGCGCAGGATATCGACATTGCGATTGGAAAGGCTGTCGGCGGTAAAAATGTAGTGATCGGGGATGATGACGATTTTGTTTTTATCCCAGACTTTGGCGTTTTGGCCAAATTCGCGTTTGAAGACACCGATGGTTCCCGGCCCACAGACATCGTGGGTAAGGAGCACATCCACATTAACCCAAACGTTTTCGCCGGGTGCGACGGAAGTTTTGCCACAGGCTTTTGCAATAATTTTCTCGGTGAGCGTCATAAAATCAGAGTGGGAAAATGCAACGGAAACGTTGGAAAAGCAAATGATCGCTTGGGGAAATTCAATTTTGAGTTTTCTTATCGCAGGGAAATGGATTATGCCCTTTTTTCAAGATGTCAGAGACTACTGCCACCAGCGCTGAATTGATTGAGACGGGGCGTGATTTCCACCGCAGAGGCTGGTCTTTGGGCACGAGTAGTAATTACAGTGCGGTGATTTCCAGGGAGCCTTACCGATTGCTGCTGACAGGGAGTGGTTTTGACAAGGGGCGCTTGACTACCGAGCAATTCGTCACGCTGGACGCAGAAGGCCGACCGGACCGGGAAACTTCGCTCAAACCTTCTGCCGAAGCGGGTTTGCACCTGGTTCTCACGCAAGAAACAGCCGCCAATGCTGTGCTCCATACTCATTCGATTTGGGGCACGCTGCTTTCGGAAAAGTTTGTCGCACAAGGGTTTATCGAGATTGCTGGCTACGAAATGCTCAAGGGGCTGGCTGGGAACACCACGCATGAGACGAGCGAAATCGTGACCATTTTTCCCAATACCCAGGATATCGCCACTTTGGCAAAAGAGGTCAGCCATCGCCTGCGGCACGCTCCTGAAACGTTGCGCCACGGGTTTTTGCTATCCGGTCACGGACTTTACACCTGGGGACGCGATGTGGCCGAGGCGCGACGGCAGGTTGAAATTTTTGAGTTTCTCTTTGAAATTGTCGGACGCCGCACTGGACATTTCAGTAACTCGGAGTAATCCAGTCAGGTATGGCAAAATTACGCATTCCGCAAGAAGATCGACTCCTGCAATCTGCGGGAGAAATCGCAGAGTATCTGGTGCCTCACGGCATTTTTTACGAAAAATGGCCTGTCTCCGAGCGCATTCAGCCTGGCGCATCCGCCGACGAAATCCTCCAGGCCTACGCCACCGAGGTGCGCACTTTGCAGGAGCAAGGGGGTTATCAGACAGCCGATGTCATCGATGTCACGCCCGATGTGCCCAATCTCCAGACCATGCTGGATCGCTTCAATCAGGAGCATACCCATGCTGAGGACGAGGTGCGCTTTATCGTGGAAGGGCGCGGTATTTTTCATATTCACCCCAAGGATGGACCGGTCTTTGCCTTGGAAGTGGAGGCGGGCGATTTGATCAATGTCCCGGCGGGCACGCAGCATTGGTTCGATCTTTGTGCGGAACGCCGGATTCGTGCGATTCGTTTGTTTCGTGAAAAAGCGGGTTGGACACCTATTTACACCGGGAGCGGCATTGCCTCTGGATATCAACCGCTTTGCTTTGGCCCCAATTATCTTCCGCCCAAAGCGCAATTTGAGCCGGCGATATCCCTCTCGGCATGAGCGTTTGGAGTGCCCAGGCCCTTCTCATCGATATTGAAGGAACCACCTCCGAGATTGCTTTTGTGCATGAGGTTTTATTCCCTTATGCGCGGTGCGAAGTGGCTGGATTCCTGGAAAAAAACGCTGAAAAACCGGAAATTCTTGCCATTCTTGAACAAATAGCTCGTGACGACGGAGCCGACAACGCCTGGGTGTGGAATCCTTTTCCCTGGCCAAGTCGGACCGCACAACAATGGGTCGTCGAAAAAATCCACCGCTGGATCGATGCCGACGCCAAGTTTACTGGCTTGAAAACCCTCCAAGGCCACATCTGGGAGCGTGGTTACCGCGACGGCACCCTGCTTTCGCACGTCTTTGCCGATGTGCCCGAAAAATTTCAAAGCTGGCACGCCTCTGGGATTCTTCTCTATATCTACTCTTCGGGAAGTGTCGCCGCCCAGCAGCTTCTTTTTGCCCATACCGAAAAAGGCAATCTCACCCCTTTTTTAAGTGGTTATTTCGATACCGCAGTCGGCTCGAAACGGGAAAGTGGGAGTTACCTCGCCATTGCCCAAGCCATCGACCGCGCGCCCGGAGATATTCTTTATCTGAGCGATGTGCCCGCCGAACTCGATGCCGCCCGCCTCGCAGGCTTCCAGACCACCCTCGTCGTCCGCCCTGGCAATCCGCCTTTGGAAGCGACAGAGCATTCGCAAATCACGACTTTTGCCGAAATCGATCTCGTAAAAGTGACTTTGCCGCCCAAAAATTAAAAAAACATCATTTCTCGCTTGCGAACCCTTTGCAAGCGTGACACTATGCCGACCCGTTGCAAAAACACGGGACACTCTCATGGCTTACGCAATCATTAAAACTGGCGGTAAACAATACCGCGTGCAACCCGGTCAATATTTCGATGTTGAAAAACTGGATGTCCCAGTCGGCGAAAAAACTACCTTTTCGGAAGTTCTTTTCCATTCCGATGGCGATAAAGTCACCCAAGGTGCTCCGTTTATTTCTGGTGCCACGGTGGTCGCCGAAATTCTCGACCAACATAAGGACGATAAAGTGATCGCCTTCAAATACAAACGCCGCAAAGGGTATCACCGCACCGTGGGTCATCGCCGCCGTTTGACCCGCGTAAAAGTCGAATCAATTTCCTTGTAATATTCAATAGATCATTTAATTTTTCTTCGTCATGGCACATAAAAAAGGACAAGGCAGCGTTAAAAACGGTCGCGATAGCGTCAGCAAACGTCTTGGCGTAAAAAAATTTGGCAGTGAGTCCGTAGTTGCGGGCAACATCATCCTTCGGCAGCGTGGAACCAAGTTTCAACCCGGCAAAAATGTCGGATTGGGACGTGATTACACGATTTTCGCTTTAAAGGACGGGGTTGTTCGATTTGACCGTGATGGTCGGCGAGTGAACGTCGATCTCGCAGAAACCGTTTCCTCCTAAAGAAACAGCAGATTCCCTCCCGCCGCAAAACCGCGCTCCAAATTACATGGGGCGCGGTTTTGTATTTTTAACGACTGACCATTGGTGACATTGTCCTTTCCGACAATTGAACTTACCTCCGCAGCCGAGAGAAAAATCAGCCGTGTAATTCGAGCAGCGTAATCTCCGGCATCGAACCGAATCGCACCGGCAGACCTGTGCAGCCAATTCCGCGATTGGTGTAAACCTGCGCCGCACCGACTCGATACAAACCCTTCCAGTATTTTCGCCCCCAAATTGGAAGCATTGGGGGGCCTACCAAAGGCAGGCAGACCTGCCCGCCATGCGTGTGACCCGAAAGTTGCAAGTCCACCCCCGCTTCGGCGGGCCACAGCTCCACCGTGTCCGGTTCGTGTGCGAGTAAAATAGTGGGCCGACTCGAACGCCGTTTCTCCAGCGCTGCCGACAAATCGGGGTGACCCCCCCAGATTGAATCCACCCCGGCGATGAATAAACCTGCTTTTCCCACCGAGATCGTCCGGCCTTGGTTTCGCAATACATCGATCCCTTCCTTACGCAATCTGCCGGTAATGCGCGCGGGTTGATGCCACATATCGTGGTTCCCGAGCGCACAAATCACCCCGTGCCGCGCCTGTAATCTGGCCAGCGCGGGTGCCAGTTCATCAATCGCCTCGCCCGAACGGGTGATCAGATCGCCGGTAATGACCACCAGATCGGCTGCGAGCGTGTTTACTTTTTCCACGGTTTGCGCGATTTGGCCCAACGTGGTGAACGGACGAAAATGCAGGTCGCTCAATTGCACCACCCGGAATCCCTCCAGAGCGTTTGGCAAGGCAGGTATTTTCACAGGAACCTTTTCCACCACCAGCGACCAGGGTTCCAACAGCGTGGGATACGACAGCCCACCGGCAGCGGCTGCACCGAGCAATCCTTTAATAAAAACCCGTCGATTGATGCGCATCGACTCGCAGATTAGCACAGAAAACTCCAGATGCCATGAACACCCCGCAACCATCGCTGTCTCTTGGACTTACGCTGGTCTGCGCTTGATGGCTTGGGCAAAATCCCCCAGCCGACGGAGGGCGGCGGTTGCAAGGCGGTGCGTTCTCCATTATAAAGACTGTCATTCATGAAAATTTCCTCCTGCCTACTCGCAGTATTCTGGCTGGCAACACCTCTTCACGCTCAAGAAGTCGCAGGTGGCACCAAAACGATCTTCGATCTCGTCAAAGCTGGCGGATGGGTCATGATCCCGCTTGTTTTTGCCTCGGTTCTTACCCTTACCCTTATTCTAGTTTATCTGGCCACCTTGCGCAGAGGCTCCGTGGTGAGCCGGGAATACATGGAGACCGCCGATGCGCTAATAAAAAAACGCGATTATCTGGGTTTGCTGGCTATTTCCAATCGTCACCAGGAAGCTGTCGCCCGCGTCACTTCGCGCATGTTGGAATTTGCCACCCGCCATCCGGGTGCGCCGCTGCAAGCCGTGCGCGAAGTCGCCGAGACCGAGGGCGGACGCATCGCGAACGCACTTACCCATCGCATTACTTACCTGGCCGATGTCGGGATGCTGGCACCGATGCTGGGCTTGTTGGGCACCGTGACGGGCATCATTAAATCCTTCGGCGAACTTGGGAAACGCGCCGGCGACGCCAGCCAGCCGATCTTACTGGCGCAAGGGGTGGGCGAGGCTTTGGTGACCACCGCAGCCGGAATCATCGTAGGCATTGTCGCCATGTCGTTCCACGCATTTTTCCGCGGTAAAGTGCAAAATCTTATTTCCGAATTGGAAAGTTCCTCCACCCATTTACTCAGTCTCTTTGCCACCAGTTACGAGAAAAAAACCCGCGATAATCGTGTGCCCCCCCGTCCCTCGGCTTTGAACGACGACGACGATTACTAGGACCTCGCATACCCAGGTAACTTTCCATGAATTTTCGCCAAGGCCAGACTTTCGCCACGCCCGCTTTTCAACTGGCACCGTTGATCGATATTTTGCTGGTGATTCTCTGTTTTTTTATCCTAACCTGGTCCTCAACCCTGCGGGAAAACGAACTGGACGTCAAAGTGCCCTCGGCCAAAAGCGCCAAGGAAGCACAACCTTACCTCGGCCAGGTGGTCATCAACATTCGTGCTGATGGCACTTTGGTGATGAATAAGACGCCGCTCACCGTTGACGAACTCTCCGTGCGCCTGAAAAAACTTTCCGAACTTTACCCCGATCAAGCCGTCATCGTGCGGGGCGATCAGGATGTCGCTTACAAACACATCGCCGGTGTGCTCGATATCTGTCGTGGAGCCGACATTTGGAATGTCGCTTTTGCCACCGCAGGAGGCGAAAGTGTCGCGCCATGAAAATGCGATTGCTGACAGCGCTCGTATTCTGGAGTTTTTGCGTCACCCTGCTCGCTCAAGAGGGTGAACCCGAGGTGCGCGTGGCCGAGCCGGTGCAGCCCATTCCCCGGGCGCAACCTGTCCTAACCTTGGAGCCGACGCCCGAGCCGACGCCCGAACCCACCCCCGAGCCGACACCGGTGGAAGTGCGCCGGGCAGAGCCGTTTTTCGCTCCTCCAGACAATCCACCCGCACCGATTGCCACTCCGAATTTACTCCCGGAAGCCACGCCCAATCTGCTCGTTCCGCCCAAACCCATTGCCCCGCGCGAGGATGAGCCCGTGGTGGGCACAACGCCGGAGACTGTGGAGGATAATCAAGTGATTCGGATTGCGCCGTCATCCGGTGCTGGGATGAAAGGAGCCGCGGCAGATCTCATCGATGTCGCCAACGGGTTTTATGCCCGCAAACTTTACGATCTGGCCATTCCTGAATATGAAAAATTTCTTCGGTTCTACCCTCAGAGCGAAGGACGGCAATCGGCGTTGTTCCGCCTTGGCGAATGTTATCGCGCGATGGGGACGCCGGGTGTGGCGATTGGCTACTATCAAAAGCTGCTGAGCGAATACAGCACAGGCGAATTTCTCGGCGCCGCGTCTTATCGCCTTGGCGAAATTTATTATGCGCAAAAACGTTTCAACGAAGCGGTAACCCTCTACCGGAAAGCGGCGGCCAATGCAAAAAATTCCGATCTCACCCTTTCTGCCCGCTACTTTGAGGCGCGCAGTCTCGAGGAAATCGGACGCAGCGCCGAGGCCCGCCTGGTTTTTCAAGACATCGTGGCCATCGAGCAGCGCAATCCTTATAAAGTCGCCGCCCGTCTCGCCCTCGCTCGTTATTCCGAGGAGACCGGAGCCAGGGAGGAGGCTCTGGGACATTACGAAAAACTCATCACCGAGACCGAGCGTAACGAACTTCGCGGCGAAGCCTTGATCCATGCCGGCAGTCTTTCCTCCGAGCTGGGACAAAAAGCCAGGGCAAAAGTTTTTTTCCAACGCGCCATCGAAGCGCCCGGCACGGGAAACTGGCGTCCTCTCGCCCGCCTCGGGTTGATGAAAATCAGCTACGATTCGGGCGACTATTCCGAGGCTGTGGTGATGTATGAATCCGGCGCCGCCGATCAGGGCGGGGAAACACCTGCCGAGGTGCTGGCACTCGCGGCCAACGCGTATCGTCAGCTTAATCGAGGGTCCGATGCGGCCGTTATTTATGAGCGGATTGAGCGCGAACATCCGGGTTCGCCCGAGGCGAAAGAGGCGGGGTTCCAACGATTGCTTGCGCTGGCCGCAGCCAATAATCCCGAGGTGATCACTGCGATAAACAGCTATCTCAGCAATAATCCTTCCGGCGAGCGCTCCGAAAAAGCGCGCCTGTTAAAAGCGGAGTATTTTTTCAAAAACAAACGCTACACCGAAGCGGCCAAAGTGTATCAGGACACGGCGGAAAACCTTGTGGATGACAAGTTGAAGGCAGAATGTCTTTACCGGGCCGGCTGGTGTTTTTCGCAAGTGCAAGACTGGCCAAAAACCATCGATGCCTACGGCGATTTCATCGAGGCTTTTCCCAGCCACGAAAACGTGCCCAAAGCGCTCATTCAACGTGGATTTGCCTCGCTTCGACTCAAGGCTTACACCGATGCGCAACGTGATTTCGACAAGCTCATCAAAGACTTTCCCAAGGCTCCCGAACGCGAAACCGCCCTCATCCAAAAAGCCCTCTCCGAAGGTCAGCAGGACGATAACATAGCCATGGCGAATTCCTTTCGTCAGTTACTTAAGGAATATCCCAAGACCGAATCGCTGGCCCAAGCCAATTATTATATCGGCTGGGCCAGTTTCGAGGGAAAAAACTACGCCGCAGCCATCGATCCTCTCACCATTGCGCGGGATCAGGATCCGAAAAGCTATTTCGACGATGCGAGTGTTCGGATTATCCTGGCCAATTACTATCTGGAAAAACTCGACGACGTATCGCGCGAGGTCGATTTGTATAAGGCGAAGGATGGCAAACGCGGGTTGCCCGGCGAGATTTTTAATTGGATGGGTGCGAAATATTATTACGGCGGCAATAACAAACGCGCCCTGCGCTATCTGGAGTTGCACATTGCCAACATCCCCGGCGATCCGGAGCCGGAGGTTTACTATTTGATCGGCGACGCCGCCCGTCTGGAAAAAGAATGGGAGAAAGCGGCTCAAAATCTCGATCTTTACCTAACTAAAACGGATAACCCCGGTTTGAAATCGCGCGGGTTGCTGGCAAAAACACGGCTGGCCTTGGATCAAAACCGTTATGCCGAGGCGCGTCAACGTTGCAGCGAAGCGTTGAATTTGCAGCCCGAAGGCAGATTGAATGCCGAGGGCCGGATGCTGGCGGGCGACATCGATTTTGCCGAGGCAAAATTCGATGCGGCAGCGAAAAACTACCTTACGATCAGTGTTCTTTATGACGATGCCGAGCTTACGCCGCTGGCTCTGGAAAAAGCCGCCCAGGCTTACACCAAGGCGGGTAATGCCGTCGAGGCACAGAAGGCGCGTCTGGAATTGGCAGATCGTTATCCCGATTACAAACCCAGCCTGGCAAGCAAGTAAGCAGGCCCGGGCAAACCTACTCGGCGAGATACTTTTCCACGGCGCTTTTGGTGATGCGCCAGGTGCTGCCGATTTTTTTGCCCTTTAACTCGTTGCTTTCCAAAATGGATAGCACATCGGCCTCGGTTACGCCTAACAATTCCGCTGCCTGGGCGGGGCTGAGCAAGTCGGGCAGACTGGATGCCGTGGCCACTGCTCCGGGAATAGGTGGAGGGGTTGCCGAAACGCCGGGTGTGCTCTGGATGGATTGCGCGACCTGCTGGGCCATGGCGAGGCCGACCGCGAGTTCTGCGCCGATGCCACCGGCTCCCCCGCCTTTTTCGAGGCCTTGCGCCATTTGAAATTTTACGTAGTCGTTCAAATTGCCGACGGCGGCCATGCTGCTGCGTTTGTCGATGGCTTGCTCGACTTCGGGCGGCACGGAAACATTTTCGAGGATGAAACTGGTAATTTCGAGACCGTATTTGACGCTCACGATGGGGTTGACGATGGGGAGCAAGGCTGAGCCGAGTTCGGAGTAACGTGTGGCCACATCGAGCACAGGAACGTTGGCCTCTGCAAGTGCTTCGGAGAAGACGCTCACGATGCGGGACCGCATGGTGTCGGCAAATTCATCGAGCCGAAAGTGGTGATCCGAACCGGCTACCTCTTTGAGAAAGGTTTTCGGGTCGGTAACCCGGAAATCGAAGGTCCCGAAAGCTCGCACCCGCACGATTCCGAAGTCGGCATCGCGGAGCATGATCGGATTGGAGGTGCCCCATTTGTTGCCGGTAAAAAGCCGGGTGTTGATGTAATAGACATCGACTTTAAAAGGGGATTGGAAGCCGTATTTCCAACCTTTGAGGGTGGTGAGAACCGGGATATTTTCCGTGGTAAGAGTGTGACGCCCGGGGGCATAAGTGTCGCCAAATTGACCGACGTAAACGAATTGCGCGACCTGACTTTCGCGCACGATGAGTTGTGCGCCGTTTTTGATTTCCTTGTCTTCGTCGGGAAAACGATAACTGAGGGTGTCGCGGGAATCATCGGTCCATTCGATGATTTCGAGGAGTTCGCCTTTGATGAAATTAAATATGCTCATGCGGTATGGAAATGTGGATGGCTGGGAACGACAGCCATTAAGAAAGCGTTTTCATAAAAAAACGCAAGTCCGATATTCCTGCCTGCCTGCCTGACGAACCGGGCGTGCCGCTTTAATCGAAGTGATATTCGACCCGGAATTGTCCGGCTTCTTTTTTGCTGGTGCGTTTACCGGAGATGCGAAGGACTTTGCGGAACAATTCTTCCTCCATTTTTTCGGTGGCGGGATAATTTTCGAGAATGTCTTGAATCGGGGAATGATGTTCGAGGATTTTGCGTTCGTTGCCGATTTGGACGAATTCGCTGAGGAAACCTTCGGCGTCACGAATTTTGGCGAAGGAACGGGCGCGTTCGCCGGGAGTTTCGCCCTTGGTTTTGGCGTCGTAGCGCAGGGTCTCGGTCTGGAACCATTTGTAGAGCAGTTTTTCTGCGGCGGCGGCACCATAAAGGGATAGGGCAGCTTCGAGAACGCCGAGAGTGACGGGATTGGCGGCTTGCTCGAAAAGATCGTAGGCTTTGGGGGTTAACAAATAAAGCAGCTCGGGGCGCCCGATTTTGCCGGTGCCTTGCGGGGCGCGTTTGGTGGTGAGATAACCTTGACGATGCAGGGACAGACAATGCTGTTTGATGCCCATGTAGCTCATCCCGAGTTTTTCCGACATGGCGGCGACGGCGAGACCTTCGCTCCGTTTGAGTAAATTGATGATGCCGATGCGTTGGCTACGTCCGATTTGTTGAATGATTTTCTGGTTCATATGTTGGTTGTTTAAACGTTAATTCGTATAAAAGGGAAAGCTGAGGGTATCTTTTTTGCAAGTCTTTTTAAAATTAATCTGCCGATTTTAAGACGACATAAGAGGTGTTGCCGTCGCGTTCGACGAGAAGCAGGGTGCTTTTGCCGGGAGTGCGTTGTTTGAGGATTTCGGTGAGTGAATCCGCGCTCGTTACTGCCTGGCCATTGATTTCGGTGATGATGTCGCCCACTTTTATGCCGGCGACGGCTGCTTCGGTGCCGGGGGTGCTGTCGGTAACGATCCAGCCGCTTTGAGCCTTGGATTTTTTGGCAAGGGCAAGATCGGGGGTGAGAGCCTGCACTTCGAGACCGAGGGGAGAGGGAGCGGGGGACTCTTCCTTTTCATCCCCCTGTCCATCGGGCGTGGAAGGTATGGAGGGTATGGTTTCGGGCTGCGCCTCGTCCTCTGGCTCTGGTTCTGCGGGCTGGGAACGAGAGATTGCCCTGGCTTCGGTGGGAAGCTCGGCGGTGGCCACTGCGAGAGTGAGTTCCTGGCCGTCGCGCCAGACAGCGAGTTGTAATTTTTGGCCCACTTTTTTACGTTGCACCTCGCGCTGGAGATCGATGGATTCGGCCACGGGGACGTTATCGACTTTGAGAATGATGTCGCCGGTGCGGAGTTCGCTTTTGTAAGCTGGCGACTCGCTGGAGATGCTTTGGACGCGCACGCCGTTTTTTAAACTGCCAAATCTATCGGGAGGAAGATCTTTGAGGGATTGGATGCCGATGCCGATCCAGGCGCGGGATACTTTGCCGTTGGCGATAATTTCGCCACCGATGCGTTGCAGAAGATTCGAGGAAATGGAAAAGCCAAGCCCGCGATTGAAGCCTTGGATGATGGCGTTCATGCCGACGACCTGCCCTTCGATGTCAAGCAGCGGGCCTCCGCTGTTGCCGGGATTGATCGAGGCATCGGTCTGAAGAAAGTCCTCGAATAAACCGCTCCAGCGTGAATCGAGGATTTTATTGCGTCCCTTGGCACTGATGACGCCAGTGGTAAAGGAGTAGGCAAAATTATAGGGGGATCCGATGACGCAGGCGATCTGACCGACTTTTACCTCGTCACTGTTACCGAAGCGGGCAGCGGGAAGATTCGTGACTTCGATCTTTAGCACTGCAATGTCGGTGTAGGAGTCGGCACCGATAAGTTTGGCGGGAAATTCACGTCCATCCTTGAGTTTTACAGTGATTTTACCGCCGCCTTCCACCACGTGGCTGTTGGTGTAAATATAGCCATCGGGCCGGGCGACGATGCCGGAGCCTTCGCTGGTCTCGGGGCGTCGCGGAAGCGATTCCTCATCCAGATCGGGACGGGGGATAAGACCAAATAGATCGAGCGGCGAACGGGTGGAGCTGGCCGTTTTTTCAATTTCGACGACCACCACCGAGGGAGATACTTTCTCAAATACGTCGATATAAGCCTGGTTAAGTTGGCGCACGAGAGCACCGGGCGATACTTCCTGGGCACGAGCGAAGAGGAGAGTTACGGCAAGGATTGCGTAGGAAATGAGGATTCGTTTCACCATGGATTAAATTTACAGACTTAAAAAACGTGTAAATCGTTCAAAGTGCGGCGAGGGCAAGTGCTTTTATTTTACGGCGGGGAGAATAAAGCTTTCCCAGTGGATTTGACTTTAGGCTGAGGTCCACTAGTTTCCGCAACATTCGATGAATATAGAACAAACGGTCGGCACCACGACTCTTTTGCCGGAGAAAAAATTCGTTACCCTCGCACCAGGATATTGGCCCGAGGCACCCCCGGAAGATTGGTCGGATTGGAAATGGCAGCTAAAAAACCGCGTCACCACCCTCACGCAACTCGAAAAACATCTTCATCTCTCCTCCGAGGAACGCGCAGGCGTCCTGCTCTCGGGCAGCAAACTTTCGCTCGCCGTCACACCGCATTATTTTAATCTCATAGATCGCAACGATCCCGGGTGCCCGATCCGGCGTCAGGTCGTCCCGCGGATCGAGGAAAGCTGGACTTCGCCCTACGATATGGCCGATCCCTGCGGTGAAGACAGCCACATGCCCGTGCCCGGCCTGGTGCATCGGTATCCAGATCGGGTGCTTTTTTTAGTGACGGATCGTTGTGCGGCTTACTGCCGTTATTGCACCCGCAGCCGCGTGGTAAGCGGCGCCGGTGAGCAGGAATTACACACCGATTTCGAGCAGGCTTTTCAATACTTGGAGAAACATACCGAAGTGCGCGACGTGCTTCTCTCGGGAGGAGACGCCTTGATTTTTTCGGACGATAAACTGGAATATCTCCTGAGTCGTCTGCGGAAAATCGAGCACATCGAATTCCTCCGCATTGGTAGTCGTGTGCCGATTTTTCTTCCGCAACGCATCACGCCCAAGCTCTGCCAGATGCTGCAAAAATATCATCCGCTCTGGATCAGCATACATGCCAATCATCCACGCGAACTCACCACCGAAGTGCGGGACGCTCTCGCTCTCATGGCCAACCACGGCATCCCGCTCGGCAATCAAAGCGTGCTCCTAAAAGGTGTCAACGACGATCTCGCAGTGATGAAATCGCTCGTCCATAAGCTTCTCATGTGCCGGGTGCGCCCCTATTACATCTACCAATGCGATCTCATCAACGGCTCCTCGCATTTGCGCACCTCGGTGGCCAAAGGGATCGAAATCATCGAAGGTCTGCGCGGCCATACCACGGGCTACGCCGTGCCGCAATTTGTGATCGATGCGCCAGGCGGCGGTGGCAAAGTGCCGATCAATCCTGGCTACGTTATGCATCACGATCACGAGCGCATCGTTATTCGCAATTACGAAGGCGAAATCTTTGAATATCCCGAGGACAATAGCGTGGAAGCTCCTCTCCCGGCGCGACCGCGCGCGGCTTACGACGAGTATTTGTATTCGTAGAAATAGGGCACACCGAGCCGGCTCTCCGCCTCCCGGCATTGTTTCTGCTATTATTTACCGCAAATAATAGCGCTATGTTTTTCTTTCTCTCCAGCATCGGTGGTTTTCTTCTCATTCTTGGCGTCGTGATGACGCTGGCCGACACCTTGCTTCGCAACTGGTCTCGTCTTAAACGCGGTTTTTTGTTCATCCTAATCTCCATTCCTTTCGTTGTCGGTGCCGTCATGACCGCACCCACACCTCCGCCTGCCAAGGCCGGTGCCAAAGAAGTAAAAAGCAAGGATCCATTTTACAATGCCCTCCAGAAAGCGCGGGAGGTCGCAGCCAAGGTGGAAGCCTCGCGGCAGCCCGAAGCCGAGTCCCCGGCATCCGCAGCAGTGAATCTCAATCTAACTCCCAACGGTCTGCCAGCGCAGGAGGGGCAGACCACTCCCACCGCCACGACCGCACCGACTCCTTCGCTGAACGAACGCATTGCCAGCAACCGGGCCACTTTTAAAAGCCTCGAAACCGACTTTGCCCAATTGAACGTCACCCGCCAGACGCTCGACCGAAAAAATCCCGCTGCCATTAGCGATTTCAATCTGCTGGCAAAAGAGTATCAGAATAAACTGGAGACCGCCCGCTTCGAGCAGGCCATCCTGGTCGAACTGGCCCGCACCTCCGGCCAATAGCAGGCGGCATCCGTCTTTTTTCCTAACTCCGCAAGGCGCCAAGTATTTTCAACGTCTCGTAAGCGGCATTGATTTCGTGCACGCGAAACATCCTCGCACCGCGCTCCACTCCGGCGACGATGCACGCGACCGTGCCCGCATCGCGTTCCCGGGCCGGCAGGCCGCCCAGCACATCGCCGATCACAGTTTTGCGGGAGACAGGCAGCAAAGTCATGTAGCCCAGGCCGGCGATCCGGGAAAATTCCCGGTAAATGGTTAGATTATCCTCACGTTGCTTTGCAAAATCGATTCCCGGATCGAGGATGATCTGTTCATCCGACAAACCCACAGTTTTGGCCTCGGCGATTTTCGTTAGGAAAAAATCGAGCAACGTTTCCATGATGTTGGCATAGCCGACATGCGTGTGCGCGACCTTCGGCTGGCCGATGGAATGCATGATGAGTAAAGCCGCCCCGTGACGGGCGGCGATCCGGGCGTTTTGCAAATCGGGCAACGCGCTCATGTCGTTAAGAATATCGCCGCCTGCGCCGAGAATTTTTCCGGCCACTTCGGGCCGCCAGGTATTAATGGAGAGTAGGGGAGGAAAAATCTGTTCCTCATCGCGCGGCGCACTCGCGGTTACGATTGCGGAAAAACGCTCCACGTAAGGCACCACCCGCGCGATTTCCTCCCCAATGGCGACAGCGGCGCGATTGGTCCGGGCACTTTCGCCACCCACATCGATAACGTCGGCGCCGAGGGCGATCATTTCCCTGGTTCTAGCCAGGGCGACATCCAGATCGAGTGTGCCATCGCCCGAAAAGGAGTCATCGTTAAGATTGAGAATACCCATGATGAGCGGTCGGCGTGGAAATGCAATGCGCCGTCCGCGAGCCAGCAAAAAATTACCGATATCGGCCATGTTAGTCGTTGGTTAGGAAAGCGGCACGCGGGTTTTTTCCCGGCGGCGAAAATGCACCGTGTGACGATAGCCAGCCTCGTGGACCAGCTTCTCCGCGAGATCGAAATCCGCTCCCACCTCCCCGGGGGTATGGGCATCGGAGCTGATCACGATCTCCACCCCGGCGGCATGGGCCATGGTTAACATTTCGGGGGCGGGATAAATCTCCCCGACCGGTTTGCGCAGTCCGGCAGTGCTAACTTCCATCACGGTGCCCGTCTCGACCAGGGCGGTGATGATGGGTTCGTAGTAAGGCCGCAGATCGCCCGCCGGTCTGTGACCGAATTTTTTTACCAGATCGGGATGAGCGACAAAATCGAACGCGCCACTCCTCACACAGCGTTCGTATTCGGCGAAATAACGTGTCCAGATTTCCTCCACGGGAAGTTCGTCGAAGCGTCCGATCCATTTCGGATTATCCACGTCCCAACCCGGGCCGAGATAATGGACCGCGCCAATGAGATAATCCCAAGGGGCGAGACCGGTGAGTTTTTCAATCCAGGATTCCTGCCCGGCGAAGTAATCGACCTCCAAACCCAGGCGCACCGGGAAGGGAGCCACCGCCTCGCGGGCTTCCGAGACCAGGGCAAGGTAATCGGAAAAATCCGCCAGATCCATCCGCCAGTCGTCAAAAGACCCGGGCATGGGGGAGTGATCCGAGATGCCGATCTCATCCAGGCCCAGGCCGATGGCCGCGAGGGCGTATTCCACGGGGGCACCGATGGCGTGATGACACAGCGGGGTATGCGTATGGTAATCGGCAGGCACGAAGAGGATATTCGTGCGGGAGCAAAGAAACGTCAAACTTCCGCGCCGAGGATTGACGTTGCCGGGGGTTAGGCGCATAGATGTGCCGTGGTTTCGCACATGCATACTCGCAATCAGCTCCGCATCCCTGGCAGACGCTGGATGTGCGCAGGAGCTTTTTTACTTTTTCTAACTGCAACTCCGTGGGTGGCGGGATCGGAAAAACCCGATTCTTTGGCCGAGTTCGATCGCTGGTGGCAGAAATATAGCGATGCCACCGGGGAAACGCGTCCGGCAATGGAAAAAGAAGGAGGCGAACTCGCCAAAAAAAGGCGGGCGACGATGTGGGATTTGATGGCCAGCGCGCCGGAGAATGCGATTCGCTGGTCTTTTCCCGAGGAATATTACACCGCGTTGCCGCTCCCCATCCGCGCCTGGGTCGAGCAACACGTGCGTGGTCTGGGAGCTTTGCTCGTGGAGCGCAATAAAGATGGGGCCACCGTGCGCACCGTGGTGTTGGACGATCAAAGCTGGACGGCATGGACGTATGGGCGGCGGTTGAAACTTTCGACACGCGACGAAATCCCGGTGCACGGCATAGTGCTGGGCGAACGGATGGCTTTGGATGGCAGTCCGCTGGAACGTTTCCCGAGGCGGGATTCGCTCTGGCAGGCGTTACGGCAGTCCGAGGGAAGAAAAACCTGCCCGATCTGCGGCGAACCGGGACGCATCCCGGCGGCGGCGGGTGATATTTTATTCTGGTTCGACCGCGAGGAGCATATCGCCACCACCGAAAAAGCGTTGGTGGAGAAAGAAGCTCTCCCGAACGGGGAGGAATAATCACTGAAGACTGGCGCAAAGACGCCGCCTGCGCTTCCGCCGACGACAACAGCGCCGCCACATCGGGGTTTTTTCCGAAATCGTCATTCCCCGCAGCCGGGTTTCGGAGTAAGGATGGCTGGCCCAACCGCTTATTTTACTTATGGAACCCTCCCGCAAAGGACATCTCGCCCTCCTCCTCCATGCGCATCTTCCCTTTGTGCGGCACCCGGAACACCCCGATTTTTTGGAGGAAGACTGGCTCTTTGAAGCGATTTCCGAGACTTACATTCCACTGCTAAAACTCCTGCACGGTATCGAACAGGATGGAATAAAAATCCGGCTCACCCTGTCGTTGACGCCTCCATTATGCGAAATGTTGCGCGATCCCCTGCTGCAAAGCCGGTATTTGCGCAATCTGGAACGTCTCATCGGTCTGGCCGGAGCCGAGGTGCATCGCACGATCAACGAGCCGCTCATCCAGGAACAGGCGCGGTGGTATCTGGCCCATTTTCGCGATTGCAAGACGGTGTATGAAAGCTGGAATGGCAATCTCGTGGCTCAGTTTGCCGCCCTCCAGGAGCGGGACGTGCTGGAAATCATCACCTGCGCGGCGACCCACGGTTTTTTACCGTTGATGAACTCCTATCCCGAAGCGGTGCGGGCGCAGATTTTCGTCGCCCGTGATTCGTATCGGGAATGTTTCGGACGCGATCCCCGCGGAATCTGGCTGCCAGAATGCGGCTACATCCACGGGATCGAGGATGTGCTCCAGCAGGCGAATATCCGGTGGTTCGTGATTGATTCGCACGGTCTGATGTTTGGTTCGCCGAGGCCGCGCTACGCGATTTATGCACCGTGTTTTACCCCGGCGGGACCCGCCGTGCTGGCCCGCGACCGGGATTCGTCGCGTCAGGTCTGGAGTGCCGAGGAAGGGTATCCTGGCCACGGCACGTATCGGGATTTTTACCGGGATATCGGCCAGGATTTGCCGTTGGAATACCTGCGCCCATGGCTGGCGGCGGATGGGTTACGGAAAAATACCGGGATTAAATACCATCGCATCACCGGAAAAACCGCGCAGAAAGAGCTGTATCGCCGCGGCTGGGCGTTGGCCACCGCCGACTGGCACGCCGGGGATTTTTTGCAGCATCGCCTGGAACAATTCGAGAAATTGCTCCAGGGCACGAATATCGAACCCATCGTTGTCGCGCCGTTCGACGCGGAACTTTTCGGCCATTGGTGGCACGAGGGGCCGGAATTTCTCAATCTTTTCCTGCGAAAAGCCGCCTGCGATCAACAGACCTTCGCTCTCACCACCCCGGGCGATTATTTGCAGACGCATTCCACCCAGCAAATGATCATTCCCTCGGCCTCCAGTTGGGGACATAAAGGCTACTGGGAAGTGTGGCTCGACGAGGCCAACGCGTGGATCTATCCCCACCTGCACACTGCTGCGCGGCGCATGATCGACTCCGCCACCGCAGAACCGGCGGACACCACCCCCCTGCGCGAGCGCGTATTGCAACAAATGGCCCGCGAACTTCTCCTCGCCCAAAGCAGCGACTGGGCTTTTCTCATGAAAACCGGCACCGCCCGCGAATACTCGCGCAAACGCACCACCGACCACGTGTTGCGATTTACCCGGCTTTACGAGCAGCTTCAGGCCGATCAGATCGACCCCGATTTCCTCGTTTTCTGCGAAGAACGCGATAACTTGTTTTCCAAAATCCATTGGCGGTATTACATTCGCTCTTCCTAACTAATCACCATGTCCCAATTCGATCTCACCATCATCGGAGCAGGCCCCGCGGGGTATGTCGCCGCGATTCGCGCCGCCCAACTCGGCTTGAAAACTGCCCTCGTCGAAAAAAGCAAAACACTCGGCGGCACCTGCCTCAACATCGGCTGCATCCCGAGCAAAGCCCTGCTCGCCTCGACCGAACACTTCCATTTCGCCCAGAAAAAAGCCGCCGCCCACGGCATTCTTTTCGATCAAGTATCCTTCGACCTCGCCAAAATGCAGAGCCGCAAAGACGCCGTCGTCAAACAACTCACCGGCGGCATCGATTTCCTCGTTAAAAAAAACGGCATCACCCGTTTCAATGGCGTCGGACGTATCATCGCCCCCGGTAAAGTCACCGTCACCGGCTCCCACACCGAGGAGATCGATTCCCGTTTCATCCTCCTCGCCACCGGCAGTGTGCCCTCCACTTTGCCCAATCTGCCTGTCGATGGTCAGAACGTCGTCACCAGCACCGAGGCCCTCAGCTTCTCCGAAGTGCCCAAACGTCTGCTCGTCATCGGCGGCGGCGCCATCGGCCTCGAGCTGGGCTCCGTCTGGGCACGCCTCGGCAGTGCCGTCACCGTGGTCGAATTTCTCCCCCGGATCGCCGCTTTTTACGATCCCGACGTCACCACCGCCCTCCAAAAAGCGCTCACCGCCGAGGGCATCACCTTCCAACTCGACACCGCCGTCGAATCCATCCAGGTAAAAAAAGGCGTCGTCATCGCTTCGCTAAAAGCAAAAGACGGCACCACATCGAAGCTCGAAGCCGATAAAGTGCTCGTCGCCGTGGGCCGCAAACCCTTCCTCGACGACATCATCGATCCCGCATTGGGGCTCGCTTTCACTCCCCGCGGCCAGGTCGCTGTCGATGCCCATTACGCCACTAACATTCCCGGCGTCTATGCCATCGGCGACATCATTCCCGGGCCCATGCTTGCCCACAAAGCCGAGGACGAGGGCGTCGCCTGCGTAGAACGCCTCGCGGGCAAGGCCGGACACGTCAATTACGACATCATCCCCAACGTCATTTACACCGATCCCGAAGTGGCCAGCGTCGGATTAACCGAAGGTGCCGCCAGGGAAAAAGGCATCGCCGTCAACGTCGGAAAATTCATTTTTAAAGCCAGCGGACGCGCCATCGCCGCCGATCATACCGATGGCTTTGTCAAAATCGTGGCCGACGCTGCCAACGATCGTTTGCTCGGAGCACAAATCATTGCCACTGGAGCAGGCGAACTCATCGCCGAAGTGGTGAGCGTAATGGAATTTGGCGGCAGTGCCGAGGACATCGCCCGCACTGTGCACAGCCATCCCACCATGAGCGAATCGGTAAAGGAAGCCGCCCTTGCCGTGGCCAAACGCTCCATTCACTCAATCTAAATTTTTCACTATCTAACCGTAAGGGAATGTTTCACCGCTGCGATGACATCCTCCACGTCGGTCGCTAAAAGTGCGGGCGAAAGCGGAATGCTAGCTGTCTGACATCCGATGCGGTGGGCGTGGGGATAATTTTCCTTCTCCCAGCCAAAACGCTCACGATAAAAAGGATGCTCGGGAATGCTTTGGTAATGAACGCCCGCGCCGATGTTATGCCGCATCATGCGCGCAAGAAATTCATCGCGCGACACCCCTGCCACCTCCTCATCGATGAGCACGGTGTAAAGATGATAGGCGTGCCGCGTGTTTTCCGCCGGAGCAGCAGGGAGTCCGATGGGTTGATCGGCGAAGGCCTCGTTATAGCGCTGCCAGATTTGTTCGCGTTTTTTCCACCAGGTTTCCACGCGTTTAAGCTGATGAATGCCCAACGATGCGGCCATGTCGGTCATGTTATATTTAAACCCGGCATCGACGACTTGATAATGCAGATAACCCTCGTCGCTATACCGTTTCCAGGCATCCTTGCTCATGCCATGCAGACCTAGCACGCGCAGACGATCCGCACTCGCGGGATCGGAGGTTAGGATCATGCCTCCCTCGCCGGTGGTGATGTTTTTGGTCACATAAAAACTAAAACAGCCGAAACGGCCAAAAGTGCCCGCCGGTTTGCCGTGCCAGGTGGTCTCGATGGCATGGGCACAATCTTCGATGAGGATGAGCTGATGCTTCCCGGCGAGAGCGCAAAGCTGATCCATCTCGCAGGGGCGCCCGGCAAAATGCACGGGTAAAATGGCTCGAGTGCGGGGGGTGATTTTCCGCTCCACATCCGCCGGATCGATATTCATTGTATTAGGATCGACATCGGCCAGAACAGGAGTGGCCCCGGCATGGATGATGGCGTTAACCGTGGAGCAAAATGTCAGTGCGGAGGTGATGACTTCATCGCCCGGTCCCACGCCGCTGGCGATGAGACTTAGGTGGAGGGCGGCGGTGCAGGAATTTACCGCCACAGCAGTGACTTCGCCGCCTTTGTAACTGGCAAAATCGTTTTGAAAACGAAACACTTTCGGTCCGGTGCCGATCCAACCCGAGCGAAGCGATTGTATGAGTTCGTCTATTTCCACCTGCTCGATGCAGGGGGCGCCGAAAACCAGGAAACGTTCCCTGGTGCGGATGGGCCGGAACTCTTCGCTAATCATAGGTGGAAAAAATAAGCTAACAGTGGCAGGGATTGGCAGATGCAATTTTGCTGAAAGATCGACCGGATGGATTTGAGAATGCGGGAGCCAAGGGGGCCGAGATAACTTAACGCGCCACCGCCAAGCGCTTTCAGGGTCGGGCGCAAAGCGAGTGAACGCTGGAAAAACTGCTGCGATTCCTTGGGATGACCCGCAGAGATCAGGCCGCAACCATGGCTGGCAAACACACTGGCAATCTGCTTGCGCACGTCGGTTTGCAAAGGTTCGGGAAGAGTTTGTTGCAACATTTCGTTGCACCAAAAAATCTGGCCATCGTTAAGATAGCCCCCCAAATCGGGGTTACTAACCATATTTCCCTCATGCACCCGGTAGCTCACCAGGCGGGCTGGTTCATACCAGGCTCCGTGTCCACTTAGAAAGCATCGGTAAAACAGGTAGCCACAGGCAAAGCCGCGCGCTTTTTCCTCCACGAATTCGACCGGCACCAGCGCGGTCCGCAAGAGCGAACAGCTAATATGCAGACTCCGATGCAGAATGGCCGCCTCACCAAAATTTTTCAATTTACCCCGGGTGAGAAATTGGCGCCCATGTTTCGCGGAAGTTTTTTCCGTCGCCTCCTCCAATCGTGCTCCGTCTCCATCAATCACCCAGTGATCCGCAAACGCCACCACGAGGTCGGGATCGGCCTCCAACGGTGGCAGGAGTGTGGCAATAAATTCGGGCGCCAAAATATCGTCGTCGTTGAGCAAACAAAAATAAGGCGTTGTCACACGCTCCAGACCAGCCCGCCAGTTGCCTGCCATACCGACATTTTTTTCATGCCGATGATATCTTACCCGCGGATCGCCTAAAAATTGGGCCACCACTTCGCGAGTTCCGTCCGTGCTGGCGTCGTCCAGAATCAGAAGCTGCCAATTCTCATGGGTTTGTTGCATGACGGCCCTGATCGTCACTCCAATCAAATCCGCCCGATTGTAAGTCGGTATAAAAATAGTAACTGTGGGCGGGCTCATGGCTATGGTTAAAAGAAAGTTTTGGGAAACGATATCAAAATTCCCTACTGAATCTTAGCAGTGATTGTGCCAGCAAGCCACCTCGACATGCCTGGAGACAGGATAAGAGGCGAGAGTTGACGTTGAAGTATGCGGAATTTCTCGTTTAAACTGCGGGGAGTCACTCATGTCCACCCTTTCACACCGTATTCCACCGAGCAGCGACGATTCCCTCGAAAATGGGCCGGTTTCCCGATTCGTGCCCGGCAGTATTCGCAATGAAGCGCCGGTAGTGGCTTCCTTTTGCCAGCATTTTCTCAAGCCTGAGATGCAGGAAATTTATCGGGAAATCACTGCCCTGCGCGGATTTCGTCCGTATGTCTTCACTCAGCACCGCGAAAATGAGGCCGCGTTGCCCTTCCCCGATGTCGAACTTTTTTCGCGTCCCTGGACCCGTGGTCTTCGGCAATTTTGGGCGCGGGCCGTTTTCGATTTGCCGATTTTGGCTTACAGAGGTGAGGTGCGGCAGGTTTTGCGACGGGCGACCAAACTCAAAGCCCAGGTGCTGCACGCTTACACGGGCGAGGCCGGTTTGTATCTCCTCCCGTTGCTTCGACGTCGCGAAATACCGGTGGTGGTAAGCTTCCACGGAGCGGAACCCCTTTTGTTGGAAGGCGGAAAAGGGGTGCAAAAACGCTTGCGCGATTTGACCCGGCTTGCCGATTTGATCCTCGTGCGCACCGAAGCCCTTAAAAACGCCCTGGCCGGGATGGGCTGCAAATTGGAAAATTTCCGGGTGCATCGCACCGGTGTGTCGCTTTCCGCCAGTCAGGCCTTTATTCGCACGCCGCCTGTGGAAGGCGATTTCCGCTTCATCCAGGCCAGTCGCCTGCTCGAAAGCAAGGGGCTGAACACCACGTTGCATGCGTTCGCCATTTTTGCGAAGGAATTTCCCCGGTCCGAACTCATCCTCGTCGGCGAAGGGCCCTTACGCAAAAGGTTGCTCCGACTTGCCGCCGAGTTGGGATTGGCCGAGCAGGTGCATCTCCCTGGTTTTCTTCCCCAGAAAACCCTCCTCGAACTTTACGAACGCTCCCACGTTTTTCTTCATCCCAGCCAGCCCGGCACGGCCGGTGGCCAGGAAGGTCTTCCCAATGCCATGCTCGAAGCCATGGCCACCGGCTTGCCCGTGGTCGCCACGCACCATGGCAGCATCGCCGAGGCGGTGGTGGATGGCGTTTCGGGATTGTTAGTCGCGCCAAAGGATGTGGCGGCCCTGGGCGAGGCTTTGCTAACCATCGGACGCGATGGCGTGCTCCTGCAAAAACTCAGCCAGGGGGCGGTGAATCGGGTGCGGGAGGCTTTCGAACGGCAAAAACAAGCCCGCGAATTGGAACGATTTTATCGGGAGGCAATTTTACTCCACCAGTCACGTTCGAAATAACCAGATACCATCTCCCAATTTTTCTGTGAAACTAGCTTTTATCTTTCTCTCGATGCCAGTGGGTGGCGCGGAGGATTTTGCTTTGGCTGTGAGCCGTTATTTTTCTCCGCAACTTGAGGTGGTCTTCCTTTGTCTGCGCGATCTGGGAGTCATCGGCGAGGAATTGAAACAAGCAGGCAAACCCGTCGTCCTGCTCCCTGTCGCAAAATCCCGAAGGTGGAATCCATTCGGTGCAGGGAAGCTGGCCGTCTGGTTGCGAAAAAATCAAATCACCCACGTGCATTCGCAGACCTATCACGCTCATACCTATGCTCTCCCGGCGGCTCGTAAAGCGGGTTGCATGGCGATTTTTCATCAGCAAAAAACCCTCGAAAACCTTCCCTGGCACCGCCGCTGGACCATGGGCCGGCTTTCCCGTTCCGCCTCTGCCGTCCTTGCTTTATCCGAAAAAACAGCACAGGATCTAACGACCGTTTTTCGCCTCGATCCTGCCCGCGTCTTCATCATACCCAACGCGGTCGATCCCGCGGTTTTTTTCCCTTCACCAAATCGTCTGGAGGCAAGGAAAAGCCTGGGATTCCCCTCCCTCCCGCTCATTGGCGCGGTTGCCTCGCTCAATGCGGTGAAAAATCATCACGCAACTCTGGCCATGGCCCGGACGCTGCACGAGGAGGGCCGCGATTTTCGTCTGGTTTTTGTGGGGGAAGGCCGCGAACGTTCGCATCTGGAGAATGCAATTGTCGCTTTGCAACTCGTCGAAAAAGCCACCCTCGTCGGTAATCAACGACCGGTCGCGCCCTGGTTGGAGGCGCTGGATGTGTTAGTATTACCGTCGCTCTGGGAAGGGCAGCCCATGATTCTCTTGCAAGCTCTCGCCAGCGGCATTCCCATCGTGGCAAGCGCCATCGAGGGAAACATCGCAGCCCTTGGGAAAGAGCATCCGGGATTGTTTCCACCGGGTGAACCTCAAAGCTACGTTGCGGTGGTAAAAAAAATACTCGACGACCCGGTGTTTAAAGCCAGACTCCTAGCTTATCAAGCCGCCCTGCCCCTGCCCACCGCGCCGAAGGTTGCCATGGAATTGGAAAACATTTATCGTTCCATGTCGGAAGACGCCTTCTAACTGATGAAAATCGCCATCTTTACGCCTTCATTTTTGCCCAAATGCTCGGGAGCGGAAATTTTTCATCATAATCTCGCCACACAACTGGTGGCACGCGGTCACGAGGTCGTCTTGATCATTCCCCGTAAAAATATGGCTGCGCTGACATCGAGCGAGTGGGATTTGCCTTATGCACTGGAGCCGTTTCATGGCAATCTTTGGAGCCTCTACAAACGTTTCCGCTGGGCGGGCCAGATCGCCGTCAATCAGTTGCTTAATCGTTTGCAAAAAAAACATCGTTTCGATCTGTGGCATGTCGTCATGACCTGGCCCACCGGTGTCACCGCGTTGCATTGGAGTGGTGGCAGGGGAAAAATTCCCGTGCTCCTGCGTTGCGCCGGGGATGATTTGTTAGTCGATGCGAAGCATGGCATCGGGTTGCGACTCGATCCGGAGAAAGATCGCTTGATCCGCGAGGAAATTCCCAAGGCCAGCGCGGTGGTCTCGCTTTCCGATTCCATAACCGATGAATACCTGGGCCTGGGGGTAAAACGAGAGCGAATCGAATGGATCCCCAATGCGGTCGATCTCCCGGCTTTTCAGGTTTCCATCAATCGAAACGTTGTTAGGAAAAGCCTTGGCATACCCGCAACGGCTTTTGTTTTTCTAAGTGTGGGACGCAATCATCCCCAGAAGGATTACCCCACGCTTTTTCGAGCTGCGGGAAGATTACTCCGTGAAGGCGGAAAATTTCATCTGCTGGTCGTCGGACGCGAATCGCCCAAGCTTAGGAAGCTGGCCGCGGAAAATGGATTGGGCGATTGTGTAACGTTGCTGGAAATGAGCAGCGCCCCCGGGCAGGTGGATTTTCCCCCGGCCTTGTTACGCGACACTTATCTGGCGGCAGACGCCTTCGTGATGCCCTCGCGCATCGAGGGATTTAGCACGGCGTTACTCGAAGCCATGGCGGCGGGTCTGCCTGTGCTAACCACCGACGCTCCAGGCTGCCGGGAATTCATCCGCGAAGGGGCCGACGGTTTGATGGTGGCCCGTGGGGACGATGAAAACATGGCGAAACAAATGGGGCGTTTGTTAGTCGATCAGGATTTACGAAACAAACTCGCGGAAAAATCCAGGGCCCGCGCAGTGGAATTTGGCTGGCCGCAAATTGTCGGTCGTTATGAAGCCTTGTATGCAAAACTGATTCGGGAACATCAGCCTGCCAGATAGTTTTTCACAAAGGTTAGAAACCGTTCCTGAAACTTTTCCCTGGTGAAGTTTGCCAGAATGGTGGCGCGTCCTTCCCGGCCCATTTGCTGGCAAATTGCGCGGTTGGCGTGGAGGTAACGGAGTTTTTCTGCCACCGCATCCGTATTTTTGCGTTCCACGCTGTAACCATTTATGCCTTCCGCAAGGGGAAATCCCGATTCGCGCGTGGCGAGAGTGGCCAGTCCGCAAGCGGCGCCTTCGAGGAGGGATTTGGCCATTCCCTCGGTGCGCGAAAGGAGAATCTGCACATCGCAGGATTGCAACAGGGGAACGAGATCGCGGGTAAATCCATGAAAACGAATGGACTCGCCTTTGCATTCATCGAGAAGACTTTGCGCATCTGCAGCGATTTCGCCGATGACTAACAATTCCGCGTCGGGCAAGGCGGCAAGTCGCCAGGCTGCGATGACCTGCCGGATGCCTTTTCTTTCCGTGACACGTCCGCAGAAAACGAGTCGAAAGGGACGTGCAGGGTCGGGCGAAAGCGAGGGGCAAAAAGTCGCCGCATCAATGCCCCGTCCCAGAACAGCCACGCGATCCGGGGGCAGGCCGCGTTCCAAAAATGTCTCCCGCGAGTATTCCGAGGGAGCCAGGACGAGGGAGGCATCGTGGTATTCGGCCTCCATCTCGGGTGGGAGAATTTCGGGCCAGTGGGAGGTGCGATTTTTGCCACGACGAGCGGCAAAATGCAGCGTGTCGCAATTTAGAAGGCAGGGGATGTGGCCTTGTGCCGCCTTGAAGACACTCAACGCCCGTTGTGGCCAGGCAATAACGAGGTGGTAATCGTTCTTTGCCAGCAATCTGCGAGCGAACGAGGTGATAACCCTGCGTTGCGCACCGTAATAGAGGGGACGTGGCAGCCAGGAAACAAGATTGGCAAGGGTGTAATGGCGGGTGAAATTGACCACGGAATGAATGGAGCTGCGCCCCCGCGAAACGAGATCCACGGTATAACCCGCCTGGCAAAGTGCGTCCAATTGCAAATCGACCACCGCATCGATGCCGACGCCGGTCATTTTTCCATCATAGACATAGAGAATGCGCTTCATGGCTCTGCGTCGGGAGAGGCGGGTAATTCATAAAGTTTTAAGCCTGGATGAAGATAGATCACCGTTGAGCGCGGACTTTCCCAAAGTAATTTTCCTTCCTTGAAAAGTCTGGTGTAAAAAGCGGTGCGGGCGGCGTGCTGCACGTCTTTATTCTCGCTGGCGACCAGGTTTTCCATGAAAAATTTTCCGTAAACACTGGGCGATACTAACAAATGGGTAAACCCGTCCCGAAGATATTCGTCAAAGGTGGCAAAGTCGGCGGCCATGCGTTTGGTGCGAAATTTCTGAGGGAGAATCTTGGGAGAGTTATTCACGCCGGTGCCGGGGAGTCCGGCGGAACGTTCTTGCAGTATTTTTGCCGAGGCAGGTAGATGTGTGGTGATCCAGGCGGCCAGTTCCCGGCGATCATCCTTTTTAAAAGCGGTGTAGTATGTCTGTAAAGAAGGCAGGCTGCTGGCAAAGGCGAGGGCGATGCCGAGGGAAAAATAACGTTGCCAGCCAAGGGTGGTGAACAGTTTGCAAATACCGAGGGCGGCACCCAGGCAGATGAGTGGGGTAACAGCTAGAAAATAACGGTCGTTGCTTTTGGGCGAAAAAGTTAGGAGCAGGAGATAGCCGAGGCCAAAGCCGAGCATGAGCCATTCGTCGAGGGGGCGGCTTTTGCGCTGTTTCCAGGCAAACCAGAGGCAGGCGAGCAACCCGATCCAGATGAGGGGCTGGCTGTTATCGAGAAAAATCGCGGTGTATTGTCCGTGGGGCACGCTGCGGGTGACCCCGCCCTGGCCCCCTGTGGCCAGATGGATTTCGCGGGCGAAGGAGGTCTGCACGCGGTCGATGTTCCAGAGGGCGCGCTGGTTGATGGTTAGAACAACGACCGTGAGGCTGATAAAAAAAAGGAGAATGGCCTGGGAGCGTGGTAGTTTTAGTTTTACGCGGGGAATGCCGATCAACCAGATGAGCGCAACGAGAATAAGGAGGCCTCCGAGGTATTTTGCGGAGAGAGCGATGCCGGCTGCCGCACCCAGAAGCAGGATGGAAAGGCGGGTGCCAGTTCGGGAGGAATGGATCAGGGCGAGAAAAGTTAGACCGACGCCCATAAAGAGGGCGGTGTCCTCCTTGAGGTAGTGAGCTAGCTCGAAGACTTGATGATGGGGGAGGAGAAAGGCGGTGACGGCGAAAGCGCCCCAGGGGCCGCCTTTCCACCAGCCGATGCCGGCAAAGGCCAGAACGCCGATGACAGCAAAGAGGGCCGAAATCCAGCGACCGACCTCGACGATGCGTTGCGGATCGCTGCCTGCGCCGCTGAGGGTGCGGGCGAGTTCGACGCTTTCGAGCAGGAGAAGCGGGTGATGAAAATTCCACTCGCTTTGGAGGAGTTGTTTTACTTTTACCGGTTCGTCGGGATGATAGTAGTAAGGGAAATCGTTGTGCCTGGAGTAGAGCCAAAGACCGCCGAGAAGGATGATAAGGGCTAGAAGGAGGGCTTGGTAGCTGGCTAGATGGCTGGCTCGTTCACTGATTTTGGGGAGGTCGGTTGGCAAGGTTTTATTTTCCCTGAACGAGGGGAGGCGTCAAACAGGAAAGTGTCCGCTTTCGCAAGTCTGGATTTAGCGAAAAAACTCACGGGCTTTATCGAAGAAACTTTTGTGGAGCGGGCTGTTTTCATCGCCACAAGCTGCGGCGAAGGCTTCGAGTTTATCTTTTTGTTCGCTGTTAAGCTTGGTGGGCACTTCGACGAGGACTTGGACGATGAGATCGCCCCGGATGCGGGCGTTGAG
This sequence comes from Chthoniobacterales bacterium, assembly GCA_038225185.1. Lineage (GTDB taxonomy): Bacteria > Verrucomicrobiota > Verrucomicrobiia > Chthoniobacterales > DASVRZ01 > DASVRZ01. Next base: position 32,916 of record JBBRFA010000002.1, read on the forward strand.
ACCCTGGATGCCTTTTTCGCGGAGGCGAAAACGGGTGCCGTTTTGAGTGCCGGCGGGGATTTTGAGGTTGGCCTTGCCTTCCAAAGTGGGGGCCTGCAATTCACCGCCGAGGGCAGCGGTGGTGAAGGAAATGGGAAGTTCGCAGTAGAGATTATCGTCGTCGCGCTGAAAAACGGGGTGTTCTTTGACGTGGATGACGACGTAAAGATCTCCGGGATCGCCACCGCGCAGGCCGGCTTCGCCGTTGCGGGAGCTGCGGAGGCGCGCCCCGTCGTCGATGCCGCCGGGGATTTTGAGTTTGATGCGACTGGTTTTTTCGACGCGACCTTCGCCCCGGCAACTTTTGCAGGGGCGTTCAATGGTGCGTCCGGTGCCGGAGCATTTGGGACAGGTCTGCGAGACTTGGAAGAATCCGCGGCTGCTGATGACTTGTCCGCGTCCCTGGCACATGGAGCAGGTGGTGACTTTGGAGCCGGGTTCGGCGCCGGTGCCGGTGCAGGTGTCGCAGGTGTCGGGCTTGGCGATTTCGATTTCTTTTTCGACGCCGAGAGCGGCTTCTTCGAGAGAGATTTGCAGGTCGTAACGCAGATCGCTGCCGCGTTGGCGTCCATCCCGGTCGGGCCGTCCACCCCCGGTGGTTTGACCGAAGATTTGCTCAAAAATGCCGCCGCCGGCACCTCCTCCGCCGCCTTGCTGGCCGAAGACTTCGCGGAAGATATCGAAGGGATCGTGAACGCCACCGCCCCCGGCGGCGGGTCCGGCAGAGCCGCCGGCAAACGCCTGGTGACCGTAGCGATCGTAGGCGGCGCGTTTGTTTTCATCCATGAGGATTTCGTAGGCTTCGCCGAGTTCCTTGAATTTTTCCTCGGCGGTGTGATCGCCGGGATTTTTATCGGGATGAAACTGGACGGCAAGCTTGCGGTAGCTGCGTTTGATTTCGTCTCCGTTGGCCGACTTGGTGACGGAGAGAATTTCGTAATAATCGCGTTTGACGGAGGCCATGAAAGATTAGGATTCGTTGGGAGCCCCGGAGTCGGAGGGGGGTGTGGCGAGGCCGGTGGAGATGACGACGTTGGCGGGACGGAGAAGGCGATCCCGGAGTTTGTAGCCTTTGCGGATCTGGCGGATGACGCTGCCTTCGGCGACTTCGGTGGAGGTTTCCTGGGAGAGTGCTTCGTGGAGGTTGGGATCGAATTTCTGGCCTGCGGAATCGATGGGCACAACACCGAAGTCGGTGAGAAAATCCTGGGTTTGCTTGAAGACCATATCGAGGCCGAGGAGGATGCTGGAGCCCTGTGCGTCGTTGCGGGCGGCGGCGAGGCCCATCTCGAAGTTATCGAGAATGGGGAGCAGACTTTCGAAAAGTCGGGCATTGGCGAAGCGGATGGCGTCTTCCTTTTCGCGGGCGGCACGTTTGCGGAAATTATCGAATTCGGCTTGGGAGCGCAGGGCGAGGTCGCGGTATTTGGCGGCTTCGGTAAGGGCATCGACGAGGGGATCGAAAGGCTCGGCGGCAGCGGTGAACTCCGTTGGATCGGCTGTGTCGTCTGCGGCGGCGGAGGTGTTTTCGGGTTCTTGGGATTCTTGGTTGCTCATGGAAAGTGGATGATGATGTTTTTTCTTGGGACCGGATTTTCGGTTTAGAAAATGGAGAAAGTCCGGTAAAGGCAAGGTGAGGATGAAGGTTGGAAATGGGGTGCGCGTTTCAAAGTTTTCGGATGGCGATAAGAGTAATGTCGTCGTTTTGCGGCTCGGCACCGGCAAATTCGGTGAGTTCTTCGGTCAACCTGCGCAGGACTGCCGGAGCTCCCTGCGGAGCGCTGGCTTGGACGGCCTGGACGAAGTTATCCATGCCAAATTCCATTCCCCTGTCGTCGAGAGCTTCGGTGACGCCGTCGGTGTAAAGGATGACGCAATCTCCGCTTTCCAAGTCAAACTCGAAATCCGCTGTGACCCTATCGAAGACATCGCCGCTGTCAATTCCCAAGGCCATGCCGCGCGGGTTAAGTTTTTCCACTGCCTGGGTGGCCGCACGGTAGAGCAAGGGTGCGTCGTGTCCGCCGCGACTCATTACGACGTGTCCGCTGCCTTGGGCGAGAACCAGGTAAGCCATACTGATGAACATATCCTCTTTAATGTCGGGAAAAAGCTGCCGATTCACCTTGCGGAGCACGTCGGAAGGAGAGTCGTTGCCCGGTGCCTGGCTGCGGAGCACGCTGCGACACATGGCCATGATGAGGGAGGCGGGAATGCCTTTGCCCGAGACGTCGGCGATGGCGACTCCGGTCTGGGTGGGATTCACGGCAATGTAATCGAAGTAATCTCCGCTCACCTGCTTGGCCGGGATGTTGATGCCGCTGATCTCAAACCCGTCGATATTCGGTGCGCTGGCAGGTAAAAGGATGCGTTGGATGTCGCGAGCGATGTGGAGGTCGCGGTCGAGTCGTTTTTTTTCCCCGGCTTCGTGATAGACGAGGGCGTTGTAAAGGGCGAAGCCGGATTGTTCGGAGATCGATTTGAAGACCTCGAAGTCGGCCTCGGAGAATGGGGCGGGATCTTTGCCATTGATCAGGACAAGCACGCCCAGGAATTGGCCACTGTAAATCAGGGGCACAGCCATGAGTGCAGAAATGCGAAAAACGGATTCGCTGAGTGGGGCGAGGCGCAGGTTTTCGGGACTGGCGGTCAGATAGACCGGTTCGCGGGTTTCGAGCAAATGGCCGAGGATGCCTTCGCTTTTCTGGATGGCATGGAGCCGGATGTAGCTGTCGGCGGCCTGTGGTGCGGTGGCCACCTGTTGCACGATATGAGGTGGCACTTCGATGGGCGGCGGGCAGTTTTTTGATAAAAAAGCAGGCACCAGATGTTGTCCGGTTTTATCGACGAGATAAAGCGCCCCGCCTTCCGCTTCCAGAATACGTGTGGCATTTTCCACAATGAGCCGGTGCAGGTCCGAGGTGCGCACATCGCCGGAAAAAGCCTCCCCCAAGCTGTGTAAAAAGTCGAAAACCCGCGATTCTTCGAGGCGGATTTCCTCGCGTTCATGCCTTGCAGTCGCGATGAGGCGGCTTTGTCGTCGGTAAACAAAAACGAAAACCACGAGAAGCGCGGCGAAAATGAGCGTCTCGATCCAATTCCAAGTCACGGCACAACAAGTAAACCGGAGGACGCTCCGGCGAAAGTAAATAAGCTCTTTTTATGCGTCCACCGGAGTCGCCACCTGTAGATCGATCTTAAGATACTCGAGCACATCCTTGAATCGCGCCTCGTTTTCGGGGGAAGCCGCCACCAACGCTTCGTGCGCCGCAAGCATCGTCTCGGCGGTGTTATCTTTTGAAAGTGCATTGGTTTCAAGGGTTTCCACACCGCCAGGATGAAGATTTTGCTCCACATTAGCCGTATTGATTAAAAAAAGATGATCCAACCCAAGATTTTGCAGCAGATCGGTGTTGCGCTCGTTGGCATTGATCACATGCAGATTGCCCTGGCCCAATTCCCGAAGTCGGAGACCCATCCCAGCCAGTGTGCCCATGAAGGTGGAATCCATCACCGGACAGTTTTTCAGGTCCAAAACAAACTCCCGATGGCCGCGATTCATCATTTCACGGGCAAAATCCTTCATTCCCTGGCTGTTTTGGAAAGAGCCTTTGCCCTCAACTTTCAGCCAGACGACCTTGTTATTGCAACCCACCAATATGGAAGCTTGTGCGCTCACGTTAATTTCGGGAGACCATCGTTGGGTGGCTGCGGGGTGTCAAATAGTTCCATCTTAATTAACAATACGTGCATAAACCCTGCCAAGGTGACAACTCTTTGTCGCATCCGTCCAAACTCTGTTGAATAGTGCAAAATGAACCTCGACCCCGCCGAAATTCGCATTCTTGGCTGCCTTCTTGAAAAAGAACGGCACACGCCAGAATATTATCCCCTGAGCCTGCACGCGCTGACCACTGCCTGCAACCAGAGCACCAACCGCGAGCCGGTGGTCGATTATTCTGAAAAACTCGTCGAAGACACCCTCTACATTTTGCGCGATAAAAAAGTCGTCACCGCTGTCTTCGGTGCCGGTTCCCGCGTCCAAAAATTCCGCCATAACCTGCCCGACCTCTTTACCCTCGATCCCCGCGAAATCGCGGTGCTGACCGTTTTATTGCTCCGCGGCGCCCAGACAGTGGGCGAAATTCGTTCCCGCAGCGAACGCGTGGCCGCCTGGAATTCGCTCGAAGAAGTGGAAACCACCCTCGCCGCACTCACCGGTGGCGACGAACCCCTGGTTCGCACCCTTCCCACCCGGCCCGGTCAGAAAGAACAACGCCACATCCATTTGTTAGGTTCCACGCCCGACGAGGATCCCGTGCCCGGGAGACCCCTGCCCGGCGGTCCCTCGCGCCTGGATCGCCTGGAGGCAGAGCTAACGAGCCTGCGAGCCGAATTCGAGCAATTTAAAAAACAATTTGAGAGCTAGGAACTGTTGCTGATATTTTATTTATGACACCCGAAGAATCCCAACTTATCGAAGGCACTGAAGTCCGCAGCTATTTTGTGCGCCAGCGCAACGCCCTCCTCGTGCGGGCCGACGCCGGGGAAATTTTTGTCGATTACTATCTGCACTTGCACGATCACGGCCTGCGTCACGCAGAAATCCCCGACCGGATGTTAAAGGAAACCCTGGTCGCCATGCTCCTTCATGGCACCTCGCGTCCCTGGACGGAATCCATCGCCTGGACGATCAATTTTCAAGATCCACTCCTCAACGTTTTCGTTGCCCTGGATAACAAGCTTGCCACCATCGCGGGCAACGTATTTACAAAAGATGTCAGGGAAAATACTGTGAGCCTCTTTTACAGCGACGTGGTTAGGAGCGGGGAACAGGCCCGGCGCAGTGTGGTTAACTTCGAGGGTTCGGAAGTTTTTTCCGCCGTGGAATCCTACTATGCGCAGAGCGAGCAGCGTCTGGCGCGTTTTTTTCAACTCGACGAGGAGGATTACGTCTTCATTAGCGCACAGCCCGATTGTGATCTGGATTGGCTGGGTAGCCTTACGACGGAGGCGGTGCGCGAGATCGATAAAAGTGAGACGTTAAGTTTGCTGGAGACCCGGCGCTATCGTTGGACCTGCGGCTGCTCGGAGGAAAGATTATTACCCATGCTGGCCACAGCGATGAAAACCGACCGGGACGAATTATTTGGCGGGAACGAAAGTATTCGCATCACCTGCCCACGCTGTGGCGCGGGTTATACCATCTCCCGCGCCATGATGGATAAGTTGCACGAACCCTGAAAACCGGCGAGGCCCGATTACGATCCAACTTTCCTTTTATGCGAAGAATTTCGATTACCTTACGAAGTCAGCGTCTGACGGTTTTTCATGCGGAAAAAGCGGTCTATGCGTGCGTTATTTCCACTGCCCTGCGCGGTGCTGGCTCCGAGGCTGGAAGCCTGCGCACACCGACCGGGCGGTTTGCCATTGCTAAAAAAATCGGAGCGGGCCAACCCCTCGGAGCGATTTTCCGGAGTCGTGTGGCCACCGGGGAGACGATCAATCCCCAGGGGCCGGAGGATCAAATCAGCACCCGCATTTTATGGCTGGAAGGTTTGGAACCAAAAAATAAAAACACCTTTTCGCGCTTCATTTATCTGCACGGAACCAACGATGAAGCGTCGTTGGGCTGGCCGATGAGTCACGGCTGCGTGCGCCTGGCAAATGAGGCGATGTGGGAGGTAAGCGATCTCGTGGAGGAGGGCGACGAGGTGAGGATCGAGGGCTGAGCTAACCTGCCGGTGATGCTGCCGGGGATGCTGCCGGTGCCTGGGTGGCAGGTGCGAGCAAACCGCGCAGGGTTTTAATCCATTCGCTAATGTTGGGATGGGTGGGATGGTTTTTAATGAGGCCGAACATCTCGCTTTTCGCACGGTTCGGTTGCTCGAGGGCGAGAAGTTCTTTGGCACGTTGCCAGAGCAGGCTGGGACGCGTGATTTTATTAAAGGTGCTTTCTTGAAAATCCAGTTTGGAAGTGGCGGCCTGGGCGGTAGCGCGCGCGATTTTCGCATCCCACCATGTGAGGAGGGCGGGATTTTTTGCCTTGCGCCAGAGGGGCAGAAGGAAACGCGTGGCGATGCGGTCGGCATCGCCGGGGTTGGTTTCCCATTCGCCCAGATTGGTGAGATCGGGGCCGAGGTTGAGCCAGCGGGTGAAGAGGCTGTCGGTCACGGAGACTTTCAGGAGCGATCCTTTTTCCGCGAGGGCGTCTTCCGCCTTGTCCAAGACCCGGGTGTAATCGGCCACCAGCGGGGCGAGCACCTCCTCTTTTTCGGCCTGGGCTTTGCGCAGAGTCAATCCCAGATAAAAGAGATGGAGTCTCACAGATTCGGCAAAATCCGCACTTTTAAGCATGGTTTCCTCGCTTTTTTTCCAATCGCGAAACTGGGTGTTTTCGCGGTTGGCCCCTTGAAATTGAGTGGCCATCTGAGCATCAAGATAAAGGGTGAGGGCAGCTTCCCGGCTTCCGGCAGCCTGGTTGATGCGTTCGAGGGCGGCTTTGCGACGCGTGGAGACGGTGTTTTCGCTTTTGGCTTCGATGGCGGCCAGCTCGGCCAGAAGTGACGGGGCATCGGGCGGGGTGAGATCCTGGGCGGCGAGGGCGCAGACAAGAAAAAACGACAGGCAGACAGCGAGGGGGAGTTTCATGACGAAGAGGCGGGGGGAGCCGGGGAGGAGCCGGGGGGGGTTACTCTTTTGGCACGGGCAGGAGAGCGTTGAGTTTTGCTTGGAAATCCTTGAGGTCGTCGGCGGTTTTGGTGGCTTTTTCCAGCACCATATCGATGAGTTTGGGCACGTGCTCGGCCCGACGCTGGGAGAGTTCGGCCAATGCCATCATCACAGCGAGCGAATTATTGATGTCGTGTTTTACTTTGCGAAAGTCCAAAACGAGCGCTGCGTAATCGTCGGAACTGGGAAGAGGTTTGGCGGGCTGGCTCATAGAAGTGGAAGACGGAAAAGATTCTGGTGACAGATGATCGCTTGTGTTTACGTTGTGGATTCGAGATTGAGGACGCGATGCCAGCTAAAACTATCAGGATCACTGGTGCCCGACAACACAATTTGAAAAATCTCACGGTGGAGATTCCCCGTGACCAATTGGTGGTGATCACTGGAATGAGCGGTTCGGGTAAATCGTCCCTCGCCTTCGACACCCTTTATGCCGAGGGGCAGCGACGTTATGTGGAAAGTCTGTCGGCGTATGCGCGGCAGTTTTTGGATCAAATGCAAAAGCCGGATGTCGATTTTATCGAAGGGCTCTCCCCGGCGATTGCCATCGAGCAGCGTTCTTCCGCAGCGAACCCGCGTTCGACGATTGCGACCACCACGGAGATTTTTGACTATTTGCGGCTGCTTTTTTCCTCCATCGGCCAGCCGCACGATCCGGCGACAGGCGAGGAAATCCGCAAACAATCCCCCTCGCAGATCGTCGATCAAATTCTGCTCCATCCCGAGGGCACCAAGTTGGTCTTACTCGCGCCCCTCGTCGAGAATAAGACCGGCGAATTCCGCGACGTGCTCGAAAAAGTAAAACGCGAAGGCTTTGTCCGCGTGCGTGTTGACGGCGAAATGATCGAGCTGAGCACTCCCGAAACGCCTCGCCTCGCCAAAGGCACTGCCCACACCATCGAGGCAGTGGTGGATCGTCTCGTGGTGCGCGAAGGGGTCCGGGCCCGCCTCGCCGATTCCGTCGAGACCGCTCTCAAATGGAGCGGCAACCAGCTCACCCTCCTGCGCCTCGCACCGGGCGAGGACGTCTGGGCGGAAGAAAAATATTCCACGAATTTCTCCAACCCACGCACCGGGTTCACCATGCTCCCGCCTGCTCCCAAACATTTTTCCTTTAACTCCCATTTTGGCGCCTGCCCGGTCTGCCACGGGCTTGGCACCCAGCAGGTGTGCGATCCCGATCTGATGATCCCTGAGCCGGAAAAAACCCTCGCCGAAGGCGTCGTCGTGCCCTGGAACAAGGGAACCAAACGCATGCTGGCCTATTATCGCGTTCTCCTCTCCGCCCTGATCGCCCATTTTCAGGTGCCCACCGATAAACCCTGGGAAAAACTCCCCGAAAAATTCCGTCGAGCCCTCCTTTTTGGCACGGGCGACGAATCGATCTCCGTTAAAATGACCGCGCAAGGCAAGCCGGTCAACAAACCCTTCGAGGGCGTCATCCCGCAAATGCAGCGGCTATATGAAACCACCGAAAGCGAATTTACGAAGGTGCGCATCCGGGGCTTCATGTCGCGTCATCCCTGCCCGGCCTGCCAGGGAGCGCGGCTCAAACCCGAGATACTAGCCATTACCATCCGGTCGAAAAAAGGGCGCGAGCTAAACATCCACACTTTTTGCCAGCTCACCATCGCGGAGGCCGCGGATTTTATCGAGGACATCGCTGTTAGTAACCAGCAATTCCAGATCACGGAGGAAGTGGTGCGCGAGATTCGCAATCGCCTTGGTTTTCTTTGCGAAGTGGGCCTCGGCTATCTCTCGCTCACTCGCGAAAGCGGCACCCTGAGCGGTGGCGAAGCCCAGCGGATTCGTCTCGCCACCCAGATCGGCTCCGGCCTGGCCGGCGTGCTTTACGTCCTCGACGAACCCAGCATCGGATTGCATCAGCGCGACAACGATCGCTTGTTGGGAACCCTCCGCCGGTTGCGCGACCTGGGTAATAGCGTGATCGTGGTCGAACACGATGAGGATACCATCCGTGCGGCGGATTATATTTTCGATCTCGGCCCCGGAGCCGGTCCGCGCGGCGGACAGATCGTGGCCCAGGGCACCATTGCGGAAATCATCGCCTCGCCCACCTCGCTCACCGGTGCTTTTCTTTCCAAACGCCAGCAAATCGCCGTGCCCCGCGAACGGGTCCGGCCCCGGGAGGATTTACTGGCCGATCCCAGCCGCTCCGTGGGATGGATCACCGTGGTGGGCGCGACAGAAAACAACCTTAAAAACGTCACCGCCGCTTTTCCACTCGGCCTCCTCACCTGCGTCACCGGCGTCTCCGGCTCGGGTAAATCCACACTCGTCGATGATATTCTGCGCCGCGCCTTGTTTCGCACCTTTTATCGTTCCAAGGAAAAGCCGGGTGCCCATAAAACCATCGTCGGCCTGGATCAAATCGATAAAGCCATCGTGATCGATCAGACGCCAATCGGACGCACCCCGCGTTCCAACCCGGCGACTTACACCGGTGCTTTTGGTCCCATTCGCGACCTTTTTGCCGGGCTGCCCATTTCGCGTATTCGCGGCTATGGAGCGGGACGATTTAGTTTCAACGTAAAAGGTGGGCGCTGCGAAAATTGCCAGGGCGACGGACTCATCCGCATCGAAATGCATTTTCTCGCCGATGTCTATGTGGAATGCGAGGTGTGCGGCGGCAAACGTTATAATCGGGAGACTTTGGAGGCGACTTTCAAAGGGAAAAATATCGCCGACGTGCTGGCCATGAGCATTGATGAAGCCAGTCGATTTTTTCGTCAGGTCCCCGCCATTGCCGATAAATTGTTGGCATTGGAGCAGGTGGGTCTGGGCTATCTGCGGCTGGGCCAATCGGGCACCACCCTTTCGGGAGGTGAGGCGCAACGGGTAAAACTCGCCACCGAGCTCGCCAAAAAAGCCACCGGACGCACCGCCTACATCCTGGACGAGCCCACCACGGGATTGCACTTTGCCGATATCGAAAAATTGCTGGAAGTATTGCTCCGCCTGCGTTCCTCGGGCAATACTCTCATCGTGATCGAACATAATCTGGAAGTCATCAAATGCGCCGACTGGGTGATCGACCTGGGTCCCGAGGGCGGGCAGGGCGGCGGACGGATTGTCGCGTCCGGGCCACCCGAAGCCATTGTTAGAAACAAGGCCAGCGAGACGGGACGTTATCTTAAACGTTATTTGTCATGAAAAAATTCACCCTGGGCCTGCTGCTCTTTTCGACTTACCCGTTCACCAGCCTGGTCCTGGCCCAGGAAACGTTAGCTGGAATAAGCGAGGCGCAGACGGCCCGGGGAGAGGGGCTTCCTCAGATTGCTGTGCAAAAATTGCGCCACTTATTGCAAGGCAACCCCTCGCCCGCGCTTAGACAAAATGCTGGCCTGGAGTTGGTGCGGGCGTATCTCGCGATGGGCGACGCCAAATCTGCCCAGAAGATTTTGTCAAGCCTGGAGGACAACGAGGAAAAAGCTTTTCTAACCTTGCAAAGTTATCTGGCCGCAGGGGAATGGAATAAAGTGTTGCTGGCCGCGACGGAGCTGCCGGTGGAAGGGTCTCCTGCCCGGTCGCAATGGTTGTTTGCGCGGGCGGAAGCTCAAAAAGCACTCGGAAAAAATGCATTGGCGGCGGCGGATTACCTGGCTCTGGAGAGCAATCCTGTCGTGGGCGAAACTGCCCGATGGCGTCGGATGGATCTGGAATTGTCCGGCCACGGCGGGAGTGTTCTGCCCAGGGAAAGCGGGGCGGGCGACTCCTATCTACCCATACTTTTTCTCGCAGAAGCCAGCATGGCAAAAAAAGATTACGTGGCTGCGGAAAGAGCTTTTCGCAGACTGGCACTGGCTGGCAACCGGCTCGATTCCCGCGCCTATGCCTCCCTGCAACTCGGGCTGGCACGTTGTCTGGTTGCCCGCGAACAATTGGATGAGGCCGAAACCCTCCTCGAAAAATTGATCGAGGAACATCCCGCTCACGAGCAGTTGGGGAATTTCTTCGGCGCGCTTAACGAAGTCTATGCGTTGGAAAAAAACGCCTCCTCAACCGAATTGCGGCGCTGGAGCCGGGATGCCAGCCAGACCCAGCGCCAGGCCCTGGCGATTTACTATCAATCGCAACTCGATCTCCGGGAAAAGGGTTCCGGCGCAGCTTTGGAAACGTTGACAGGTTGGCTCGAAAAATTTCCCTCGCATCCACTGCGCGCGGAAGTGCTTTTACGCTACGGACAACAATTGGTCTCCGAGGAAAAATGGCCCGAGGCAATCCGCCATTTCCGCAGCGGGCTTGCCGTGGCCGACAGCCCGGCGCTAACACTGGAAATTCGCAACGCCCTGGCCTCGGCTTTTTTTTCCGCAGGACGTTTTGCGCAATCTGCCGATGCTTTTACCCTGGCGGCGCAATCCCCTGGGGAGGCGGGTCAGGCTCTGCTCTACAATGCCGCCCTGGCGTTTCTACGCGCGGCGGATTTTCCAAAATTCGTTAGTGCGTATCAGGATTTCAGCCGTCTTTATCCCGAGAGTCCGTTGCGCCGCGATTTGTTATTGGAGCAGGCTTTTTTGCAGGCACGGAGCGGCGCCTTGCAGGATGCCATCGCGACCTTGCAACGTTTCGCAAGGGATTTTCCCGAGCACAAGCGGGTGCCCGATGCGCACCTCGTGCTGGCCGAGTTAGCCTTGGAAGGCACGCCGAAAAATCTTTCCGAGGCCAGCCAGCAAATCGCGCTTGCCACCCAGGCGGTGCCCGGCGCGGAGACGGCGGAACGGCTCGATTACCTAAGGGTTTTTCAAACGACCGATACCGGGGCCGGTGCGAAGGAGATTGTTAGTCGCGCGGAAAAATTTCTTCTCGATCATCCCTCCTCCACCCTGGAGCCGGAGGTTCGTTTTAAAATGGGGGAGGCCTATTTTGCAGCCAGGGATTTTGCCTCGGCGGGCACGCAATTCGAGATCGTGATCAATCGTTTTCCCCAATCGCCCCTGCTCGAGGCAGCCCGCTTTCTGGCGGCGCAATCGTCCATTCGCACGATGAATCCCAACGCCGTGGACGAGGCGATTTCTTTGCTGGAACAAGTGGCGCGCATGAAGGGGCCGCTGCAAAATTATGCCCGTTTCGAGCAGGCGACGGTCAAGAAAGATTCCGGCTCATTGGAGGAGGCACTGGTGCTTTACCTCGCATTGATCGAGGATAAACCACCGGTGGATCTGCTCCTGGCGGCGGTGTCTGCACGGGCAGACACGCTCTATCTGTTGGGAGGAAAAAATCCCGCCCGGCTGCAGGACGCCGTCCAGGCATACGACGACTTGTTAGAACAACCTGGCTTGACCCGGGAATGGAAAAATCTGGCCCTTTACAAGAAAGGCAAGGCTCTGGAGTTGCAGGGTAGGAAAGAGGAAATGCTGGCGGCATTTTACGGTGTGTTAACACCGCCAAAAGACGAAAAAGAGCTGCCCGAGACGCTCTGGTTTTATCGTGCGGGCTTCGAGGCGGCGCAGGCTTTGGAGAGCGCCAAAGACTGGCGCGGCGCCATTGCCATCTACCAGAAAATAGCTAACGTGGAGGGGCCCCGGACGAAAGAGGCAGTGGATCGGATAGATCGATTGCGCCTGGAGTATTTTATCCCGGAGGGTTCCTAGCCATGCTGCTGGCGATTGCCTTTGGCGTCGCCTGCACCCTGGCGCTGATACCAGTGGTAGGTGCTGGCGATGCCGTCGCGCAGATTAATGATCGGCGCCCAGCCCAGGCTGCGGATGAGGCTGTTATCCATGAGCTTGCGTGGAGTGCCATCGGGTTTGGTGGGATCGAAGGCCAGCTCGCCTTCATAGCCGACGATCTCGCAGATTAACAGGGCCAGCTCGCGAATGGTGACGTCGTCGCCAAAGCCGACGTTGACCAGGTCGGGGGCATCGGTTTTTTCGAGAAGGAAACGGCAGGCCCGCGCGAGGTCGTGATTGTGGAGAAACTCCCGGCGCGGTGTGCCGGTGCCCCAGATCGGCACGGTGGCGTCGCCGCGCTCTTTTGCCTCGTGGATTTTCCGCATCAAAGCGGGCAGCACATGGGAGGTTTGCAGATCGAAATTATCCCCCGGGCCATACATGTTCGTGGGCATGGCGCTGGAAAAATTAGCTCCATACTGGCGGCGATAGGCGGCGGCGAGTTTGACGCCGGCGATCTTGGCGATGGCATAGGCTTCGTTGGTCGGTTCCAACGGACCGGTGAGCAGGGAATCCTCGCGAATGGGTTGCCCGGCAAACTTGGGGTAGATGCAGGAACTACCCAGGAAAAGAAGTCGTTGCACGCCCGCTTCGTAGGAGGCGGAGAGCAGATTGTTTTGGATTTGCAGATTGTGCAGGAGAAATTCGACGGGGTAGGTATCGTTGGCCTGGATGCCCCCCACTTTGGCAGCGGCGATGATGACGGCGGCGGGCCGTTTTTCCTGGAAAAAAGCGTGCACGGCGACCGGATTACCGAGATCGACTTCCTGCCGGGTGCGGGTGAGAATGCTGGGATAACCCGCGGCGATGAGCTCGCGCACGATGGCACTCCCGACCAGGCCACGATGACCGGCGACGAAGACAGAATCAAACATGGGGCGCACTTTACGGAGAAGAAAGCGCAGGAAACAAGCTTTTAGGAAAACGAATCGGATGCAGGTCGTGGAAAGCGGGACTTTAAATTGCCAAGTCTTGTCCCAGCGCGCACCCTTTCGCAATGCACTCCAAATCCTCCGAAAAAATCGTGTCCCTGGTTTTTTTTTCAATCCTGTTCCTTTGCGCGCCGCAAGGTTTTGCCCAAGCACAATCCGACTTGGAAGCGAAGGAGGTGGGGAATCTCATTTCCTGGCTGCTCAAGAATGGAGAGGCTACGCGCGGGGTATTGTTTTCGGAGGTGATCGAGGCGACGGCAGGGAAAAAAATTCTTCCGGTGGATCGGGAGAAGGATGCGGATGTGTTGCGGGCCCTGGATGAGGCAATGGCTCGGGTGTTAGCGGAGATGAATGCAGAGGACAGCCCGGTGAAGAAGGTGGGTCGGATCAATGAGACGTCGCATTTTTTCGAGGAGGCACTGTTGAGGGAGTTAAATGTGAATGCCGGGATGAAGGCCTCGTTGCCGTTGACTGCGGACGGCAAGATGCAGCGTTCGGGCTATCCGGATATTGAGCTGGAGACGGCGGATGGGCGGATTTTTTATCTGGACCCGAAGTTGTATGCGAGAGGAAGCGAGGGGAGCAGTTTTCGCACGTTTTATTTTGAGCCAAGGGTGGGGACGAACAAAGTGAACCGCGATGCGCGGCATTTGCTGGTGGGCATAGCGCATGATTTTGCGGCGACAGGCCGTTTTTTGAGCTGGCAAGTGATCGATCTGACGACGTTTCGCGTGCAGTTGAAAGCGGAGTTTCAGGGATCGAACCGCGATCTTTATCGTGAGGAGGCGGTTGTCGGCGGTGGGGAAGCGCGTTAAAGTGCTGCGATAATGGAGAATCCTTTTGATGACATCGACTCGGTGCTGGCAGATATTGCTGCCGGAAAAATGGTGGTGGTAACCGATGATGCGGATCGCGAGAATGAGGGGGATTTATTGATGGCGGCGGAGAAAGTGACCCCGGCTGCGGTGAATTTTATGGCGATGCACGCCCGCGGCTTGATTTGTAATCCGATCACCGAAGAACGGGCGACGGAACTGGGGCTGCAACGTATGGTGGCGCAAAATCGGGAGATGTATCGCACGGATTTTACGGTGTCCATCGATGCGGCAGAGGGAATAACCACGGGGATCAGTGCGCAGGATCGCGCCTTGACCATCCGACTACTAACCGATCCGCAGGCGACGGCGGAGAGTTTCGTGCAACCTGGCCATGTTTTTCCTTTGCAAGCAAGAAAAGGCGGCGTGCTGCGAAGGGCAGGTCATACGGAGGCGGCGGTCGATCTGGCACGGGCGGCGGGGTTGAAACCGGCGGGAATGATTTGCGAGATTTTAAATAAGGACGGCTCGATGGCGCGCTTGCCGGAATTGTTGAAATTCAAGAAAAAACACCGTCTGAAAATCTGCACCATCGAAAGCCTTATCGCCTGGCGGCGTTTGCGGGAAAAACTCATCGTGCGCGAACAAGTCGTGCAAATGCCAACCGATTACGGGGATTTCCAACTTTATTTTTATCGGTCAGAGATCGATCAGGCAAATCATCTCGCCCTCGTTAAAGGCGCTATATCGACTTCCGAACCGACACTGGTAAGGGTGCACAGCGAATGCCTCACCGGCGATGTCTTTGGTTCGAGAAGATGCGATTGCGGGCCGCAGTTGCATGCCGCCCTGGCCCAGATCGAGGAGGCGGGATCGGGTGTGCTGGTCTATATGCGACAGGAGGGTCGCGGAATCGGCCTTGCGGCAAAAATCAACGCCTACAAGCTCCAAGAGGAAGGTCTCGATACGGTGGAGGCCAATTTGAAGCTCGGGTTTCCCATGGATCTACGCGATTATGGGCTGGGAGCACAGATCCTGACCGATCTCGGAGTGCAAAAAATCCGTTTAATGACCAATAACCCGCGCAAAGTAATCGGA
This sequence comes from Chthoniobacterales bacterium, assembly GCA_038225185.1. Lineage (GTDB taxonomy): Bacteria > Verrucomicrobiota > Verrucomicrobiia > Chthoniobacterales > DASVRZ01 > DASVRZ01. The sequence goes on from JBBRFA010000002.1 coordinate 48,219, forward strand.
CTCGAAGGTTACGGCTTGGAAATCGTCGAGCAACTCCCCATCAAATCCGAACCCAATCTGCATAACGAAAAGTATCTTGCCACGAAAAAACTCAAAATGGGCCACCTTCTTTAGTTGCGGCCCCGGTTTTTTTCCAGCAGTCTGCCTCTCAGTTCTTTCCCGATATGTCCACCGCGCTACCCACTCGCCCCCGCACTCTCGCCACCCGCCGCACCTTCGTCATTGTTGCCAGCACGTATAATCCCAAATACGTCCAGGGCCTGGTGGATCATGCCACGAAGGAAATCCATACCATTTTACCTAACTCCCCCATCACCTTGCATCAGGTTCCCGGTGCTTTTGAGATTCCTGTCGCCGTGCAGGAAATCGCCCGCCGTGGTGGGATGGATGCCATCATCGCCCTCGGCGTCATCATCGAAGGCGAAACGGACCACGCCGGCCACATCGCCTCGGCAGTCACCCACGCTCTGCTGGATTTATCTTTGCAATACCGCATCCCGATCATTCACGAAGTCCTTTCCGTAAAAAATGAGGAACAGGCCAGCGCACGTTGCCTGGATGGAAAAATCAACCGCGGCACCGAAGCCGCCCGGGCCGCTCTCAGCATCTCCAACCTCATGGTCGAGATTCGCGATAAAAGCACCCCCTGATCGCGCTTTCCTTGCCGACCACTTAGCCGCACTTTTATTTTATGGGAAAACGACGGGAAGGCCGCGAAGCCGCGGTGCAATATCTTTATCATTACGATCTGAACTCCGGCGAAAATTCCGGCACCCCAGAGGATTTCTGGGAACTTCGCCCCGCCAAACCCGATGTGCGCCAGTTTGCCCTGCGCCTCGTCGTCGGAGTCCAGGAAAACCTCCCGGCCATCGATGAACGCATCGCCCGGTATGCCGAAAATTATCAGCTCAATCGCATGCTCGCCGTGGATCGCAACATCCTGCGCCTCGCCATCTACGAAATGAACTTTTCCCGCGACGTGCCCCCCGTCGTCGCCATCAACGAAGCCATCGAAATCGCTAAAAAATTCGGTGCCGAAGAATCCAGCCGTTTCGTCAACGGCATTCTCGACCGCGCCAAGCTCGATCTCGGCCGCCCGCTGCGCACCGCTGGCTAACCCCACCCCCCTTTTTTCCTGCCATGGCCTTCGGATTTCTTAAAAATCTCATCTCCAAATTCACCGGCAAACCCGTCGATTGGGATGAACTCGAGGAAACCCTCATCCGCGCCGACCTCGGCGTGCCGCTCACCCTTAAAATCGTCGCCGAACTCCAGGCCATCCCCAACGTCACCACCGCCGACATCGAAGAGGTCACCCGCCGTCAAATCGAAAAAATCCTCCCCTTCAACCCCGCGCCTCTCCGCCCCTTTGCCAATCGGCCCAAAGTCATCCTCATTGCCGGAGTCAACGGCACCGGTAAAACCACCAGCACTGCCAAACTCGCCCATTTTCTTAAATCGCGCCGCCATAGCGTGCTCCTCGTCGCCGCCGATACTTTTCGCGCCGCCGCCATCGAACAACTCGAAATCTGGGCCACCCGCATCGGCGTCGAACTCATCAAAGGCAAATACAACGCCGATCCCGCCTCCCTCTGCCACGACGCATGGCAGGCCGCCAGCAGTCGCAACCTCGAATTTGTCCTCTGCGACACCGCCGGACGCCTTCACACCAAGCATAATCTGATGCAGGAACTCGATAAAGTGAAGCGCACCCTCGCCCGCCTCGACCCCACTTCCCCCCACGAAAACTGGCTCGTCGTCGATGCCACCACCGGCAGCAACGCCCTTCAGCAGGCCAGGGAATTTAATCAAATCCTCGGCCTCACTGGCGTCATCGTCACCAAACTCGATGGCAGCGGCAAAGGCGGCGTGCTGGTCGCCATCCAGAACGAACTCGGCATCCCCGCCCGCTTCATCGGCACCGGCGAGACCTTGGAAGACTTCGCCGCCTTCGATGCCGCCGCTTTTGTCGGCAAAATTCTCTAACTTTTGTCCGCCACCGAGGCTTTGATCGAACTTTTTATTTGCGTTTGCTCACGAACCGGGTAGTTATTCTGCCCCTCTCAACCGAGTGGAACCTTTTTATGAGCATTATTATTGAAAAAATCGAGCAGGAGCAGCTAAAAACCGACCTAAAACCCTTCAACGTCGGCGACACCGTCAAAGTGCATACCCGCGTCGTCGAAGGAGACAAGGAACGCATCCAGATTTTCGCCGGCATTGTCATCGGCAAAAAAGGCCGCGGCCTCAATGCCATGTTCACCGTTCGTCGCATTTCCTACGGCGAAGGTGTCGAGCGCGTTTTCCCAATTCATTCGCCCCGCATCGCTAAAGTAGATATCGAACGCGCGGGCAGCGTGCGTCGCGCCAAGCTCAATTATCTGCGCGGACGCAAAGGCAAACAGGCCATCACGGTGAAAGAAAAAAACTCCCTGGCCGCCAAAGCCTGATCTGCTTCCACAGTCCCCACAAAAATAAAGCGGCACTTTTCCAAGTGCCGCTTTTTTTGTGGGTCAACGAGGAACCATTCAAGCAAGTCCCCGTTGCCGGGGCCGGTTTCTTCAACCGATTTTCCCCATCAGCCCAATAAAAAACGCAGGCGTGGTTTGAGAGCCACGCTTGCGCTGATTACCTTGAATTTGGGAGCGATTTATTTGGCAGCCGCGTCGCGGCGGTCGCGGATGTCGTCGTGCGCGGCCTCGACGACGGCGGCCTGTTCGAGCAGGATAATGCGAATGTTAGCAGGCATTTCTTCCTCCAGGGCAGAGCGATAAGTGCTTACGGCAAGGTCTTCTCCACGCTCGCATTCGGCGAGAATGGCATGATCGCCTCCGTCGGTAAACGCGGATTTAAGGTCGATCCAACCGCGATGAATGGCGCTGGCCACGCTGCTGGTTTTTTCGGGTTCCTCGCCGTGGCTGATGACCTGCTGCTGAAGATCGCCGGCAAATTTGGCGCGTTGCAGAGAGTATTTTGCGAAGAGCGTTTTAAGTTCGTGGTTTTTAACGTTTTCGGAGGCATCGCGAAAGCCATCCTGGCCGTCTTTGTTAATTTCGATCAAGTCGTTCAGGATGCCAAGTGTGGAGTCAGTTTTCATAAGTTGATAATGCTAATGGTTGGAATGGATGAAAAACGTGGTGTGACGTTTTCCCGTGGACATCCATTGCATCGCATCCAGCTTGAAAACTGGTTGTCTTTTCTTTAACCAACCCGGAATGCGGAATGCGGAGACCGGAAAGCGGAGACAGGAGAGCGGAGACAGGAGAGCCGTTTCGCTTTTTTCCAAACTTTAGGGAGTTTGGGTGGGGGATGGAGCTGTTTCCGGAGCTTCCACTTCTTTTTTGTCCGCTGGCACCACGGCGATGGCTTCCGGTTTTGGGAGACGTTCGATTTCGTTTTGCGCCTCGGCTGCCCAGAAACTGGCAGGGAAACGTTGCACGAGATTTTCGTAAAGTTCGCGTGCCTTGGTAATATCTTTGGCGTCGCGGGCAATGCGGGCCTGGCCAGATAAAGCGGCGGGTGCAGCTTCGGTGGCACCGTATTGCTGCGCGATGTTGGCGTAAGTCTGCCCTGCTTTTTCCAGGTCGCCTTTCAACTCCAGAGTGGCTGCATAGCTCAGCCAGCCCTGCGCGATCAAGGGATGGTCGGCCGAGGAGGTGGTAAAATCGGACAACACCTTGATGGCGTCGTCCAGTTTGCCATCGTTGCGCAGATGGTCGGCCAGAAGAAGCCGGGCGTTGCCAGCGACGATGGTGCCGGGGTATTTTGCGATGAGAGACTGCCAGTCGGCGGAGGTTTTGGCAGAATACAAGGCAGCGGTGATTTCCTTGGTTTTTTCAGTTTGCAAATAATTCCAGAAGACGAAAACGACGACTCCGGCAATTGCCAGCACGATGGCGGCGATGATTTTTCCTTTATGTTCATCAAAGAAAAAAGCGGTTTCGAGGTCGTTATTGGAATCGAAAATTTGCGAATCGGGCGGTGGACCTGCCGGTCCAGAAGTGGAATTAGCCATAATAAACTCGTTTTAGGCACCGACTTCCGCCCGGGCGGGATCAGCGAGTGCAGTGGAAAGGTAACGTTCGCCGGTGGAGCAGGCAATGGTGACGATAAATTTGCCTTTGTTTTCGGGACGTTGCGCGAATAGCACGGCAGCATGGACGTTGGCGCCAGAGCTGATCCCGCCTAGAATGCCTTCCTCTTTGGCGAGGCGGCGGGCCATGGCAAACGCTTCATCGTTGGTGACGGTGATGACCTCATCCACGATGTCGAGATGCAGATTGTTGGGGACGAATCCGGCGCCTGTGCCTTGGATTTTATGCGGACCGGGCTTGACGGGCTGGCCGGCTCTGGTCTGGCTGATGACGGGGGAATCCTTGGGTTCCACGGCGATGGATTGGAAAGTGGCTTTGCGTTTTTTAAGAACTTCGCTAATGCCGGTGAGGGTGCCGCCGGTGCCCACGGCGGAGATCAGGACATCGACCTTGCCGTCTGTGTCGGCCCAGATTTCCTCGGCGGTGGTTTTCGCGTGGATGGCTGGGTTGGCCGGGTTGTTAAATTGCTGGGGCATCCAGGCGCCGGGAGTGTTATCGACGATCTCCTGGGCACGTGCGATGGCCCCTTTCATGCCTTCGGAGCCGGGCGTGAGAACGAGTTTCGCGCCGAGCATGGCGAGGAGAGTGCGACGTTCGAGGCTCATCGTCTCGGGCATGGTGAGGATGAGTTTATAGCCCCTGGAAGCGGCGACGAAAGCGAGGGCGATCCCGGTGTTGCCGCTGGTGGGCTCGACGATGATGGTGTCGGTAGTGATTTTACCCTCGGCCTCCGCGGCTTCGATCATGGCCATGCCGATACGATCCTTGACGGAACCGAGTGGATTGAAAAACTCGCATTTCACGGCAATGGTCGCATCGAGGCCGGCGGAGATGCGGTTGAGTTTAACGAGAGGGGTGCGGCCCACCGTTTCCACGATATTATTATAGAGCATGAGATGTTTGTCGCGTTGACTGTTGAAGGTTTTTTAGTAAAGGGGAGAGCATCATTGCCATATTTCACTGGGAAGTTCAAGCTTCCTGTGTTTGGTAATGGTGTAAACATTCACCTTTCAATAAAAAAACCATGTCTGACCTCATCGAAAAATCTGAACTCAAAGAATATCTCAAGCGCATTCCCGAATGGGATTTGGAGGGAAAAAAAATCGAACGTCTCTTTGAATTCGACGATTTCTCCGAATCCATCGACTTCGTCACTGGCGTTGCCGAAATCTCCGAGGAAATCGAACATCACCCCGACATCGATATCCGCTGGAACAAAGTCAAATTGATCCTCTCCACCCACAGTAAAGGTGGCTTGACCGATCTCGACTTCAAACTAGCCGAAAAAATCGATACGCTGGTCGAATAATCCAGGCGCTCGTCGCCGTCGTCTGTGAGTTTTTGTGATCCGGATTTCCTTTTTTCCCCGCCCTCACCGCGAGGAGCCGGGGAAACCTGCCCAGGCAGACAAACCTGCTCGCAGACCGGTTTTTCGTCATTATTTACTCACCGCACTTTTTAGTGGCTTGCTGGGTTTCGCTCTGGCCCGGAATCTCGGGCAGTTACCCGAAGCGCTTTTCGTGGAAAGAACATTTCGGGACTGGCTTGCCACCACCAATCACATCCCCGATTTACCAGCCATCCCGATTACCTTGGTGGAGATAGACGATCCAGCCGGGTGGACCATGCTGGATGTAACCCTTTTCCTGAAATCTCTCCCAACCGAAAATACCCCTGTCACCGTCATCGAGAATCTCCCCGCAGGCGGGCATCCAGCCTGGCTTCGTTCCTTCGAAGAGCTGGCCTTGAGGCAGCCACGGCTTCTCCTGCCGATTCGCCTCTCAAGGGATGATCCCGCCGATAACGCCTCTTACGACTGGTTGGAAAGTGGCGCAGCCAGACCCTCGCGGCACCGTGGCGAAAGGTATTTGTCCGTGTCGCAAAGCCCCGGCGAACTTCTGCTGGGCGTGGTGTCGGTGGGAGTGAGTAACCTTGCCTCCGAAACCCAGGCCGACACCGTGCCGCTGATTTTCTGGTTTAACGATCGCCCCGTGCCCTCTCTCGCCTTGCGGGCCGCGCTTCTGGCCCGAAAAATCTCAGTCGAAGCCATCCGCTGGAAAGCCACTTTGCTGATCGGGGCGCGTCCCGTTGCCACCAACCGGGATGGTTCTTTTTCCGTCGATTTTTCCTTTCTGCCCGGCATTAAACGCCTGGCGGCCTCGGATTTTCTTCTGCGTCTGGCAGATCGCAATTCGCCCGCTGTCACCTCCATCCCCGATCAATCCCTCCAAGGCGTGCTCATCCTCGGTGATTCTTCATCAAAAAAGTTCAAAAATGCCAGCGGCGAATCGTTTTCGCGCGTGGAAGTCCTTGCCGCCGCTCTCGCCACATTGCTGAACGGCCCACGCTTGCGACCTTTGAGCGGAGTCGGCGGAATTGTGTTGTTTGGCGCATTGGTCTTGCTGCCGTGGTTTTTGCTTGGGAAAAATCGCGCGCTCCGCTTCATCGCGCTGGCCGGGGCGTTGGTGGTTTATTTACTGCTCGCAATTCATCTCGCAGGCAGTTTCGGCGTCGCCCTGCCCTTGGTGGTCCCGCTGGCCATTCTTCTCAGTGGCGCAATGGCCAGCGCTTTGTTAAGTGTTTTCCTGCGAAAAAAATCATGAGCGACTTTACCTCCGACGAAAGAATCACCGATCTCCAGGTCAAGTTTTCCTTTTTGGAAGAACACATCACCCAACAAGATCGCGAAATCCTCAAGCTCCGTTCCCAGGTGGAACGTCTCGCCTCCGATATCGAACGCCTCCAGGAAAGCCAGGAAGGTTCGGGATTCACCATTCGCCCCGACGAAAAACCGCCCCATTACTAACCATGAGCGACTTTTTTGCCAATGGCTGGCTGGATCGTGTCCAAATCGGGCTTTTCAATCAGCAAAAAACCGATGCCTACCGCGTTTACACCGACCGCAACGCCTGGATCGAACGCCTCGGGAATGACTATCTGATTTCGCATAAAGACGGCGCCGACCTGGCACAACTCCAGGCCGATCTCGTCGAATGGATCTCCTTCGCCGGGAGCGATCTTCGGCGCATCTACGGACGTTATCTTGCCCGGCAAAACGAAGAACGCAAAGCGCCTGATCTCCTCCAGGGCGACCTCGCTTTGCCTGCCGAATCGGTCGTTCGCGAAAGCGGCCTTCTCTTCGGAATCGATTTTTCGGCAGGTTATTCCGTTGGCCTCTTCCTCGATCAACGCGCCAATCGCGCCCACCTCCGCGATTCTCCCCCGGCCCGCACCCTCAACACCTTCTCCTACACCTGCTCCTTTTCCGTGGTCGCAGCAGCCGCTGGCGGCAAAACCGTCAGCATCGATCTCTCTGCCAAATCCATTTCCCGTGGTAAAGCGAACTTTACCCTCAACTCCCTCTCCACCGAGGGGCACCGTTTTCTCGCCGACGACGCCCTCGAAGTCCTGCCCCGGCTTTCGCGCAAAAAAGAACTTTTCGATTGCATCATCCTCGATCCCCCGACCTTCTCGCGCGGCGCCAAAGGACGTAAATTCCAAGTCGAAGAAAATCTCGGCGATCTCCTGCATCTGGCTCTGGACCTGGCCGCCCCCCGAGCCAAAATCCTTCTCTCCACCAACTGCCACCGGCTCGATCAAGAGGCTCTCCTCCAAATCTCCCGCCACGAACTCCGCGTCGCCCAACGGCGCGCCGAATTTTTTTTCACCGACCCGCTCCCTGATTTCCCTCCCGGCGAAGGTGCCACCACCCTCTGGCTCCTGCTCGACTAATCCACGAATGCACCGTATGCTTCCCACATGATTTCCGACCGCCTCGCCCATCTCCAAGCCAAGCTCGATTCCCTTCCTCAGCTCCCCGCTGAGACCCGCGCAGAAATCGAGCAACTTCTCGCCGGCCTCAAAACCGAAATCGCCGCCCTGCCCCAGGCACCCCTCGCCAGTGACGAAAGCATCTCCAGTCACGTCGAGGACGACTCCCACGACATCGTCGGCGACGCTAACACACCCGACTCCATCCAACTCAGCCTGGATCGCCTCACCGCCTCGGTCGAAGAATTCGAGGCCTCCCATCCCGAATTGACCAGCACCGTTCAACGTCTCGCCACCGTGCTCTCCAATATGGGGATTTAACCACCTCCTCTTTCCGGTTGCGACACCCACTGCTTCCCGCTAAAATTCATTTCGTTATTTATGGCGCATCGATTCTTCAATAAAAAAAACGTTTCCCTCGCTCTCACTGCGCTCATTTTAGCCACTTCCACGGTTTCGCTCTCTGCCCAGGCCAAAAAACCGACTCCCACCCCGACCATTCCTCGCGCTTTACCTGTCGAAAAACCCAGGGAAAAAAAACCGGGCTTTTTCCAGCGCATTTTTAAAGGTAAACCCACCCCGACACCCGTCCCCACTGCCCGACCCGTCCCCACCGCCCGGCCCAAACCCGTCAAAAAGAAACCGCGCCCCACCCTCGCACCCCGGCCTTCCTCTGGCATTATCGATACGGACAAACTTGATAAAGCCATTCCCACGACTGCACTCCCCACGGCACTCCCCGATGCCCTGCCTCCTCTCGACGATGCAGAGGAAACCTCCGCCCTGCCTCCCACGCCTGCCCCGGTTTCGCCCGAAGTGCTCACCAACCCTCTCAATCAACCCATCCCATTCATAGGCGATGCCGCCTCCGCGCCCGCCAGTTCCTCTCCCGAACCGGCCGCCGCCGCTCTCGAACGCCAGACCCTTCGCCGCATTCAATTCCGCAAAGTTCGCGCCCAAGCCCATCAGCAACCTCCAGTCCAGGAACTCAAAACCAAAGCCGACGCAGCCACATCCCCCGCCGACCGCATCGCCGCGCTTAAACTCTATTATCCCAAACTTTTTTCCTCCATGCGCATACTTGACGAATCGCTCTCCGTCGAAATCGACGAAATGGAGGCCGCCGCCCGCCGCCGGATCGAACGTCTCGAATCCGAGGGCGTCTCCTCCGCTCCTCCCGAAAATTGATGCAGCCAGCTTGATCGGCAGTTCCGTTCCCAAGGGTGCCGTCCCCAGCTTTGTTTATGAAAAAACGCATCCTCGTCGTCTCCACCAGCGCCGGCTCCGGGCACGTGCGCGCCGGGGAAGCTCTCGCCCGCGCGTTTGCCGCGCATCCCGACACCGCCGAAGTCATCCACGAGGACGCCCTCAAATATACCAACAAACTTTTCAGCGATTTTTACTCCAAATTTTATTTCACCCTGGTCGAATCGGCCCCGAATTTCCTCGGCTGGTGGTATAAACAAAGCGACGAACCATGGAAGACCGACGCCATGCGCCACGCCCTCGACCGGCTCAACACCGGCCCCCTCGTCAAATTCATCTCCGATTTCCAGCCCGATATCACCGTCTGCACCCATTTTATGCCCGCCGGGATCATTTCCCATCTCATCACCGAGAAAAAACTTCCCACCCATCTCTCCATCGTGGTCACCGATTTCGATTTCCACGCCATGTGGTTGTCGCGTGTTTTTCACCGCTACTTCGTCGCCCTCGAGGAGACGCGGGCGCATCTCGAATTATTGGGCCTGCCAATCGAACGGGTCACCGTCTCCGGGATTCCAATCGACCCGGCGTTTTCCGAGGTTTACGATCAGAAAGCACTGCGGATGGAACTCGGGCTGCGACCCAATCTGCCCACTTTCCTCGTCTCCGCCGGCGCCCTCGGCAAAGGCCCGGCGGAAGCTATTGTCGAGGGCATCCTGCGCATGAGGCACGAGGTGCAGGCCATCGTGCTTTGTGGAAAAAATGAGGAACTCCAGGAAAGCGTGCGCGCTCTGCTGGAAGATCGCGCCCAGTTTGCAATCCTCGGTTACACCGACCGAATGCACCATTGGATGGCTGCCTCGGACCTTTTCATCGGCAAACCAGGCGGGCTGACCACCGCCGAGGCGCTGGCCTCCAAGCTGCCCATGGTGATTGTCTCGCCCATTCCCGGCCAGGAGGAACGCAATAGCGATCATTTGCTCGAAGAGGGCATCGCCATCAAAATCAACGATCTCCTGCTCCTGCCCTACAAACTCGACGCCCTGCTCGACGATCCCGCGAGACTGGCCCGGATGCGGGTTAACACCGCCCGCCTTTCTCATCCACAGGCGGCGGCCACCGTGGTCCATACCCTTATGGCGGATAATCTGGAGCTGGCAGTGTCGGCGGAAATCGAGGACGGCAACGACTAGCCCATTGGGGGGAATGCGCGGGCATGGAACGGAAGACATCATTTTTCTGGGGAGTGGCCACCTCCGCCTATCAGGCCGAGGGCGGCTACAACGGCACGGGCGAACCCCGCACCAACTGGGCGGTGGCAGAGGAGCGTGGCGACGTGATTCCTCTGGGCAAATCGGCGGATTTTCTGCATCATTACGAGCAGGATTTTGCCCTCTGCCGTTCTCTCGGGCTTAACGCGTTTCGCCTCGGCATCGAGTGGAGCCGGTTGCAGCCGCAAGCCGGCGCCGGTCTGGATGAGGCTGCCCTGGAGACCTACGCGCAAGTGCTCGCCGCCTGCCGCGACGCCGGGCTGGAGCCAGTGCTCACCCTCCATCATTTCACCCACCCGGAATGGCTTGGCCCCGATCCCTGGCTGGGCGAGGAAATCATCCCGCTTTTTACCGGGTTTGTCATCGGGGCACTCGGCTGGCTGAATCATCGGCTGGCCGCCCTGGGGCATAGCCCGGTCCAGTGGCTCATCACCATCAACGAACCCAACATGCTGGTGCTCAACAGCTATTTCGGACGCCAGTTTCCCGCCCGGGCACGGGGCGGCTTTGCCACCAGCCTGCGGGCCTACGACAGTCTCATCGCCGCTCACGTCCGCGCCTACCATGCCATTCACCAGCTTTATCAGGAAAACGGCTGGGCCAGGCCGCAGGTCACGGTGAACAACTATTGCAGCGATCTTTATTGGTCGGATAAATTTCTGCTCGATCTGTTGGCCATTCGTGAACGCGGGATCGCCGATCAGAATCTCGCCTCCTATCTCTATCAAAAATCCACCGAGTTCGATCTTGCCTTCCATGCCGCACGCATCCCGCTGCGAAAAACCCTCACCTGGCTCTTTGGCGCACTCGTCAAACGTGTTAGTAAAGTGCTCGGGCGCATGACTTTTGGCAAAGCCCATTTTCCGCTGGCTCTGCGCGAAATCGCCGACGGACCCTCCGCGCGCACTTTCGATTACATCGGACTCGATTACTACGATCCGTTTGCCGCGCACGCCTTCCGCATCCCCGTGTGGTGGGATCACGAATTCAAATCCAAATCCTTCCACGCCTGGATCATGGCCAGCATCACCAGCAAATGGTGGGATTGGCGGGTGCTCGCGCCGGGGCTGCATTTTTTCTGCACCTATTATTCGGCAGATTTGCACGGACGCGAAGTTTTGATCGCGGAGAACGGCATGGCGATTCGGCGCAAGTGGTCGAATCGTGAGACGCGGCGGCGGGACCGGGTGACGCGGAGTCAATTTCTGGAAATGCATGTGGCCGAGGTGCGACGCATTTGCGCGGAGGGTTGTCCGCTGATCGGATACCTGCATTGGTCGCTCTTTGATAATTACGAATGGGGCAGTTACACCCCGCGTTTTGGATTGTATGCGCTCGATTTCGGAAGCGGCACGGAGCGCCAGGCGAGATCGCCCGACGGAGATTCGCCCGCCGAAACCTACGCACGCCTCATCGCAAAAGACGCGGACCCAGATTAATGGAAACGGCGACAAGATCTCGCCCCCCGCCTGCTTTTCTCGAAAACAGCACTTGAACATCACGTGGAACGCACGTTTGTTCGGAAATGGTAAAACTATCCCGCGCCAGATGTTTCGCCGCCGCAGTTAGTTTAAACCGGTGCCCAGCCCCAAACCCGTAGCGGAGACACCATGTGGATCGTTCTTTTTGCCCTTCGTTATAAGTATTCCATCGCGGTTCTCGGCATCCTGATTTTTCTCTTCGGCCTGCTTTCCATGCGGAAGATGTCCACCGACATCATGCCGCGGGTCGATACGCCAGAAATTCTCCTCGTCTGGACCTTTAACGGCCTCAACGCCCGCGAGATGGCGGCAAAAATCACCTCCTTCTCCGAGATCGCCACCCTCAATAACGTGGACGACCTCCTCGAAGTCCGCTCCGAGACAGCCAACGGCGTCGGCTTGGTCAAACTCCGCTTCCAGCCCTACGTCGCCATCGAGCGCGCCCTCTCCCAAGTCACCTCCGTCTCGCAAACCATCCTGCGACGTATGCCCCAGGGCGTCACGCCCCCGCTCATCGTCCAAACCAGCCCGTCGAGCGTGCCGATTCTGCAACTCGTCATTTCCTCCGACACCCTCACCGACGGCGCCCTCTTCGATTGGGCGCGATTAAGCCTGCGTGGCCAGTTGCAAAGCATCCCCGGCCTGCGCCTTTCCCTGCCCTACGGCGGTGCCTCGCGCCAGATCATGATCGATCTCAACCCCCAGGCACTCAACGCCTTCGGACTCAGCGCCCCAGAAGTCAGCCGCGCGATCAGTGCGCAAAATCTCACCCTCCCCTCCGGCTCCCTCCGCGAGGGCGGACGCGACATGTCCATCGCCGTCAACGCCAGCCCCGATACCGTGGCAGCCTTTCTGGACCTGCCGATTCGCTCCGTCGGCGACCGGGTCATCCTCCTGCGCGACGTGGCCAACGTCCGCGACGGCGAAGCGGTCTCGACCAATATCGCCCGTCTCAATGGCCAAAACGCCGTCATCGTCTCCATCCTCAAACTCGGCAGTGCCTCCACCCTCGACATCGTGGGCGAAATCACCAAACGCCTGCCCGACATCCGGGCCAGTGCGCCTCCCGGCCTCCAGGTCGAGCCGATCTTCGATCAATCCATCTTCGTCCAGGCCGCCATCAGCACCCTGGTCAAGGAAATCATCCTCGTCGCTGCCCTCGTCGCCCTCGTCGTCCTGCTTTTTCTCGGCTCCTGGCGCTCCACTTGCATCGTGCTCACCTCCATCCCGCTCGCCCTGCTTTGCTCGATCATCGGGCTTAATTTCGCCGGCGCCACCTTCAACCTCATGTCGCTCGGCGGCCTCGCCCTCGCCATCGGCATCCTCGTCGATAACGCTCTCGTCGAGATCGAAAACATTAAACGCCAGATCGCCCAGGGCAAAAACGTCCGCCAGGCCATCATCGACGGCGCCCAGCAAGTCGCCTTCCCCGAATTCGTCTCCACCACAGGGATTTGCATCGTTTTCACCCCGATCTTTCTCCTCAGCGGCACAGCGGCCTTCGTCTTCAAGCCGCTCGCCCTCGCGGTTATCTTTGCCATGATCGCCAGTTACCTCCTTTCCCGCACCCTCGTGCCGACGCTGGCCTTGCTCATCCTGCCCCGCGAAGTCGCCGCCGAACGACGCGCTGTAGGGCGGCCCCGCTCGCCCCTCGCCAGCCTGCATCGTCGCGTGGAACATTTCCTCGACGCCGCCTCCCTTCGTCAAGGCCGCATCCTCCGCTTTCTCATCGCCAGTCGCTGGGTCATGGCCGCGATATTTGGCGGCGTCTTATTGCTCGGATTCGGTGCCTGGAGCACCTTGGGCCGCGAATTTTTCCCCACCACCGACGCTGGTTTGATGCGCATCTTCCTCCGCGTCCCCAGCGGAGTGCGCGTGGAGGAGACCGCCCGGAAATTTGCCGACGTGCATCGCTCGATCAAAGATCTCATCCCCGCCAACGAACTCCTTTTCGTCGTGGAAAACATCGGCATGCCCTCCTCCGTCAATCTCGCCTGGATCGAAAGCACCGCCGTCGGCCCCTACGATGGAGAAATCCTCATCCAACTTGCCAAAGGCCACCGTCCCACCGCGGAATACATGGCCTCCGTGCGCACCCTCCTAAGCGAGAAATTCCCCGAGATCAAATCCTTCTTCCGCCCCGCCGACGCCACCAGCCAGACTCTCTCCGGGGGCGCGCCGACCGCCTTCGAGATGCGTCTCATCGGACGCGACGTCCCCGGCAACCTCGCCCTCAGCGCCGAATTGGAACAACACCTCAAAACCATTCCCGGCGTCGTCGATGTCGTCCGCCGCGAAGTCCTCGACCTGCCCGAATACTTCCTCCAGATCGACCGTGTGCGCGCCGCCCAATACGGCATCACCCAGCAAGACGCCGTCAGCGCACTCCTCACCGTGCTCGGTTCCGGCGGCTCCGTCAGCCCCAGCTTTTGGGCCGATCCCAAAGTCGGCGCCTCCTACGAAGTCCAAGTCAGCGCCCCGCTCCCACAGCTCAACGACGTGCAACAACTCCTTAACCTGCCCGTGGCCCCCTCCCGCGGCGGCGAACCCGTCGTCCTCGGAGCTTTCGCCACCCTCTCCGAAAGGAAAAGCCCCGCCAGCGTCTCGCGCACCACCCTGCTCCCCACCATCACCGTCCTCGCCAACGTCCAAAAAACCGACATCGGCTCCGTGCTTACCAGGCTCGAACCCTTCCTCGACGAACTGCGCAGCAAACAAAAACCCACCAACCGCATCCAACTCACCGGGCAGGCCCAACTCATGGACTCCGCCTACACCGAACTTTTTCAGGGCCTCGCCCTCGCCGCCGTCCTCATCTACCTCGTCATGGTCGTCAACTTCCAATCCTGGAAACTGCCCTTCGTCGCCATCAGCGGCCTGCCCCTCGCCGTCTCCGGCGCGTTTCTCGGCCTCTGGATCACCGGCACTCCGCTCAGCGTTCCCGCCCTGATGGGTCTCATCATGGTCGTCGGTGTCTCCACGGCAAACAGCGTCCTCGTCACCAGCTTCGCCCGCGACCTCTGGCAGGAAGGCTTGCCCGGCATCAAAGCCGCCCTCGAAGCCGCCTCCACCCGGTTGCGGCCAGTCTGCATGACCGCACTCGCCATGATCCTCGGCGTCCTCCCCATGGCCCTCGGCACCGGCGAAGGCGGCGAACAAAACGCCCCCCTCGGACGCGCCGTCATCGGCGGCCTCATGGTCGGCACCCTTGCGTCGCTCTTTGTCGTCCCCTTCGTTTTCTCCATCCTCATGCGCCACCCCTACCGCCCCAACGAGCACGAAGAGCACGACAGGGACGAAAAGGACAAAAAAGACAAAAAGGACGCCGAGGCCGAAACTTTGGAACCTGCCCTCGCAGAAATTCTTTCCAGCAAATCATGAAACCACTCTTCCACGCGCTCCTTGGCCTCGCCCTCCTCGCCCTCCCGCTCCACGCCGAGGATAAAAAAGCCGGGGACAAAAAAGGCCCGCAAATCGTCAAACCCACCATCGGCGAAGCCGAAATCCTTCGCCTGCCCGCCCGCACCGCACCCGCCGAGGAAGCCAAACTCTATTCCCGCGCCACCGGCATCGTCCAGGAACGGCGCGTCGATATCGGCGACCGGGTAAAAACGGGCGACATCCTCGCCATTATTGAGGCTCCCGAAGTCGGGCGCAACCTGGAGAAAGCCCGTGCTGGCGTGGCCCTCGCCACCGCCCGGGCCGACCTCGCCCGCCAGGCCCTGCAACGAGCCAAAAGCATGTCCAAAGACAGCGTCATCTCCGCCGAAGCCCTTGATGAACGCGACGCCAACGCCCGCGCCGCCGACGCCGAATTGCAATCCGCCCGCGCCGAAGCCGGACGCCTTGAGGAACTGGAAAAATTTCTCACCATCCGCGCCCCCTTCGACGGCCTCGTCGCAGGCCGCCGCGCCGAACGGGGCGACCTCATCCAGGGCGACCAGGCCCAGGCCGACCGCTGGATGTTTCATCTCGTCCGCTTGAACGAACTCCGCGTCATCGTCAACGCGCCGCCCGCAGCCGGGTTGCAACTCCAGACTGGACAGACCGCCAGCGTGGAATTTGCCGAACTACCCAACCGGAAATTTGCCGCCACCGTCGCGCGTTCCTCCGGCATCATCGACAGCCTCTCCGGCACCATGCGCATCGAATTGCTTCTCCCGAACGAGGACTACGCCCTGCCAGCCGGCCTGAGCGGACTCGCCACCCTCGCTGATGCGAAAAAAACCGCCACCCTGCGCATCCCCACCAACGCCGTCCTCGTGCGCGACGGCACAAATAAAGTGGCCCGGGTCAGTAACGGCACCGTCGCCTTTTCGCCGGTTAAACTTGGCCGCAACCTGGGCGCCACCGTCGAAATCCTGGAAGGCGTCACGGCGGAGGATACCCTTTTGGTCAGCCCCAACGCCCTCCTCGCCGAGGGCGACAAAATCCCGCAATAAGACGAGGCTGGGGCCGCACGCGTAGTTGCGCAGAAGATAAAAAAAGTAAAAAGCGCTCCGATCTGTCCCGGGTAGGGTGGGCGTCTCGCCTGCCGTGGGAGGCATCCTGCCTCATACGCTCCGGTTCGCCGACGGCAGGCAAATCGATAGATCCTACCCGCTACAAATCGGAGCGTTTCCTCGTTCCCAAGTCGCACTCGGGAACGCCCTCGTCTGCGTAACGTGGCTACATCTGGACGCGATTCCCAAAGTAAAGCCGCCAACAGACAACATGCTCTCCACAAAGCAGAGTAACTACCTGGACAAAACACTCCCAGGAGCCACTCGGGAATGAATGGAGGGTTAAAATAACGAAAGTTTCAACGCTAGGATCAAAGTCTCATCATCAAGCCTTTACTATCAAGTAAGTCCCTGCTCCGACCATGAGACTTCCTGCGCTCAAGCGTGTAAACTTCTGCGCTTTCCGAGTCTGCAATCTAGAAACGATCCGCTGCGCTGCGAATGCGTAGGCAATCTTGACGCCGCCAACAGTAAAAATGGTTATGGAAATGATTGCGGTAATATCTGTAACAGTGAGATTCGCCATATCGACAAACGATGGAAAAAGGCTGGAATAAAACAGGATGGCTTTTACGTCCCCGAGTGTCAAAAAAAGTCCAGACACAAAGCTCGTGGCCATCGTCGAGCCACGTGAATCAATCGCTTGTAATGCAACAGATCCCTTCGCACGTAGCAGACTAACACCCAGCCAAATCAAGTAGATTCCGCCGATATGCTTAAAGATGGCAAAGTAGGTTCCCATCGTTTCAGCCAGGACGCTCATCCCAAGAATTGCCAGTAAAACATAAACGAGGTCGCCCGCCACAATGCCAGCGGAAACTGCGGCCCCATTGCGGACTCCAAGGGTGGCCGACCTTGTGATCACAAGTGCAACACTAGCACTCGGCACAGCAGCAAGTGCAAGCATTACGAGAAAGAATGTAAATCCTGCGAGAAAAGTCATTGGTTATCTTGCGAGACGTTCAAACAATGGCAATCGCTACTAGCGGGAACCAGCGTTAATCGCAGGGTTGAGGCTGGGTGATGATAAAGCATGCAAAACATAAGGGCTAGGGAATATTACCATCCTCGCCTTGTTCTGCCTCCCTGGCGCTTGGCTTCCACTCTTTTGCGAGCAGGACAATAATGTTCTTCAGATCGATTCGCCATTTGATTTTAAGGGTCTTGTCGGGCGGTAGAGGTAACCCCACCTAAGAAAACCCACCCCACCGAAAACCCACCAACCATCCCGCGACTCACATCAAATTACGCTTGACACTTTTCATAGGGGTTGGGCCACGACGACTTCCACATAGTCAGCACTGGACAGTGCTTCTGGAAAGGGAAGTCCCTCAAGATGCATCTCCTCCAAGTGAAACTCAATGGCCTCTCGGATAAGTCCAACAACTTCACTCTCAGTCTCTGCAGCGGCGACACATCCAGGGAGATCCGGAACATAAGCTCCGTAGCTGGTAGGGCCTTTTTCAATAACAATAGCGTAACGCATAAATTCAGTTTTTCAGTCCGGCTTGCTTGAGGATACTGTTAAGCGTGCCTCGGGGAATGTCAACACTCGGATGTCCCGCGATTGTGACAATGCCGGGCTTATGTGGATGCTTGAAATGGCGGTGGCTACCGCGAGTGCGAGACAAACACCATCCATCCGTTTCCACGGCTTTAATTGCTTCTCAAACTTTCACGTCTTCGCCATATCAGTTTTGAATAAAAGATCTGTCCCTTAGCTTTTAGTGTATAAGCAGGATATGTAACAGACGCCGCGCGCAGCGTGGGTGGGCATTGATTGCATCATATTATCTGCATTTTATTCCTTTAATTGCCAGTAAAAGCCTCTTTTTTCTGAGGTCTTTTGATTCCATGTTCCATCCTGTCCCATCGACCATGCCGCAATAGATCGAGAACTTGCATCGGTGGTGAATACGACATTTCTTCCCCATCCATCCAAAAGTTCGCCATTGCTATCTAAATTCCCTCTCTTAGTGATAATCCAGAGGAACTTCCTGGCTGGCCTTGGTTCCCAAAATACTATTTGTCTTGGGTTTGCTCCGTTCACGTCCTCCCCGACCAGAATTCTTATCATATCCCGGGACGAAAAAATCGGATAATGACCGAATTCCCTGAAGTAAAACTTTAATGCATCACGGATAACAAAAACGTCATTTTTTGTGATCGCCGCCTCAGAAGTCTCCATCGTATTTGCCATCGCGATGGAGGGATGCCCCAACAGGCAGACTAAAAGTAAGCTCACGATGCAGTTCATTTGTTTACGCAGGAATTACAGAGAATTACAGAGGGACATTCCTTTTATAGAATTTTGATAACGCGCTCTTGCCACCAGTCTAGTTTGTTAGTGAAGTTAAGGAATAAGCCAAGCAAAGGTCGCAGACGAGAACCGTGAATAAAAGACCTATCCCCTGGTTTTGTCCCCTGGTTTTGCCTTAGTTTTGACTCTGCAACATTAACCTTTGTTCCCGTGCCTGCGACAAGCCTTTTCG
Organism: Chthoniobacterales bacterium; assembly: GCA_038225185.1. Classification (GTDB taxonomy): domain Bacteria; phylum Verrucomicrobiota; class Verrucomicrobiia; order Chthoniobacterales; family DASVRZ01; genus DASVRZ01. The sequence continues at coordinate 67,036 of JBBRFA010000002.1, forward strand.
TGAATAAAAGACCTGCCCCTTAGATTTGCAAAAAGTGGGTTGTGCCGCTGGCTTTCGAAACAGAAGAAAATGATCCGCAGATTACGCAGATTTCCGCAGAGTTAAGAAAAACAGGGCCTTAATAATCTGCGTAAATCTGCGCAATCTGCGGACCAAAATGACTGATTTACTTTTTTTGAGTCTCACTTTCGCAATAGAATGACATTTTTTGATCGTTTTCTGGGCGTAGCTGAGTGCGCGTTGTGCCATGGATCCGCCAGGTGCATGTTCATTACATTTTTACCTTTGATTGCGGTGCGTAACTACTAAGGATTCGCCAGCAGATTGCGCCAGGCAAAGTCAAGGGACGGAGCGGGAGATAATGGCTGTTTTGTAAATGTCGCTGGACAGTTCGCCGCAATGGCCTTTGTTATCACTACTCACCCTCACCAAAACACTGAAAACTTTATTCATCAACCTCTTGCTTGCCGCCACCGCCGTGGCTCATCCAGTCGCCTTCGAGGGTGCCAATCAGCTCATGATCGGCACTGTGGGTTCGGTGCAAAACTTCGAGTTCTATCGTTCCTACACCGCCCAAGCCGCCGTGGGCCTGCATGCCATGCGCTTCGAGGGGGACGAGGATGAAATCTTCACCGGCCTTCAACACAACTGGCTGCTCAAGCGTTGGAATCTCCCTTCCGCCCAGGCCAACGTATATGTCGGTCTCGGTGCGGGAGTGGCTGGCGAGGTCGATGCGGGCGGCAGCGGCCTGTCGCCTGCGGGCATCGGGTTTTTCCGGGCGGACTACGAAACGCGGCGCGTTTACACGGCTGTCGATGCGAAATGGATCGAGTCGGCCGATGTCACGCGCGGTGTCTTCAGCGTGTCCGCAGGCATCGCCCCTTACCTGGCGGAGTTCGATCAGCTCAACACCTGGCTTATCCTCCAGGTCGAACACGTCACCGGCATGGAGGACACACTCGACATCATCCCCAAGGTTCGTTTCTTTAAAGGCGCTTATTTTCTCGAACTCGGCAGCACTCTCAGCGGCAAGCCGGTTGTCAACTTCATGATTCACTTCTAACTTCCTTATCGCCATCCCATGAAAAATTTATCCATTATCAGCCTCCTCGCTCTCTCCGCCACCCTCCTGCAGGCCGCGCCTGACCGGGTGGTGACGGTAAAAACCACGGTCAACGGCATGGTCTGCTCGCTTTGTGCGCAGGGCATTCTCGCCCATTTCAAGAAACATCCCGCAATCTCCAATGTGCACATCGACCTCACCCGCAAGCTCGTCCTGCTGGAGGAGCGCAAAGGCAAATCGATCACCGATGCGGAGATTACCGAGACCATCAAAAAATCCGGCTTCGATCCGGTGCAAGTCGAGCGGATAAAAGAAAGCTTCGACCAGGCAAAAGCCGGCTGACGAACTCTTTTGACCTGACCCTTAGACCCATCACCGTAAGGGTTTAGAAAAAAAAGGTGAAGTCATTTCAGCCACGGGATCAGCAGGTTAAGTCGGACGACATCTGCGGAACCATATGAACGGTGAAAGTCCGACCCTGAAATTATCGCAGCCTAAAGCGGCGGAGGGAGCCTGTGGACAAGTTAAAAAATCATCGGCTGGCGGATTTTTCCGGGGTATTGCGATTGGATAATCCTAGATAGGAAAATAAAGATTAGCCACAGAGAACACAAAGACCACAGAGCAAGGTTACTTACGCCTCAATTAAATAGCTGTGCCGGGGCACCTCAAGGGGGATTTATTCCTGGCGATTGAGAATTCACCCAAGTATCTGATGAACAGCCATTTCCCCTCTGTGTTCTCTGTGTTCTCTGTGGCTCCATTCCCGTTTTTAGGGAAAATAGAAGCCCTGTCCCGAATGGCATGAAAATAAACGATCTTAATGCGTTTTCTGGGGAGCGCAGTGCCACTGGCCTGCGGTTTTTGGCGACTCGCCCAAAACTCGTTACCCATCGCGAAGCGCACTTTTTTCCACGGGGAAGAAGTGTGACTATCGCCTGTGGAGGGGCGCGTTTGGCGTGTCGCCCTATGCGGCACGCCCAGAGAACTCGAGGCGTGCGCCCCCCAGAAAACTTCGCACTCCATTCCAAACCCGCCTTATCTTCATACCATTCAGGACAGTTCCTTACTTTACGTGTTTCTTAATTTACACATTAGGACACTTTACGAGAGTGAGTTTCTAGTTTTCCGATTCGATTTCTTGATCACTCTCTTCAGGGGCTCCAGCAAAATCCGCGAGGCGTTTTGCTGCGAGGCTCTCTAAGCGTTGCGCTTGAGTGAGGAGTATGGACCGCAGTCTCTTGCCAACTTTCCGTTCGCTAATAACTCGCGCAAGCGCAGCGATGGTGGCGGCGCGGCGTGCGATGCGTATGTCCGGATGCTTCCGCTGTGGATAGATTTCCTCTGGAATAATCCGGCACCTATACTTGCGGGGCAGAATAATGACGTCTGTCTTTTTCGGAATTGCCTCGTTGAGGACGGCCTTGAAAGAAGACTCATCCACCACCTTGAGGTAGAGGGTATATTCCGCGCGGTCCAGTTCCGCTCTCATTGCTTTTACTTCGGCCTTCTTCGCTTTCTGGTCTATTTTCGCATCCGGGAGATAAAGATGACTGAGGTCCATCGGCCATACACAGACCTCTGCAACCTCAAACGGGTCGAGCACATTTTTGGCAACCGCATCGCTACGCCGCCCGGTGAGATGTCTCCCAAGCCGACTGGAAAAGCCTTCGTATGTCTGGCCGATATAGATCGGTTCGCCATCATAGTCATAGAAAGCGTAAACACCCTATTTGATGCTTCCGAGGCGCTGTCCTTTTGCATCCAGAGTCGCAAGGAATGTTTGGATTTTTCCGTTTATCGCAGCGACCTCCGAAGGCTCACCTTGAGGCTTTCGCTTGGACTTTGCAGCTTTTTCGGGAAGCACCATATCGGACGGATCGGCGCAGGGTATTAGTTTCTTGGGCTTGGTCATTGAAAGAAGTGGCGAGCGGTGTAAGATAGTTGTCGGCAATCCAACGGATAACAGGAACACAGACAGCATCGCCGAAACCGAAGAGTGCCTGGTTTAGCGGCACGTTTAGTTTGAAATCGTCGGCCCCCATGAGGCGGGCACACTCGCGGGCGGTGAGAAGACGCACGGCAAAGTGTCCATTGCCCCCAGCGAAGAGGATCTGCCGCCCGCTACCCCCACGCGGGGTTCGGAGGCAGCCAGCTATTCCGTCGGTTCGTAGTTCAGCCATGGAACCGGTGGCACGAACACGCCTGAAAACTGTGGCGTAGGTGCGATTGGAGCTGCAGATCATCGCATCTGCTTGGGCGCGGTGTTTGGGACTCATTTGGTTAAGCAGGTAATCGCAGCGGTCTTTGCTCCACCAAGCCGAAGAATTAGGAGACAGGTCTTCAAGGACGTCAGCTAGCTGTAATTCATGTCGAGGAAGACCAGGCAGTGAGCGCAAGTTCCACTGGATGTCGGGATGCCAAAGAATGAAGTCGGCAAGTGCCGCCGGGCGCAATTCGCTTTGCAATAAACTTGGGGTCTCTTCGAGCAGGGTTGTGGAATCGCGTTGACCTACGACAAATAACCGCTGGCGGCTTTGCGGAACAAAGCGAGAAGCATCGATAATGAAGGCGTCCACAGAGTATCCAAGGCGGTTGAGGGCAAGCAGTGCTTCGTGAAAGTCTGCACCATCATGCGAGGTGAGAAAACCGGTGACATTTTCCAAGAGCACCAGCGGCGGGCGACGTGCGCCCATTTCCTCGAGGATGCGGATGAAGCCCCAAAACGCTGAGGAGTGTTCTCCCGCAAGACCTTTACGCGCGCCGGCAAGTGACAGGTCGTTGCAGGGAAAAGAAGCTGTGGCAAGAATGGTCGAAGGCACTTTAGCCTCATCCAGTGCGTGGATGTCGCCAACAACGAACTCCGGCGAGGGGCCGAAGTGATGGCAATACATCTCGTGTTTTTTTTCATCGATGTCGTTGGCAAAAATCGTCCGCCAGCCAGATTGTTCCAAGCCTAAGCGCACAAGGCCAATGCCTGCGAAGTATTCTGCAACGGTAAGAACAGACTTGTTTGACATGGATTAATATATCGTGCGATCGCTTACGATTTGGCAAGCTCAAAGCCCTTGTTAATCGGCAAAAAATAAATGAGCCAAAAAATTAAAGACCTGTCCCTTAAAAACAAAAGACCTGTCCCTTAGTTTACACTTATTTTTACATGTCAAAACGCGTCCCTTACTCTGGCGGTAGCCAAAATTCTGCGAGCGCGACTTACCCCTAAAAAATAAGTGCGGCTATCGCCGATGGTGGGGCGATTGGGGCGAGTCGCCCCAATCGGCACGCGAACCGATAGATCGCCTCGCCAATTTTCCCCACCGAGGCAATCGCATGCGCTCCCCAGAAAAGAGCTTCGCCATCCTAAATCTTTTTTATCTTCACGCCATTCTGACCTGGCCCTTAATTTTGTAATTTTGTCCCTTAATTTTGAGTCCACGCCTTCCTTAACACGAGGCGGAGATTGTGCGGGCACATCCGCGTCGCTGCGGGTGGGGTCGATGTCGGGGCGGGCGATGGATGATTTCGCAGGTAATCGCAGTCGTTGGGGACACAAAGGGAAAATAATTGATGATGGGGCATTTAGGAAACCCTGCATCGACAGGCACGAAACACACTAAAAGCGGTTTTCCACTTTTGCTCCGTCCCTGTTCGCTTTTAGGAGCGGACGTGGAGCTTGAGGAAGCGGCGGACTTCTTCGATGGCTTGGAAGAACAGGATGGGTCAACCAGCCTAGTATAGGAGCTGGTGGAGTTTTTGCAGGAGGGTTTCGGCGGTGTATGGCTTGGGCACAAAATGGGTCAGCTCTCCGCCGATGCGTTGGGAGATACTGCGGTTGGTAAACAACCCGCTGGAACCGACGATCTTGATCTCGGGGTCGATGGCCCGTAAGGCCAGAATGGTAGCCGGACCGTCCATCACGGGCATCGCCATGTCGGTGAGGACGAGGGCGATGCGGCTCCGGTGGGCGTTGTAAAGATCGAGGGCTTCCGTACCATTGCTGGCAAGCAGAACTTGATAGCCGAACTGAAGGAGGGTGGCTTCCACGACTTTGCGGATGGGTTCCTCGTCGTCCACCACGAGAATGAGTTCGCCGCGGCCCCGCGAGAACTGTTCCAGTTTGGGGTCGAAGGTGTAAGGATTTATGGTGGGATCGTAGATTGGCAGGTAAACGGAAAAGGTGGTGCCTCGACCGACTTCGCTGTAAAGATTGATAAGTCCGTGGTGGTTTTTAAGAATGCCCATGGTGGTGGAAAGGCCAAGGCCAGTGCCCTTGCCGACTTCTTTGGTCGTGAAGAAGGGCTCGAAAATGCGATCGCGCACTTCGGGAGGAATGCCGCTGCCATTATCGGTAACTTTGATGCAGGAGTAGGAGCCAGGGGCGAGTTCGGGGTGCATCGCGATAAAGGTATCGTCCACGGTGATGAGGCCGATGGAGATGTCGATATGGCCGCCATTGGGCATGGCGTCGCGGGCGTTGACGCAGAGGTTGAGAAAAATCTGGTGGAGTTGCGAGGGATCGCCATAAACGGTGCAGGTAAAATCGGGTATCTGTAGTTGGAAGGTAATCGACTTGGGGAAAGTATCGCGGGCAACCTGCTGAATTTCACGAAGGATGTGGACGGGGTCCACCGGGACTCGCTGGCTTTCCACACCTCGCGCAAAAGAGAGGATTTGTTTGACGAGGCCAGCGCCGCGTTCTGCGCTGAAGAGGAGGGTATCGAGTAACTTTCCGGCTTCATGCCCGGGGAATTTCATTTTTAGGATCTCGATCGACATCAGGATGGGTGCAAGCACATTATTAAGGTCGTGAGCGATGCCTCCAGCAAGGGTGCCGATGCTTTCCAAACGCTGGTTACGAAGGGATTGGCTCTCGAGTTTGAGCTTCTCGGTAATGTCGGTATCGATGGCGAGGACGGATTTGGGCTGGCCGTTTTCGTCGCGGAGCAAAGTTCTGCTGAGATCTAACTCCAGGGTCTTGCCCGTTTTGGTGAGTTTCTGCATGGTGCCATGCCACTCCCCATTAGCCATGAGCACGGCGAAGACTTCACTGTAGGCTGCCGGGTTTTTGTGGAGCAACTCGCCCGCAGTGCGGCCGATAGCCTCGCTACTAGTCCAGCCGTAGATGCGGGTAGCAGCTTTGTTCCAGTAAATGATGCGATCGTCCAGATCGGTAATGAGGATGGCTTCGTGCGCGTTATCGAGGGCGGCAGCTTGCTCGGCGAGCTGCCTTTCGGTGAGCTTGCGTTCGGTGATGTCCAGTTTCAGACCAGAGGCGCGCAGCGTATTGCCAGCCTCGTCACGATGGAAGCGGCCAATGCAGAGGAGCCAGTGGACGGATTGGTCGGGCCAGATGACGCGGAATTCGACGTTTATATCGCTGTTCCTCTCTTGGGCGTCTTGAAAAGCCAGCTCTACCTTAACGCGATCCAAGTGGTGGACATGGGAGAGGAAGGTATCAAAACCCCAATGAGGCTGGAGCTCGGAGTAGCCGAAACATTCGTCGTGCCGCAGAGAGCGGGTGGCTTTGTTATTGACGATGTCCAGATCCCAGTAGCCGCTTTTCGAGGATTCGAGGACGAACTGCAGGCTATCCTTGCTGGCGCGCAAAGCTGCATCGGAGATTTTGCGCTCGGTAATGTCGCGCTCGACGGCGATCCAATGGGTAAACCAGCATTTCTCGTTGGCAACGGGGATAATCTCGAGTTCGAGCCAGAATTCTTCGCCCGATTTTGTGTAATTGATGAGTTCCTCGCGGATGGGCTTCCAAGCCTTGAGAGCAGCGCGGATACGGTCGAGAGTGGCGCGATCGGTTTTCGGGCCTTGGAGGATTTTTGGGGGACGACCGATAACTTCCTCGCGACTATAACCGGTCCGGCGCTCGAATGCGTCGTTGACAAAGATAATTCGCGGTGAGGCCCCATCGGGGGTTTCTGCTTCGGTAATAACGACGAGGTCATTTAGGCGTGAAAGGCAGGTATCAAGCAGGAGGAGCCGTTCCTCTTTTTGGCGGTTGTCGGTGATGTCCTGCACCGTGCCGTGCAATTCCAGAGGTGCGCCGGACGGGTAGGTCTCGAGAGTGGTCAGCTCGTGTAGCCAGCGAATAGAGCCGTCGGGTTGGACTATTCGGTAACGCATGTCCAGCGACGCGCCTCCAGCCAAAGCGAGTTCCTGCGCAGCGATGACGCCCGTCCGGTCATCTGGGTGAAGGAGGTCTTTAAACTCCTCTATGCTTAGGGTGGTGCGTGAGGGGTCGATGCCATGGATCCGGCAACATTCCGCCGAGCAAAGGACGGTCTGCCGGTCTGCCGGGATCGTCCAGCTTCCCACATGGGCGATAGACTGGGCTCGGGCAAGACTGGCTTCGTTTTTACGCAAGGTCTCTTCGGCGTTCACCTGCAGGGAGATATTATTCGCCTGGGCCATACGGCAGTTTTTGCCCATGAATTGCTCGGGCCAGCATGTGATCTCGTCATGGATAAGGGTGCCGTCTTTTTTAAGGTGCCGCCAAGCTCTGTCGCCATGGGCTCTATTAGTAAATTGTGCGGGGTTTGTGGCCAGGCGCTGAATAGCCTCGATCAGTCTAGGAACGTCTTCCGACGGGAGGATGTCGGTGATGGTCATCTCCAGAAATTCCTCTCTGGAGTAGCCGTAGCAGGCAATGGCCGCGTCATTTACCGCGAGGAAGCGCAGCGTCTCGGGATCGTGGATCCAGGCGGGTAAGGGGTTATTCTCGAATATTTGGCGGGCATGTCGGTCGCTTTTGTCCCGGGCCTCTTGGGTAGCGATGAGTTGCTCGGAAAGGTCCCTCTCTCGGAGAATCCGTCGCCGCAATTCCATCTGCGTCATTACCTGGCGGCTAAGAACCTGCAAAGCCAGTTTCTGCATTTCGGAAAGCTCCCGCGGCTGGCAATCGATCACGCACAAAGTTCCCAGCACCTCGCCCTCAGGCGTCAGCAAAGGAGCCCCGGCATAAAAACGGATACCCGGCTCGCCAACGACGAGTGGATTATTGACAAACCGCTCATCCAAAATCGCGTCGGGGACCTCTAAAAAATCCACCCCTTCCAATGCGTGAGCGCAAAAAGAAGATTGACGATTAGTCTCGCTGATTTCGAGACCAATCTTTGATTTAAACCATTGCCGCGACTCATCCACGAGAGTGATGAGGGCGATGGGCGTATCGCAAATGGCCCTGGCGAGCAAGGCGACGTCGTCGTAATCGGGCTCTGGAAGAGAATCTAAGATGGCGTAACTCGTTAAAGTATGCAAGCGGCGGGTTTCATTTTCTGACTGGCTGGATCTCATGTGGTGCGGAGGCTGATCTTAAGCATGGGTCATACCCTTAGAAAAAATACTTTTCGAATTACGAAAGATACGACTGGGAAAAGTAGCCAGTTTCAGTTAAAGGTTAAAATACCAAATTAGTTCTCGCCCCGCAGCCTACGTTTGTCTAAAGTAAGACGTCTCCCAAAGTTTGCGAGACAAGCGGGTCGTCTGCCCAAACCAGCTAGCGGACGTGGAGCTTGAGGATGCGGCGGACTTCTTCGATGGCTTGCGGGTTTTGATGCGCACTGTGGCCGGAGGGGACGACTAGTTCGCTCTGCGCGCCTTCCATGTGGCTGCTCCAGTAGGGGACGATGCCGTCGCTGG
>JBBRFA010000003.1:0-74985 GCA_038225185.1 Chthoniobacterales bacterium
GGGTAGTCTCGACGCGTTGGGCCAGGTCTATGTCATCAACGCCAACGGCATCATTTTCGGTGGCAGCAGCCAGATCAACACCCGCACCTTCGTCGCCTCGTCATTACCAATCAACGACAACCTCATCAACCAGGGCCTCCTCAACAACCGCGACGCCCAATTCCTTTTTTCGGCTCTGCCCCAGATTGGTGGACTAAATGGGTCGCCTCCCATCACTCCACCGACTTCGAATCTACTGAATAGTCGCAGTGGCGATGTGGTTGTCCAAAAAGGGGCGCAACTGGGCAGTCCAGCGTCTGCCGATGGTAACGGGGGGCGCGTGCTTCTCGTCGGTGCCAATGTCAGCAATGAAGGCACCATCTCGACTCCCGCTGGGCAGACCATCTTCGCGGCTGGCTTGCAGGTGGGAATTACCCCGCACTCGAGTGCCGATCCTAGTCTGCGGGGACTCGATACCTTCGTGGGCGCAGTGCAGAACCCCGCCGTCACCGGTCCTATCTATGCAGGGACCACCACCAATTCCGGTTTGGTCACCGTGGGCACTGGTAGTATTTCAATGGTCGGGCGGGCCGTGAATCAGTTAGGCGTATTCGATAGTGTCACTTCTGTTAGCCTTAACGGTCGGATTGATCTCACCGCGCGTTACGGGGCTGTCTCCAATCCGCTTGCGACAAATTCCGTTGGCCCGGGAGCAGGCGGTCCGGTTTTTTTCAATCAATTCACTGGTGTCGTTACGCTTGGCAACAACAGCGTTACCCAGATTCTTCCCGATTACGCAAGCTTGGCGACGGTGCCGGGAACGGAGTTGCCCCAGAATTCGCAAATCAACCTGCTCGGCTCTGCGGTTTACCTTGGCAAAAATTCCCTCACTTTCGCGCCTAACGCCGATGTCACCATCAGTGCCGGAGCCTTTCTTTACCGCGATCCAAACGGGGATGGCACCGTTCTCGATCCTAATGGACAGGCCGAAAACGGTCTGGAATCCAACTTTTCCGGCCCGAATCAAACACTTAATTTTGCCAGCGGCCAGATTTACCTAGATCGGAAAGCCACACTTAGCGTCGCGGGTACCCCGGACGTCTTCGTGCCGATCTCTCAAAGCATCTTCGATGTTAGTTTTCGCGGCGCGGAATTGGCAGACGCACCCGTCCAGCGGTCTGGAGTTCTACGGGCCACCAATCTCACGATCGACCTGCGGATTACTGGCGAAGTTAATGGCCGGTTTTTCGTCGGCACTCCATTGGGCGACGCAACGGGCCTGGCTGGTTTGATTGGTAAAAACGCCGCTCAGCTTACCGCCGCCGGGGGAAATCTCACGCTCCAGGCCGGTGAATCGATTATCGCGCAGAGTGAATCCGTGCTCGACGTCTCCGGTGGATACTTCACCTATGAGGCTGGGGAAGTCCGCACCACCCGACTGATCCAAAATGGCAACGTGATTGATATTGCGAACGCAAGCCCTGGATTGCTTTACGACAGTGTTTACACCGGAACTTTCACCGAGACTTTTGCAAAGTATGGACTTGCAAACACCTATATCAATTCCCTGGCTCTCCTCAACTCGAGGTTCCAGGAAAGTTATCAAGGTGGGGCTCCCGGGGGCAATCTAACCCTCCTTTCCCCAGCCTTGGCTCAGGACGGAACTACGCTTGGATTGACCGTGAACGGGCCTTTTCAGCGTTCCATCCCCGCCCCTCGGAGCTCGCTGAATCTCGATTTCCAATACACTCCGCCTCCTGGCACCGAGATTACTCCGATCACGATCATCGCTCCGATCACGCCTACCTTGGTCTTCGACAAAAACCCCAACTTCAACGCGCTGCCCGACTTCGATCTCTCCTCCGGTATCGCCATCCCGTTGAACGACGAACGCCGTCGACGAATCGTTCTTTCGCCCGATTTATTCACCGACGACGGCTTTGGCATTGTTAGCATTACCAATAATAACGGTAATTTCGTGGTGCCCGAAAGCAGCCGCCTTGATTTGACCTCACTGGGCACCCTCACCGTCACTGCCGCTAATATCAGCATCGATGGTCGCATCACCGCGCCGGGTGGACTCCTGAGTTTTACAAGCTCCACGATTTCACTCGATGTGCTGCCGTTGCTTCCAGCATCCGGCGCCGCGCGGACCCCTTTGCGTGATCCAAACCGCGGCTTTTTTAGTCTGGGAAATAACGCAGTGCTAAATGTGGCTGGACTGGTCGCAGACGACCGTCGATTCGCTGCCACTCGTTTTACCACGCCTCTCATTACCACTGGTGGTGAGATTTCTATTCGCTCCTACGATGCCCTCCTTTCTCCGGGCAGCCTGCTCACAGTCTCGGGTGGAGCCGCGATAGACGACCGAAATCGCGTCAGCTACGGCAATGCTGGTCGCCTCTCCATTCTCGCCGGTCGTGATCCTAACTTAGGCTCGGTGATAGGTGGTCGACTGCAGTTGGGAGCCTCGCTCCAAGGTATTTCCGGGGCCAACGGGGGAAGCCTCACCTTGCAGGCAGGACCCGTGCAAATTGGAGGCCGTGCAACATCGAACGTCGCGCTGCATTTGGATCAAGAATTTTTCCAACAGGGCGGCTTTACGTCCTATCGGATTTCTGGAATTGGTGCGGGCCCAGACTCGGCAGGCGTTTACGTTCCCGGCGTGCGGGTTTTCACGGGCACCGCAGTAAGCCCTCGAGCCTTAACCCTCCAGATCAACCCAGCCTCGCTCTTTTCGGAAACCGTGCGGTTTGATCGCGTCTTTGCTGCTGACGGCGTGCGGCGACCAGTTAGTTTGAATCTGAGTGCGCTCGGAGCGGATGATGAATTTACTGCCAACATTGTCGAAGCTCGTGGAGATCTCGTGTTAAATCAAGGCGCTGTGATCCGGCTCGATCCCTCCGGATCCGTTAGTCTCACCGGACAAACCGTTAGTCTGCTCGGTGAAGTCATCGCTCCCGGCGGTAGCATTACGGTTCAGGGAGCCAGCCGCTTTCCCAGCGCTCCTGATCTTCGCCCGAACGAGTCCGCCGCGCTAGCCACGGTCTATCTAGGCAGAAATGCTCGCCTGGATACGCGCGGCCAGCTCGTGCTTCAACCCGATCAATTTGGACGGCGCACAGGTTTCGTTTTAGACGGCGGTAGTATTAGTATTTCGGGCAACATCGTCATCGATGCAGGTTCGGTGCTGGACGTGGCCGGAGCTCACGGCAATCTGGATGTCAGTCTTCCGATCATAGGCAATCTGGATTCACCGATCGTTCCCGCAACCAGCGGCATCACCGCTCCGCTCTGGCAAATCGCCACCGAATCTATCCAAGTCGCCAGTAACGGAGGCACCCTTAATCTGCAAGGAAGCCAGTTGCTCCGTTCCGATGCCCGATTATTCGGAGAGGCTGGGGGAGAAACCGCGCTCGGCGGCACGCTTTCGGTGTTTTCCGGCCGGTTTTATCCCGAAAGCACACCGCGCATCACGAGTGCCGACATCAACCTAACCGTCACGCAAAGTGGCCGGGCGATTTCTGCGAACAACCTCAACCGCGGAGTGGGGCTGGGGCTGGTCGATGTCGCCGGACAATCTATCGTCGGTGCGGGCTACTTCGCGGTGGATCAGTTTGCCCGCAGTGGGTTTGCCTCTCTGGATTTGGGCTATCAATTCATCAATGGCAGCCCGGTTGCTTTCGGTGGAAATGTTTTCTTTGATGGACCAGTCACCATCCACGCAAATGGTAGTTTGCGAGTCGCCGCCGGGGGCGTCATCCAGGCCAATGCGAATGTTAACTTATCCAGCTCTTATCTGGCATTGGGGCAAATCTTCCGCCCGCCGCAGAATCCTAACGATACCATCCTTCTCTTCCAACAGAGCCCGGCTATTCCCTCCTCGGTCTTTACGTTTGCTCCGGAGTTCGGCTCTGGTCGTTTGCGGGCTGAGGCGGATCTGATCGATTTGGGCACCCTCTCCTTTCAAAATATCGGACGAGTCGCACTCAACGCCCGAAACGGCGATATTCGTGGAAATGGATCTGTTAGCGTAGCAGGCGATCTCATGCTGCGTGCGGCTCAAATTTATCCCACGACACTCAGCACCCTTAGCCTTTTCGCTTACGATCACGCCGATGGTCGCGGATCGATCCGCATTGTAGGCACCGGCCCAAGTGCTACTCCTCTTTCGGCGGGAGGCATCCTCAACCTATATGCCTCAAAGATCGAGCAAGGCGGTGTTCTGCGTGCACCGCTGGGCACAATCAATTTGGGCTGGGACGGGCGCGATCTCAATCCCGCGACGGGAGTTCTGGATGCGCCGTTCAATCCAATTGCCGGTAACACGGTGACTGCGCCGATTGCCTCCCTTGTCACTCTTCGCACTGGCGGTATCACCTCGGTCGCCGTCGATAGTTTCACCAGTATTCCATTTGGACTCATCCCGGACGGTTCCTCATTGATCGATCCGCGCGGAGTCGATATTTCGCTCACTGGATTGCCGGAAAAACGTATTAACATTCTCGGCAACGCGATTGTTTTCCAAAACAAAGCCACTCTCAACGTGCGGGGCGGAGGAGATCTCTACGCGTTCCGATTTGTAAGCGGCAGCGGTGGCAGCATCGACCTCTTGGGCACCGCGTCTGCCGAGTGGAGTGCCTCCGCGGAATACTCTCCGGGAAACCTGATTACTTTCCAAGGGCAGACATTCTCCGCCCGGATTAACAATACAGGCGTCCAGCCCTCGGTAGGATTAAACTGGTCTCGCTTAGCCGAATCTTTTGCCGTTCTTCCCAATTACGCCGCAGGTTACGCGCCTTTTGCGCCATTCAATACTGGAGCTAGTTCTGGCCTGTTAAATGGTGAGGCTGGCTTTGTGGATCGTTCGCTAACGGTGGGTGATCGAGTGTTCCTTGAATCCAGCTCCACGCTGGCGAGAGGTTACTATACCTTGCTCCCCCGGCGCTATGCCCTGCTCCCGGGAGCAGTGTTAGTAACGCCGCAAAGTGCAAATCCCGTCGGCACCTTCACCCTGCCAGATGGTGCTAATCTCGTTTCTGGCTTCACCGAGAACGGGTTCAATCAACCGGAATCCACGCTCGGTCTTCGCAGTCGTTTCGAGGTCGCCAGTGCCGAAGTGGTCGATCAGCGTGCCGCTTACGAGGATTATTCCATTAATGCCTTCCTCACGGAAGCCGCGACGCGCCTCGGACAATCTGCGGCGCAACGGCTGCCTATCGATGCCGGGCGGATCGCTTTTTTTGCTAACAATCGCCTCCTGCTCGCGGGAAGCGTACTCGGTTCTGCCCCGATCGGTGGTCGCGGTTCACTGCTCGATCTCAGCACCGCGAGCTCGATCTACTTGACCGATCGCCCGGCTGGCGCACCCATAAATGGCTCGTCGGTGCTCGACACCCGCCTCTTGCAAAGCTGGAACATCGAGAGCCTCTTGATCGGTGGTTCGCGTCGCAGCATCCCTGCGGGCAACGTGATCGATGTGCGCACCGCCAGCCTTACTCTGGATACTCGAAACCGGGCATTTGCTGGCTCCGATATCCTGCTCGTTTCTCGGGAAAATCTGACCTTTTCAGACGGTTCCGCGTTACTTTCTAACATAGCGGCCAGAAGTCCGGCGGAAGACTATGCCATCGAGGGCAACGGAGCATTGGTGCGGGTCGTCACCGATCCCACCGCCTCCGTTTCCCGCTCCGGGGTCGATCCCAGCGCCAATGCCTTGCTGCAAATCGGAGCGAACACGCAAATCGCGGGTTCTAACGTCACGCTCGATTCGACTCGTGGCACGGTGCTCTCACCCACTTTGGATCTCCGTGCGCAATTCCTAACCTTAAACAGTGGCCAAATCAGCCTCATCCTCGATCAGCAGAGCGTTCCGCTCGCGGGCTCAGAGTTCGAGACGCATCTCCAGATTTCCGGTCAATTCCTGCAAGATGTGCAGCGCGTTCGCTCGCTCACGTTGGGTAGCTTCCGCACCATCGACATCTATGGCGCAGGTAGTTTCGGCCAGGCCGGACTCGCCACTCTCAACTTCTTTTCTGCTGGATTACGGGGCTACGAACAGAATGGCGGCACCGCCGAATTCCAGAGCAATCGTCTGCTCCTTGCGAATCCGTCGTCCGCGAGCGGTGGAGCTATTCCTGTCGGGAATGGTCGTTTGGTCTTTAGTTTGAATCAGGCCCTTCTCGGCATTAACGACTTTGTCATCGGCGGTTTTGCCGAGACTGTATTCAATGCGCGTCAAAGCTTCGTCACCTCGCAGACGGGTCGCCTGAATAATACAGGAGATTTAACGATCAACACTTTTGCCATTACTGGCGGGCAAGGGGCAAGTTACTCGATTACGACCACAGGCGCTTTGGCTCTCAATCCGGTCGCGGGTTCTCTACTTACCACCGACGCACTTGGGGCTAGTCTCTCGTTAACTGGCGCGTTGGTCGCCGCCAACACCCGCATTTCCCTTCCGAGCGGATTGCTCTCGATTACTGCCACCGGCGGCGATTTGACTGTCGGCGGCGATCTCGACGTGGCCGGCACGCGGCGGAAATTTTACGATCTCATCCGCTACTCCGACGGGGGTACTATCAATCTTACTGCCAACGCTGGCGATGTGCGATTTACCTCTGGAAGTAGTGTGGCTGTGGGAGCACCCGCTGGCGGCGGCAATGCGGGTGCCCTCTCCGTGGTCGCCCCAGGCGGCGTGCTCGGTCTGGAGGACGCCGTTTTTGAGGCGCAATCCGATGTTAACCGGCGGGCGGGACGCTTTATCCTGGATGTTGCTTCACTCGGCTCCTTTACCGATTTGTCTGCGTTACTGAATACCGGCGGGTTCCGCGAATTGGTGGATTTAAGGGTGCGCACTGGCAGTCTTACCTTGGAAAATGTGGCTGGGTTGAGTAATCAGGCCCGAAACTATTTTGTGACTGTAGACACCGGCGACTTGATTGTGGCAGGCACCGTGGACGCTTCGGGAACGACCGGAGGAAGGATTTCGCTTACGGCGGGCGGCAATTTGACCGTGCAGGATGGGGCAATTCTTACCGTTCGGGCGGAGGAATTTGACAGTGCAGGCAAAGGCGGCGAAATAAACCTCTCGGCGGGTGCAGCCATTAGCGGGGTAGCCAACCTAGCGGCATTAGTCGATTTGCAAGCCGGTGGTTTGCTTGATTTGGCTGTGGACGATTTCGTTTCGGGCGATTTCACATCTGTGGGATCCAGTGCCTTCCAAGGTCAATTTACCGGAACACTCAACCTTCGTGCATCCCGTAATGTCGGTAATACCGACTTGTTGATCAACCCCATTGAGGCTACCGTTTTGGGAGCTTCTGCTATAGTAGCCGAGGGCTACCGAGTCATTGATCTTACCTCAACCGGCGGACTCATTACCGGCTGGCGGAGCAACTTCACCGCCCTTCCCTCCGCCGGCACTGTGCAGCGCAACGTTTATGACAGCGCGAGCCAGTTCCTTACCACCGCTAATCACGACGCCATGCTTGCCCGACTCTTGGGTGCGGATGCGCAAGGCCTCTCCGGGCAGATCGTGATCACTCCGGGCTTTGAAATTATCAACCGCAATGGCGACCTCACTCTCGGTCGGGAAAATTCGACCGCTCTGGGAGCCAGTAACTCCAACTCTGCCGATTGGAATCTGGCCGATTTCCGTTTCGGGCCGAAACAGGCGCCAGGCGTGCTTGCCCTCAAAGCCACGGGCAACCTGGTCTTCTTCAATGCTCTCAGTGATGGTTTCGCTGGCGCCGTGCCTGCGGGCACTCTGGCGGGGCAGACGCTTTTGTTAAGTCCTCTGCAAACAATTAATCCGCTCCGCCCGGTCAATACCCAATCGTGGTCTTACCGACTCACTGCGGGAAGTGATTTGGCGTCCGCCGATTACCGGGCGGTGCGACCCATCGACAGCGTTGCGGCAACTTCTGGCTCCCTTCTGCTCGGCAAATTCTACGCCAGCCCGCTGGTTACTGGTACGGCTGCCACCACCGCCACTGCGATCAATAACCGCTATCAAACCATCCGCACCGGCACTGGCAGTATCGTTATCCATGCGGCCCGCGACGTGCAAATGCGCAACCAATTTGCTTCGATCTACACTGCCGGCGTCCGGCTGCAGAACCAAACCACGATCTTCACGGAAGACGATTTCTTTGTCCCAATCACCGAGCGCTCAGGTGGGCGCCATCCGAACCAGGGCAATCTCGGTGCAGTGCAACAAATCTATTCAGCCCAATACGCCATGGCCGGTGGCAACGTCGGGATCTACGCGCAGGGCGATCTCTGGCGGAGCACGCTCCGGAATGGCATCATCGTGATAGATTCCTCCGGCCAACTACCTAACAATTGGCTCTACCGGCGCAGCTCGGTCGATCCAGCCACCGGCCTCTTCGGTTCAGCAGGTGTCGTCAACATCGGCCCCGCCGCCGTCGATGATCTCTCCGCCTCGACCACTTGGTGGATCGACTATAGCAATTTCTTCGAAGGCGTCGGCACTTTGGGTGGTGGCAACATCATCCTCAATGCAGGTCGCGACGTGATCAACATCGACGCCGTGGCTCCCACTAATGCCCGAATGGCGGGCCGCTCGAAACAGGCGGACGGCACTTTCGTCAACATTGCACCGAACGCTAACAATTTACTCGAACTCGGCGGGGGCGACATCACCGTCACGGCCGGTCGTGACCTCAGCGGCGGTGTCTATTACGTCGAGCGCGGCGAAGGCAGGCTCTTTGCCGGTGGTTCCATCACCACCAATGCCGCCCGCTCCCCTTCGCTCGGCAATACCGCCCCCTCCCGCCTCGATGGCACCGTGGCCCCTGCGGTAGTCAGCCTCAGCCCCGAAGTCTTCGATCCTAGCACCTGGTTGCCTACCACGCTTTACCTCGGGCAGTCTCAATTCGAAGTAGCAGCACGAGGCGAGGTGCTTCTTGGACCTACGGTCAACGCCTTTCTTTTACCACAGGGAGTAAACAACAAATATTGGTATAAAACCTACTTCAGCACTTATACCGCCAATACCAGCGTTGACGTCATCTCTTTTGGCGGCAGCATCACCCACCGGTTGGCTGCATCCCTCCCATTGGATAGTGCTGTGCGCCCGATTCTTTCGACTTGGTTACAATCGCAGAATCTTCTCGGAAATAATCCGAATAGCGCCGCCTTCTATCGTCCTTGGAACCGGATCGCCGAAACCGACCTCACTCCATTCCAGGCTGTGCTTAACCTAGCACCGCCGACCTTGCGCAGTACTTCTTTCAACGGGGACCTTAACCTCGTCGGCGATCTCACCCTCGCTCCAGCCGCGAACGGAACCCTGGAACTCGTCTCTTCCAACGGTATTAACGGCATCCAGCAAACCGGGCGAGCTCTCGATGCTACTGGCCAGCCGCTCAACATCTTCACGTCGGCTCGAATCGTTGTCTCCGATGCCGATCCAGACTCCATCCCTAATTATCTAAACCCCTTCTCCTACACCAACGTCCTCGGCCGCACGATCCGCCAAAATGCCACGACGCTTGGGTTTCTCGATCCAGTAAACAACCTGTTCGCCGAGACTGGCTCATTTACCGGTGCAGCGTCCGCCGTCAACGTGAAACGCAGTCTGCACGATGCCGATATTCTCCATGCTAACGACAGGTCACCCGTCCTTCTTTATGCATCACTGGGCGACATATCCGGCCTCACCTTGTTCTCTCCCAAATTCACTCAAATCCAAGCTCAACAAGACATCACCGATGTGGCATTCTACCTGCAAAATACCCGAGGCGAAGATGTCTCGGTCGTATCGGCAGGCCGGGACATCGTTCTATTCAATGCCAACTCCGGAACCCGCTCGGTGGCCAGCGATCTGGGGGCTGGCAATACTATTGACACATTGCCGGCAGCGGGCGATTTGCAGATTTCAGGACCAGGCGTATTGGAAGTGCTCGCGGGTCGCAACCTCGACCTCGGCACCGGTGCCAATAATGCTGACGGCACAGGCACGGGTATCACTAGTATAGGCAACTTCCGTAATCCGTTCCTTCCTTTCCTCGGAGCCGACCTCATCGTTCTCACTGGTATCTTCGACGAATCGGGCACGGGTCCAGCCCTCAATCTTAACTCCAGTTCATTGGATTTTACCGCGTTCCTGGCCGCCTTTCCCACTGACGGCTTTGTCTCCGCTTACGCCACCAAAAACAATCTCGGCGGATCCTTCGACGAATTGACCGAAGAACAGCGTGCCATTGTTGCCCTTGAATTGTTCTATGTCACCCTCCGCCAGTCGGGACGCGATTTCCCGACCACTGGCAACTATCTAGCAGGTCAAAGTGCTGTTTCGCTTCTTTTTGGCACCGATCCCGCCTTGGGTGAAATCTCCACCCGGGCTCGCGACGTTCGCACCAGTACCGGCGGGGCCATTACTCTGGCTGCCATCGGTGGAGGAGTTACTCTTGCTTCCGACATCTTTGGCAACCCTCTCACCCCGCCCGGGATTGTCACCGAGTTCGGTGGAGCGATCTCAGTCTATACCGATACTAATGTAAATATCGGGCAGGCCCGAATCTTCACCCTGCGCGGTGGTGACATCATCATGTGGTCTTCTAATGGTAATATCGCAGCGGGGACCGCCCCAAAGACAGTGGTTACCGCTCCACCCACACGGGTCGTCTTTGATACGAACAGCGCCGACGTCCAAACCGATTTGGGCGGGTTGGCCACTGGCGGAGGTATCGGCGTGCTAGCCTCGGTTGAAGGGGTGCTTCCTGGCGACGTCGATTTGATTGCGCCTTCTGGTTTCATAGATGCAGGCGACGCGGGTATTCGCACCACCGGAAATCTCAATATTGCTGCTGTGCAAGTTCTTAACGCTGACAACATCCAGTCTGGCGGCACTAGCACGGGCGTCCCTTCTGTGGTCGCGCCTTCCGTCAATCTCGGTGGCCTTACCGCTGCTGCATCTACTGCCACCTCTTCTTCTGCCGCTGTTAGCGATGTCACCAAGACAAACCAAGAGCAAACCCAGCAGCAGGAGCTTCCTTCGATCATCATCGTCGAGGTCCTCGGTTATGGAGGGTAGTTTGCAAAGCCGACACACGATCAACCCAACCACGAAGTTTTAAAACTATCAAACCGGGCAAAAAGGGTATCAAGGTTGGTTTTAACTTTTACCCCCATATCATTGGTGTCTGGATGATTAATTTCGTCAGTGCCCGCCATGCGACCGTTTTAGTTTCGTAACTTAAACTCCACGTGATCGTTATCATTTCGCCACATTTCGTCACGCAATTGTCACACTTCAATTGATGCTCGGCCCTCCTATTTCGCCTATTATGTTAACTTATCCCTTTTTTCCCATGAAATTGAGTCTCGTTCTACCCGCCTTTTTTATACCCTTTACCGTCCAAAGTGCCTGCCTCATTCCTGGCTTGCAATCCTCCAATTTTTGGGCAAATCCGGTATCGCAAGTAACCCATGAACCACCTTCCTCCGCAATTCAAATTCCTTCCTCGCCGGAGGAGAATTTTCAACTTGCTCGCAGGTATCTTGCCGGACAAGGTGTGCCCGTTGACGAGCGCAAAGCCTTCGCGTTGATGCAGTCTGCCGCTATGCATCAGCACCCCGAAGCCATCTCCAGCCTCGGTTTTTTTTATGCGCAAGGAATTAGTGTCGAAAAGGACCAGGTCGAGGCTATGAAGTATCTGGAAAAGGCTGCCCGATTAGGTGAGGCCAAAGCCCAACTTAATCTTGGTCTGCTCTTGCTCAATCGCATCTCCCCCGAGCCAGATGTCGCTGCGGGCTTGCATTGGGTAAAACAGGCGGCGGACCAAGGCCTGGCCAACGCGATTTCCACCGAGGGAGCGATCTTCTTGCTCGGGCTCTACGGGCAGCCATCGGATTATGGACGAGCCTTTGAAAAACTTACTGCGGCTGCTGCAAAAGAGGACTCCAATGCCGCTTTTCTTTTGGGAGGTGCCTACGAAAAAGGTCTCGGTTGGAAGGCGGATGCGAAGCTTGCGGAACGTTGGTATCGGGAAGCAGCAAGGAAAGGACATCGCGGCGCGCAAAGTAAGCTGGCTCGAATATTGGATCCGCAATCACACGATCCGCAACGCCGCATCGAAGCTCTCTCTTGGCTTCTCCTCGCAGCCGAACAACGTGATCCCGAATCGGAACAACTGCTTACCGGAATTTTTTTCTCATTGGACAAAGTCGAATTGGTAAAGGCAAACGAAAAAGCTCGTCAAATGGCTGTCGCTCCGAAGACTCTTTAGCCTTCCATGGCACCCATCCGAAACCTATCAATCCCAACTCAATCGAAAAAGAAATCTATAACCTCTGCTCGTGACAACCAGGCGGGCGTATCCCTGACGTCACGGCGGTGGATGATTCTCCTCAGCCTTTTCCTGGTTTTCTTCCTCATTGGTGACGCCTACAATCGCTATCAATTCATCCATCTTTCCACCGCTGTATCCACGGCGGATCCCGCAGCCAGCGTAACTGGGGCAATGGCTTCTGGAAGCCAACTCCGCCAATTGATCCTTCCCCTCAGTTGTATCGACGGTAAATGGTGGCTGATCCACACTGAAAAATTCCTCACCTCTCCCGTCTGGCGCATCCGGGAGAGCACGCAGGACAACGCTCCGGAAGGCCGCGAAGTTTATTGGAGTTCTGGCCCGATCTGGTTCCTGGGCGCAATCACCCGAGTGGTGCAGGCAATCACTGGTCAACCCCTTAACCAGGCCATTGAGACCGCCATTTTCTTCATCGCCCCGCTATCTTTCGTGTTCATGGTCGCAGTTTTGCTCCCTGTCGCACTTCGCCAATTTGGCCGACTCGCCGCGTTCGGACAAATCACTTTTCTAACGACCTCCCTCGGATTTTTTCAATACATTCGGGTTGGAGAAAATGATCACCACGGCTATGTCGCCTTTTTTTCTCTTTGCAGCGTCAGTGCCCTGGTCGCCGGAGTTCTGCGCTGGCGCGGGCTGTCAGAGTCGCCAACCCGCTTGGATTTCGGATCACAAACCGACCGATTCTGGTTCGCGCTTTCCGGGCTTTCGGGAGCTACGGCCCTGTGGGTTAGTTCAGCCACCCATATTCCCGTTCTCTTCGGCTGCGGCGTGGCCGGTCTCTTAATGGCCTGGCAGAGCCGTCGTCACGCCACCGAACCTTTGCCGTGGCGGACATGGGGCTTATACGGCTGCGGAGGCAGTCTCGCTTTCTACTTGCTGGAATATTTTCCCGGTCACATGGGTTGGCGTCTCGAGGTCAATCACCCGTTTTGGGCCTTCGCCTGGCTGGGCGGGGGAGAAATTCTGCATCGAATTTCCCGCCAGTTTGCCACACCGCGCCCGCCCTGGCGCTGGAGCGACACGCTGCTCGTCGCCGCAGCTTTATTCGCCGCCGTTCTGCCCATCGCTGCCATTGTCCTCCGGTCAGAGCAGGTCTTCTGGGTCTCCGATAAATTTCTCTTCCTGCTTCACGAAACTTACATCGACGAATTCAAATCCCTCCCCGCAACCCTCAAAGACCCGACTGGGCGCACCTTGGCGATCATCAATCTGTCGTGGCTTGTTGTCCTGCTGCTGGCCGCTGGCTTTTTCCTTATTCAGAAGCGCCTGTCCCTGATCCTGCGGAACGCCCTCGTTCTTTCCCTCGCTCCGGCCCTCGTCATGCAAATGCTTGCCTTCCATCAAATTCGCTGGGGCGGGATCGCCACCGCCCTCTGGAGTGTCGTTGTGCTTACCGTGCTTTTTATCGGGTCCAGCAAACGTTCCGGGTTGTTTGTGCCAAAATGGGCTTCCGTTGGGTTTTGCTCCCTCGGACTACTGCTGTGCCTCTTTCACCCGTTACTCACCTTCGTAAGCGCTGGCCTGATTCTAACCCAATCCGAAGAAGAAAAAAAAGTGACTCCGGGCGACATGGGGCCAGCGATCCTTGCCCGGGACGTCGCTCACCGCCTGGTCACCTACCAACCAGAGCGGCGCCCAGTGATTCTCTCCGGTCCCAGCGTTTCCACCGAATTGGCCTACTACGGCGGCTGCCGGATGATCGGCACTCTTTATTGGGAAAACATGCCCGGGCTGAAAAAAGCTGCCCGCATGTTCTCCGCTGCCACTGATGCCGAGTTGTTTGGACTCCTACAAGCCGGGGCCGTCACCCACATCGTGGTTTTTTCGTGGGACGATTTTGCCGACCAATATTTGTCATTGCTTTCCAAAGCTGAAGGCCGCCCCAAACCGCTCACTTCCGCCCTCGCCGATATCGTGCATGAGACACGGCCGCCTCCCCAGTGGCTGCGGCAGCTTCCCTACCGCATTCCCGCCGCCTTTGGCATGCCCGACGCTTGGGCGCACCTCTATGAGATTGTCCCCGAACAATCCAAAAACGACTGGCTCTTTCACCGGGGCATGGCTCTGGTCGAGGACGCCAAATACCGTCAATCCAAAGCCGTCTTCCAAGAGCTGGCCATCCTGGACCCGAACGATGCCCGGGCTCGCGACGCCCTTGTGGAACTGGAGGAAGTGATCAATCAACTCCCGGCTAATAAAATTCCACGCTCATCGCCATGACCAAGCCACCCGCCCGAGACCGCTTTTTTCTCAATCACCCAGCGGTCTTCCTCCTTGCGGTGCTTTTTGCCTGGGCCGTGCTCGGGGCTTCAACGTGGGCGAAAATCAAACAAAATCACGGCGTCAGCAAAGTCGATCTCCAAGGTGCCGAACTGCCGCAAGTCGATTTCAATTCACCCACCGGCTACGCTCTCGGGCAGCGACGCCTTATTTTGCAGGATGTCGATTCCTGTCAATGGATCATGCACACCCAGCGCATGGTCGCGGAAGGCGGCTGGCGCGAGCGATTCGCCCCGGACGACAATGCCCCACAGGGCCGGGAAATCCACTGGAGCAGCGGTGTGATGTGGTGGTTGGCCGGGTTGGGTAGCCTCCATGCCCGGTTCCTGCATCTCCCCGTGGGGGCGGGGATCGAGCAGGCGAGCCTCTGGTCGAACGTCCTTTTTCTCGGCCTCGCCCTCCTCCTTGTGCCCTGGGTGGTGCGCCGCGCTTTCGGCTGGCTGGCCTCCGCCCTTGGTGCCGTCGCCTTTGTTACCAGTTACTCCTTTGGATCCCAGTTTGCCTCTGGTTGCGTGGATCATCACGGCTGGGTCTCGCTTGCGGGGCTAATCTTCCTCCTCTTTCTCGCTGCCGGCGGTGGAGGTTGGGTAGCCGGGGACGGCACCGCGCCTTCCCCTGCCCAGGCCCGAAAATGGTTTGCTGCCTCCGGGTTTTTTGCGGCGGTAGGGCTCTGGATTAGCGCCGCGACGATTATTCCATTTATCGTCGGCATGGGCCTCGCCGCGATTGTGACAGCTTTTCTCCTCGCACCCGCACCCAAGCCTTCCGCCGAGCGGGTCGATCCCTCTCTTTGGCGGCTTTGGGGAAACACCGCTGCGCTCTGTTCCCTCGGCTTTTATCTGCTCGAATATTTTCCGGATCATTTCGGCTGGCGACTTGAGGTCAATCACCCCTGTTACGCCCTCGCTTTGTGGGGCGGCGGCGAATGGTTAAGCCGGGTCGTCGGCTGGCGGGCGGGCGGACCATTTTTCTCGGGTGCATCCGATCGTTGGCGAGCCCTGGCAGCCACCGTGGCAATGCTGCTGACCCCGCTCGCTTTGCTGGCCTTCAAAACCCAGGTCTTCCGGGTGTCCGATCCCTTTCTATGGCAGTTGCACCACGACTACATCTCCGAATTTCTCCCGTTAACCATCAAATTTAGCCGTGAACCCTTTCTCTTGCTGGTTATGCTTCTCGGGGCTTTACCTTTGCTCATCTTCGCCGATGCCCGGCTTTTGCGCGGTGTGCCGCTGGCCATGGGACGGAAAGCAGGCCTCGCGCTCACCCTCGGCGGCGCGTTGCTTCCCTCGTTTCTCGGCCTTAGCCAGTCGCGCTGGTATAATGTTGCCAGCGGCCCCTGGCTTGCAGTGCTTATCGCCACCGTGGGGTGCTGCACGCTGCTCGCTCATACGGCCCAATACGATTGGTGGGAAAAAATGCTCGGCTTTCTCTTTGTCATCTTCGTCGTCTTTTACCTCCCGGTTTTTGTTTTTCTCGATGTGCGCGATACCATGCGCAAGCCACCAGATATCGGGATTGGCGGAGATAAAATGATCCTCATCCGCGATCTTGCCTATCGCTTGCGACGGACGGAGCCGACCGTGGCGGCGCCCGATCAACCGCCCATTGTGGCCAGCGGCCCGACCAATACAACCTGGCTGATGTATTTCGGCGGCTTGCGTGGCTTGGGAACGTTGTATTGGGAAAATCTGGAAGGGTTAAAACGCGCTGCTGAGCTGTTTTCCGCGCCGACCAGCCGCGAAGGCGAACGTTTGTTGCGGGAAAATCACGTCTCCTACATCGTGATCACTTCGGGCGAGCCATTCGTTTTCGAATATCCACGGCTCTGGCGGCGACTTGCAGCCAAAGATCACCCGCAGGACACACTTGCCTACGGTCTGGCTTCTGGCAAAAATATCCCGCTTTGGGCTTCGCCATTGCCCTATCCGATTCCAAATCGTCAGAAAGAAGGCACGCTCTGGATGGCTCTCTACGACGTGCGGGAGGCACGTTAGCCTGGGAGTTTTTCGGGTAGAGGCGCGGCCCAAGACGTATTGCCGAAGGTGCCTCGCCTTCGTTGTCTTTGGGTGGTGAGTGCCCATTAATGGGTGAACAAGCTTCCAGCTTGTGGCCTATATCGATAACAAGCTGGAAGCTTGTTCTACCTTGCACTTTTCGATTGTCGCCTAATGTGGCGGCAGGCCTTTCGCCAGAAGGAGGATGAGTGCCGCTTCCGGCGAGGGCGCCCGGAAGGACACGCGCAGGCGCATGTGCTCCCCACAAAACAAAACTGGCGCCGGACTTTCGTCCGGCGCCAGCTTGATTAGACTTAAACTAAGCTTGGCTTAGAGGTCGGTGATGGTTGCGCCGTCGGCACCACGATCCACGCTCATCTCACCGAGGGTGAGACCGTTGCCGCCGATGTTGATCGGCAATTGCACCGCTGCGAAGATGTTGTCGAAGAAGGTCGTCAACTCAGGACCCGTGGCACCAGTGGTGCCGGCGGATACCAAGTAGCCATACATGTTCTCAAAGCTCCAGAAGGTGTAAGCCCCGTTGGCCACCTTGGCTTTGTCAGCAACCGAGAGACCGCCGCCACCTGCGGTGACCGGGGTGATGGAGACACCGTTCCAGGCGATGACGCGAGGTTGGGTGGTGCCATTGCCGAGACCGTTGGTCGGGCCAGTGGTGTTACCGATGGCTGCTGCCGCGTCTTCCGTGGCAAGCACAGTAATCAGGGAAGCGTTTTCGTTGAGGATCAGGTTATTGGCTTCATCGCGAATCTCGACGTTACCGTTGAGAGCGTTCTGTTGGAACTGAGTGCGCAGGGTGCTGCCGCTGCTGTAGCCACCGTTACCGGGTTGGTCGGTGTTAAACAGGGTGGAGGCGTTGTTACCGTCTGCCGTTGGCCAGCGACGGAGCGAGGTAATTAGGTTGGAGCCGACCGTCAGGCGGTATTGTTCAATCAAGCGATCGTTGCTGGTAGGCCCTTGATCACCACTGTGGTTCTCCAAGAGATAAACTGAACGAGTGCCAGAGCCATCGTTCCGTCCCGTCCAATAGAGGCTGTTACCACTGTCAGCATCAGCCTGAAGCCCAGTGATGTTGCCCAAATTCAAGAAACCGTCTGCCTGCAGAGCACGCAGTTGGTTATCGTTGATGTTGGTGATGTTGGCCGAGGATCCGCGGGCCAGCATCGGCACGAAGGTGAGGACGCCGACTTTACCACCAGTGAAGGTGAGGTTGCTTTGCGGCGTGACCAGAGTTTCCACATCGGAGAACGCGATCTTGGCCTGGTTCTCAGTCACGAACCCGGAATTGTAGTTCGAGGTGCCACCAGTGATGCTGTTACCGACGATGGTCAAGGCTGTGCCGGTGACCGAGGTGGGGATGTAAGATGCATTACCAGCCGTGTTGTTGAAGTTGGCGATCGCACGGATACCTTCCGTCGAACCGCTCCAACTGGTGCGAATGGTGGTGGTGCCAGAGATACCAGGGAACGTGCCGGTAAAGATGTGCTGGTTGGCATTACCAAAGTTGCTACCCGTGTAGGCCACGGTGCAATTACTGGCATTGTTTGGCAGCACGCCAAAAGCGCGAGCAATGGCGGAGACGGCGGACGCGCGGAAAGCGGTCGCACCGGTGATTTTGATGTCGGCAGCGCCGGAGGTGGCAACTGAAGTGACGACAGCTGTGGCTGCCAGGAGTATGGATTTAATTTTCATGGATTTAATTTTCTACTTTATTTTCTATTTTTATTTAACTGATTGGGTGGATTGAATTTAAACTGACTTTTTGGCGCGACGACGGGTCGAACCAAAAAAACCTAATGCGCTAAGACCAAGTAACGCAAATGTGGAAGGTTCTGGGACAGCAACGAAGGAGACATCGCCAGCCTGATTGATGGTGATCGAGCCGAGATAGTCGTAGGCTTGGACAGTATCGAAATCGGGAGTGTTGGTTGCGTTGACAAAGCGGGCTTGACGATAGAGATCGATTACGCCTTCGACTGTGCCAGCGGCTCCGAACGTGCCGAAGGAACCAGCTCCAAAGTTAAACTGGACGCCTGTGGTTTGACCACTGAAGGCGGTAGCCTGAACTCCTGCGTTGACTTGGTTAAAATCTTCCCAGGTATTCGCGGTCTGCGCACCGGCATAGATTCCGCTTACCTCGCGCGCATCGAATGCCGCTGAAAACTGCCGGACGAACGAAGCAGAAGTGGAAGCACTTCCGGTCGGATTCGAATTGCGAGCTCCCACGCTTCCAACTCCCACGCGACGTTCCGTGATGTAGATCGTCTGGTTGGGATCTTGCGCACCTATTATACCAGTAAAACCGGCGGTATTGCTGTTATTTTGACCGGCAACGCCACGGTTACCGGCAGCACCAAAATAAAGATCAGTATTGTCAAACCAGTTCGCACCACCGAGCGCGATCAGTTGAGTGCTGATGTTGCCGATGTTGATGACGTTGGTTGCATTACGAGGTGCACCCCCGTCGCGAAACCGGGTAATAGTCGATCCAAGGTTCACCTCGAGCGAGAGGTTGTTGGTCGGGTTGACTTGGAAGCCGAGGATCAAGTCCTCGTCGTTGTAAGTGGCGTCGAACTGAGCGTTCGCCATGGGGACGAACGTCGCAGCAGCGACGGCACTCAAGATATATTGATTGAGTTTCATTGTTTTGTGTGGTTTATTTTAATTTGAACCCTTCTCCGATGCACAACGACGGATGTCACGCTCACCGGTTCTTGATTCGTCATTACTTTAAGAATTTCCTGCGAACCGACAAACTTTCTATTGTAACAATTGTGTGACGGAAATCGATCTTGCAATGCCTTGTGCCGCAACATCTTACACAAGGGCAGGTCGAAATTTTCTCTTAAAAGGCCACTTTAACGCTCTCCCGCCGCCTTTTCGTAACCCAATCGACACATTCAACTCTGCAAATTTATGCTTTTTTCCCGGCTTTTATCCGGTTTCCACCTGTTTTGACTCGTTTTAACCCGTTTTCACCCTGCGACCGTTACTGCGGGCGCGGGCGGAAGAGGCTGGCGTGGGCATTTTCGGTGATCGCGCTGATGGCGGGATGCTTGATTTTTCGTTCCGCAGTGATCGCAAAAAATTCTCCCCGACATTCTTTCACCTCGCCCACCGGACGCAGCCCGTATTGGCGGCGGGCTTCCTCCAGCACCATGGTATGCACCGGCACCACCGCCAGGCCGCTCATGGCGACAGCTTTCATCAGGGCCGCATCCTCAAACTCCGCCAAAATCTGCGGATGAATGCCCTGCTGATCATACCATTTCTCCAAAGCAAGACGGGTGGCCGTATTTTCGGTCGGCAAAAAAGCGGGCTGACCATTGAGCGAGGCCGGAAAATTATCCTGCAAACGCGCCGCCAGACTGGCCGGTGCGCAAAAAGTGAGCGTGCTGCCCCCCAGCAAATGCGAATAGGTTTTAACCAGGAGCGAACTGGGAGCGGCTTCATCGGTGATGATGATGTCGAGCCGATGGGTTGCAAGCTGGAGGAGCAGGCCATCCACTTTGCCCTCGCGACAGACGAGATGAATCGGTTGCTCCATGGAAAAAACCGGTTTGAGAATTTCGTGCGCAACGATTTTTGGCACCGAATCGGCCACGCCGACCTGGAGCTTGAGCGGACGCTGACCGGGACGTTGTCGCACCGCGTTGAGCAATTCGCGTCCCGAAGAAAATATATCGTCCGCATAACCGACGACTAACTGGCCCATTTGAGTGAGAACGAGCCGGCGACCTTTGCGTTGAAAAAGTTTTTCGCCCAAGGCATCCTCCAGTTGATGAAGTTGGGCGCTGATCGATGGCTGCGAGACGTGCAGCAACTCGGAGGCGCGACGCAGGCTCCCTTCACGTGCCACCACCCAGAAGTAGCGCAGATGATGGAAATTCAGCCATTCCAAGCTCGGAGTATCCATAGGTTTAAACGAATAATTGCAAATATTTTAAGTATTAGTCGAACAAAAAGCACCATGAAATGTTCTAAGAAGCCAGAAACACCAAATTACTATGATATTCTCAATAATCCTCTTTGTCGGGACCATGCTCCTCTCCCTTTGGGCGATGTGGCGGGTCAAACATGTGTATAATCATTACAGCAAGATGAAATGTGCCTCGGGCGCAACCGGCGCCCAAGTCGCGCAAGCCATTTTGGATCGTGCCGATATTCGCGATGTCGAAATCATCTCCCAGGAGGGTATGTTGGGCGATCATTACGATCCGACGCATAAAAGGCTCGTTTTATCGGAGCAAAATTATCACGGCCAATCCCCGGCCGCCCTCGGGGTGGCGGCTCACGAATGCGGCCATGCCATTCAACATAAAATCGCTTACGGCCCGCTCCACTGGCGGATGGCGGCGGTGGGTGCGACCAATATTGCCAGTCAAGTGGTAATGTGGTTGCCGCTCATCGGCATCATGACCGGTCTCATTCGCGGTCAAACCGCAATCTTGCTGATGGCGGTGGCCTGGGGTGTGATCATGGTTTTCAATCTGATTACACTTCCGGTGGAATTCGATGCCTCCCGCCGCGCCAAGCTGGTGTTGGGGAACATGGGTTTCATTGGCGACGCCGAGGAAATGACCGGGGTGCGCAAAGTGTTGGATGCCGCAGCCTGGACTTATGTGGCCGCGTTTATTACTTCGCTGGCTTACTTCCTGTGGCATTTGCTTCCGCTCCTGTTGGGTGGTCGGCGCAGTGAATAATTCCCCGGCTTTTTTAACAAAGGAAAATTTAGCCACAGAGATCACAGAGAGCACAGAGAGAAAAACAACGGATAGTGAGATTTTTGGGGAAAATCTGAATTTACTGGTGCGGACTACATTGTAACTGCCTTTATAAAATTACTTTTTGACTGCATAAAAATCTTCTCTGTGGCTGATCCTCATCTTCCTTTTTTTGGTTAATTTATTTTATTATTATGAAAATTATCGAAGAACTTATTTCCACCGGAGCACCCGAAGTGACGCCCGAAACTTTGGAATACACGATTCGTCATCTCCCGCAGTTACGCGCGAAATTTGCCAATCTGGAAGAGGTGCCGATTGATCTTACCGATGCGATTGATTTTCTTTCGCAGGTTTTGGAAGACTTTAGTGGGGGGCTTTGCCGCGATTTGTCTTTTCATGCCGTGGCAGACATTGCTTTTGCCTTGCAATATTTGTTTCAAGAAACGGATTTGATCCCGGATCACCTGCCGGATGTGGGGTATGCGGATGATGCGGCGGTGAGCAACCGGGTGTTGCTGAAGCATTCGGTGATTCTGAAGGATTACGCGTTGCAACGTGGTTTTGAGTGGAACCGGCTTTTGACAATGTAGGGTTTTTTGTCCACAGATTGCACAGATTTGCACAGATTTTTTTTGGGAATTTGGTGGGGCCTTCTGTGGTGGTCTGAAGGTTTTTTTTTCCACAGATTTAACAGATTTAACAGATTTTTTGGGGAATTTTAGTGGGGGGTGTCCGTGATGGTCAGGATTGTTTGAATCTGTAAAATTTCACCCGGGGTGAATGGGTTGCACTAAATGCGAGGAACCCTTTTAAATGAAGGGGTTATCTTTTGTTCACAGATTTAACAGATTTTAAGGGGACTTTGGTGGGGTGTGTTTGTGGTGGTCTGGAGTGTTTTAAATCTGTATAATCTTTAAAATCTGTGGACGGTTTTTAACAGCCGTTTTTAAAGTGGGTTTTAAACTTCCACGGCATCGCCAAATTCGATTTCCATGTTGCCAGCGAGGCGGGTGAGAGTGGTGGAGATGGTGCGCTTTTTGGAGAGGACGTAGGTAAGATCGACGAGGGTCACTTTACCCTGATGCAAAGCGGTCATGGTGCCGGTTTCGCTGGTGAGCAATCCGGTCACGGCCAACTCTCCCATGCGGGTGGCCAGAATGCGGTCGTAATGGCTGGGACGTCCGCCGCGTTGGACGTGGCCGAGCACGGTTTTTCTTACTTCCTGCTGCAAGACATCTTCGCCGGCCGATTCCTGCATTTTCGTGATGAATTCCTCGGCGGAACAAACCCCTTCGGCAAGAATAATGAGGCTGTTTTTTCTCTTTTCCTCATAACGTTTGGCGAGAAGACGGAGGATGCGCGGCATGTTATAACGATACTCGGGAATGACGGCGACCTCGGCACCGCAGGAGATGGCGGTGGTGAGGGCGAGATAACCGCTCCCACGACCCATCACTTCCACGAGAAAACAGCGGCGATGCGAGCGGGCAGTGTCTTTGATTTTATCGATCATATCGACAATCGTGTTGGATGCGGTGTCCACGCCGACGCCCATTTGCGTGCCAAAAATGTCGTTATCGATGGTGCCGGGAATGCCGACGATGGGAAATCCGAGTTCGTGGAGTTTGAGGGCACCGGTCAGGGAGCCATCGCCGCCGATGACGACGAGTCCATCCACTTTGCGGTCGCGCAATTTTTGCAGCGCCTGGGCCTGGCCTTCGGCGGTCATAAATCGACGGCAACGACTGGATTGAAGGATGGTGCCACCGCGTTCGAGGAGTCCGCTTAGGACGGCGTCGTTGAGGTCGATCACGTCGTCATCGAAGATACCGTCGTAGCCATTTTGATAGCCGATGGCGCGGTATCCCTGGTGCATGGCGGCTCGGGCGACGGCGCGAACGGCGGGGTTCATTCCGGGAGAATCTCCCCCGGAGGTTAATACGGCAATGGTGTGGGGTGTCTGTGACATATCGAAATGGGCAAGAGGCAAATCGCGTTGGTTGTAGCAGTAAAACGAACAATGGCCAGTTTTTTTGAACATCTCTTATTTTCGGGGGTCAAAGATGTTAGGTTAAGGCGATTCGGGTCGCGACATGTCGTGGTTTTTTGGTTTTTGGCGTGCGCGGCCCGAATCTGTTTCCAGGCCAGTATTGATTTGTTCACAGTGAGGGATTTTTTTAAGGTGAATGACAAGAAACTGGCGATATTTTTGCATCCCTAACTTAATTCGCCGCGGACAACTCCGTGGCACGTCCAGTGCTTTTTATCTGACTGTCTATGAAAGTATCGCGCATTGAAAATCAAAAGGATCGCGAGCTGATTCGCGCCTGGGTCGAATTAGTCGATCCGGTAAGTTTGCATCGCGGTGAGACCTGGCAATATCTCGCTTCGGAAAATCGCGAGGAATGGGAGCACGTTTTCCGGCATCGCTGCCATCCAGCCACCGATGAAGTGATGTATGTGCGCGTGCCAGCGGCGAAAGATTGGGTGCCGAGTTGGTTTCAGGAAGCGGAATGACGGGATCTTGATAATTCTTTACTCATAGGGGTTAAGTATAAAAACGGTCGGGGCATGTTGCGGGGTGGTGGGCCATTTTGGTTGCCGAATCGGGCATCTTGCAGATGTCGTTCGACATAATCTGCGGCTTCTGTGGCGGAAAAGAGCTCTCCATTTTTACCCATCCCTTTCGATGATGGGTTTATTCCCCCACTTTGATTCCTTCGCGGACCACGAGCAGGGCGGTGGCTGCGTCGAGAGCTTTTTGCAGGCTGCGATCCATCGGCAAAGAATCGCCGGCGGCATTTTTTTCTGCTTTGCGGGCTTGAAAGGCGTCCAATTCGGGATTGCGCCCGGCGACGAGGGAGGCTTCGTTCATGTGCGGACGTTGGATTTCAAAAATAAAAGTGCCGATGCCCTCTTTTTTGCTCCGGCGCAAAAGATCACGTTCCCCGTCGAGATCGGCGGCGACGAGAAGGTCGGGGGTAACGCCCGAGGCAAGAAATTGTGCATCGCTGCCCGGTAGAACGATGCGACTCACCGCGACCTCCAGGGCGAAGCGTTCGTTGAGAGGAATCGAGGTGTATTCAAAGGCCTGGCCACTGGTCTGCGTGCCGACGAGGAGTGCTTTGGCTTGCTGGCGCAAGGCGGCGGCGGCGGCTTCGCCCGGGCCGTTGGTATCAGCATTTATGACGACGA
This sequence comes from Chthoniobacterales bacterium, assembly GCA_038225185.1. Lineage (GTDB taxonomy): Bacteria > Verrucomicrobiota > Verrucomicrobiia > Chthoniobacterales > DASVRZ01 > DASVRZ01. The sequence goes on from JBBRFA010000003.1 coordinate 24,532, forward strand.
GAAGAATGCCGCTAAAACGTGTTTCGCCGCTGCTGCGGAAATTTTTTTGTTCCTTGGTGGTGCTGTTGGAAAGGGTGAAAAGACTTTTGTCGCCGCCGATAAACAGGCCAGCCAGATCTTTCACGAGATCGAATTCCGCCGGGCCGCTTGTCGCTCGCAGATCGAGGATGACCGCCTGGGCTTTGGCTTCCTTGCGCAAGGCGGTGCTTAACTGGGCGATGTTATCTTTGGAAAAGTCGCCGAGCCGGGTGTAAATGACGCCGCGCGGGAGGAGTTCGAGCTTGAAATCCTCCCCGGTTTCGATCTGATTGCCGGGTTTGCGCTCGACCAGACGCGCGTTTTTCCCCAAACGATCCAGAACACCGTGGAGACGTGCCCGTTCGATTTCGTCGGGGCTGATCCCACCGCTGCTGGCGATGAGCTGGCTAAGTTTTTCCCAGGCGATTTTTACTTCGGAGGGGCTTAACTGATCGATTGGCGCACGCGTGGATTGCCCTTCTGTCCACCGGCTTCCGATGAGAAGAAAAAGAAGCACCAGGAGAACGTTATTTTTCATGTTGCGCAGACAGTAGGCGCGACGGGATCAAGTCGCAAGGAGGCGGTGAAAATGATGCGGTGGGTGAGGGCATTTAATCGGGCGATTTGCTCCCGATATCGGAACGACAAAAACGGCCGTTGAAATGGATTTTTTCCACTGCGCGATAAGCTGCGGCGCGGGCCCCGGCCACGGTGTCTCCCATGGCCGTGACCCCGAGCACGCGACCGCCGTTGGTGGCCAGAGTGCCCGAGGCTGTGCGCTGGGTGCCGGCATGGAAAACTAGCGCACTTGTGGCCTCGGCTTCTGCGATTCCAGTGATTTCCCTGCCTTTCTCGTAGGTGCCGGGATATCCACCCGAAGCCAGCACGACACAGACTGCCGCACGCGGATCCCAGGTTGCCTGCACCTCGGATAGACGGCCATCGATGGTGGCTTCGATCAAATCCAGCAGATCGCTTTGCAACCGTGGGAGAAGCACCTGGGTTTCGGGATCGCCGAAGCGGGCATTGAATTCGAGCACCTTCGGACCATCGGGCGTGAGCATGAGACCGGGAAAAAGCATTCCACGGAAATCCAGCCCATCGGCTTTTAGCCCTATCATAAATCGGTCGAGCACCTCGCGTTTTACCCGTTCCAGAAGCGCATCATCCAGCGCCGATACCGGGCTGCAAGTGCCCATGCCGCCGGTATTCGGGCCGAGATCGCCATCGTAAGCACGCTTATGATCTTGGGCGCCGGGAAAGAGCAGATAATTCGTGCCATCGATCAACGCATGAAGGGAGCATTCCGGCCCGGTGAGAAGTTCTTCAATCACCACAGAGGCACCCGACGCGCCAAATTGTCGCCTTTCCATCATCCGATAAATGGCCAGCCCCGCCTCCCAATGGGTGTGGGCGATCACCACGCCTTTGCCCAGCGCCAGACCGTCGGCTTTCACCACCAAGGGACATCCCAGGGTGCGGGCAAATTCCTGCGCGGCAGCCGGATCGGAAAATTGCCCGGAACGCGCGGTGGGAATGCCATGGCGCAGCATAAATTCCTTGGCAAAAATCTTCGATGCCTCCAGCCGGGCCCCCGCTTGAGTGGGACCGAATATTCGTAATCCCGCCGCTTGGAAAAGGTCGACAATGCCATTGGCAAGAGCGTCATCGGGTCCCACCACCGTGAGATCGATGGCCTCCGACAAGGCAAAATCTCGCAATTTTATCAAATTTGATACGCTTATTTGAGATTTTTGCGGATTTACTGGGGTTCCGCCGTTGCCTGGGTGGCAAATCACTTGGGTGACGCGGGGCGATTGTTGCAATTTCCAAGCCAGGGCATGTTCACGTCCGCCGCTGCCAATAATGAGGATTTTCACAGGTAAAAAGGGGTTTTCGACTCGAAGAAATAGCGACTTGCTGGTTAGGGGACACTCTTTTTTGCAGAAAAAATAGTTCCCACGCCCGATTAGCGAAGTGTTGCATAGCCGAAATGACGGCACTTGCTGTGCTTTATAAGAAGATCGAATGCAGTTTTTTGAAGCAAAATCAGATCGCGGTCTTGAGCGACGAGTCGATGAGGGCGACTTGCGCAATTTATATCGGGCGGGTTATCTGCATCTCGACTCCCTGGTGCGCCGGGCCGGTTCGCCCAATTGGTTTCGGGTGGATGAGGTGTTTCCCCATTTCGAGGATATCCCGGTGCCCAAGAGCAAGCGTTACAGTGCGAATTTTAGATCAGCCGCCCAGGCAAGCAATATTCGCACAGGATTGTTCATTGCGATGTCGGCGGTGATTTTGATTTTTTTGATCATTCGTTTCGTCGATAAAATCGGGACTGAACGCCGGGAAAAAAGTGTCCCAACGTTGAAAAACTAAATTCGTCCTTGCCTGACAAAAGCGTTTTGTTGGGACTGGTTGCATTCCCTGACATCTTTTCCGTCGATGCCGAAATCACTCTAAGCAGCCGCCCTTTCTGGCAATTGCACTTTTAAAAAACCCAGGTCGCAAAGAACGACGGTTAGGTTTTTTTTCGCGCTTGCCAGAATGCGGGCGGCATGGGCAAGTGCATTCATGCAAAAATGGCTCGTCGTCGGTTGTGGCTATCTCGGACGGGAGCTGGCCCAAAGTCTGCACACCCTTGGCCATACCGTGAGTGCCTGGACCAGTTCGCCCGAATCGGCCGCCCGAGAAAGTGCTGCCGGGTTTCGCGTCTCGCCCGTCGATATTCGCGATCTCGACTGGGTGCGCCGGGTGGGAGAACGCGACGGACCTTTCGACGGTGTGATCAATTGCGTGAGCTCCGGCGGTGGCGACGCCGCGCGTTACCGCGAAATTTACTGGCAGGGAACGGCCAATTTGCTGCGCAGTCTTTGTTTCGACCGATTTTTTTACACCAGCAGCACCTCGGTCTATGGAAAAAACGACGGGGGCACAGTCGATGAAGATTCCCCGCCCGAAACGACGACCGCGACCGGCCTTATTTTACGGGAAACCGAAGATCTCGTGCTTGCCCGCAGAGGCATCGTCACCCGGCTTTCGGGCATCTACGGTCCAGGACGTTGTGCCCTTTTGCAGCGGTTTCTTACTGGAGAATCCACCCTCGATGGCGATGGCGGACGCTGGTTAAACACCATCGAACGCGACGACGCCGTGGCCGGAATCCTCACCCTCATCGAGAAATCTCCCGCCAGTGGCATTTTCAACCTCACCGACGATGGCGGAATCACCCAACTTGCCGCCTTTCAATTTTTAGCAGCCGCCCTGGAGCGTCCCTTGCCTCCGTCGGCACCGCCCAATCCGGGTCGTAAACGTGGCCTCACCAATAAACAAGTCTCCAACGCCCGCCTCCGCCAGTTGGGCTGGGAACCACGTTTCCCGACATTTTTGGCCGGATTGCAGCAGTTGTTAAAAAATTGATTTTTCGGTTGAGTCCGTCTTTTTTTCGCCCACCTTAACGATTCGCTCATGCATTCATTTCATTACCACGACGGTCGGCTGCAATGTGAGAAGGTCGATCTCGAAAAACTAGCCGAGACCCACGGCACACCTCTTTACGTTTACAGTTCGGCCACGATTCTGGACCATTACCGGCGCCTCGATGCCGCAATGGCCGGGCTGGATCATCAAATTTGTTTTGCCGTAAAATCCAACTCCAACCTTGCCGTGCTCCATCTCCTGGCCCTGGAAGGCAGCGGTTTCGACATCGTCTCTGGTGGAGAACTTTTCCGCGTCCTCAATGCAGGCGGCCAGGCCGGCAAATGCACTTTTGCTGGTGTCGGCAAAACCACCGACGAGATTGAATACGGATTGCGCCACGGCATTTACAGCTTCAACGTCGAGTCCGAGGCCGAGTTGCAGCACATTAGCGATGTGGCGCATCGTCTCGGCACCCGCGCCCCAGTCGCCATTCGGGTAAATCCCAACGTCGAAGCCGGCACGCACAAATATATTTCCACCGGCAAAAGTGAGAACAAATTTGGCATCGATATCGAACGCATTCGCGAAGTTTATGCCGCTGCCGCCCAACTCCCCGGCATTCAACTTCGCGGAATCCAGATGCACATCGGTTCGCAAATCACTAAAAGCACGCCTTTTGCCCAGGCCGTCGAGAAAATGCTTCCGCTGGTCTCCGAATTGCAGCGCGATTACGCCCTCGAATTTTTTAGCATCGGCGGCGGGTTAGGCATCGTTTATCACGACTCCATCCCGGCCGGCGACGCCGCCTGGTGGGCCAAAGACGATTCCAGCGCCATCACCATCGAGGAATATGCCCAGGCCGTGGTCCCTTTACTCCAAACCCTCCCGCTCAAAATCATCTTCGAACCCGGACGCCTCATTGTCGGCAACGCCGGGGTGCTCCTCACCCAGGCGCTTTACGTCAAGCAAGGTGGAAAAAAGAAATTCGTCATCGCCGATGCCGGGATGAACGATCTCATTCGCCCCGCCCTTTACCAGGGCTACCACGAGGTGGTCCCTCTCCGCGAACCCACCACCGACCACAGCGAGGCCATCGATCTCGTCGGACCAGTCTGCGAAAGCGGCGATTTTTTCGCGCAGGATCGCCTCGTCGCTCCTCTCGAAGCCGGCAGCTATGTCGCCCTGATGAGCGCCGGCGCTTATGGCTTCGTGATGGCTTCCAATTATAACTCGCGCCCGCGTCCCGCCGAAATCCTCGTCAATCAAGCCGTCGCCTCCGTGGTGCGCCGCCGCGAATCGCTCGACGACCTTATTCTCGGCGAAACCCTTTCCTAACATCACACCATTTTATGAGCATTAACATCACTGTCTGGGGCGAAAATGTCCACGAACAAAAAATCCCCGCTGTCCGTGAGATCTATCCCGACGGGATGCACGAAACCATCGCCGCCGGTTTGCGCCAGGACCCCGCCTTTACCGTGCGCACCGCCACCTTGCAGCAACCCGATCACGGTCTCACCCAGGAGATTCTCGAATCCACCGACGTGCTTACCTGGTGGGGACATTGCGCCCACGGTGAAGTAAGCGATGCCATCGTGGATCGCGTCCAGGAACGCGTCCTCCAAGGCATGGGCCTCATCGTTCTCCATTCCGGGCATTACTCCAAAATTTTTAAACGTCTCATGGGCACCAGTTGTTCCCTGACCTGGCGCGAAGCCGGCGAAAAAGAACGTCTCTGGGTCTGCAATCCCGGGCATCCGATTGCGCAGGGTCTCGGTGCTTATTTTGAACTCCCAAACACCGAAATGTATGGCGAACCCTTTGGGATTCCCACGCCCGACGAACAAATCTTCATCAGTTGGTTCGAGGGTGGGGAAGTCTTCCGCTCCGGCGCGACTTGGAAACGTGGCAACGGCAAAATTTTCTATTTTCGACCTGGTCACGAAACCTATCCGATTTATCACAACGACACCGTCAAATTCGTTCTCAAAAACGCCGCCAGATGGGCTGCGCCAGAGGGCTCTCGCTGGATCGATTCCTGCCCCAATGTTCCAGTCGGGAAAGCTCCCGAAAAAATCGTCGCCAAAGGCGGGGTGCTTCATCAACCCGGCGAGGCAGGTTTTAAATAATCAGCCTCACCAGGATGAGAGTGTTTTATGCTCGTCGCATTTCACAAGCCCCACGGCATTCTCAGCCAGTTTACCAGCAACGACAGTGCTCATCGCACTTTATCGGAGTTTAATTTCCCCAAAATGGTCTATCCGCTCGGAAGATTGGATGCCGACAGCGAGGGGTTGCTCCTGTTAACCGATGAAGCCGCGCTAAACCAATCTCTCCTCCATCCCACCGCCGCCCATCCGCGCACCTACCATGCCCTGGTCGAACGCGTGCCCGCCGAGGCCGCCCTCCAACAACTCCGCGAAGGCGTCGTTTTCGATGGCAAACTTTCTCTCCCCACCCAGGCTGGCATTCTCCATCCGCAGCCCGACTTTCCTCCCCGAAATCCTCCCGTGCGCCTTCGCAAAACCGTCAGCGATGTCTGGATTTACCTTACCCTCATCGAAGGACGCAACCGGCAGGTGCGCAAAATGACCGCCGCCATCGGACATCCCACCCTGCGCCTCATCCGCGTGCAAATTGGCGCATTCCCACTCGGCCAACTTGCCCCCGGCTCCTGGCAGGAACTCACCAGCAACGAACGTGACCTCGTCCTTGCCAAAAACTGATTTCGCAACGCCCGCCCGCTCCCTCGTGCTCTGGGAGCGTGCGCTCCTGGCGCTGGCCATTTTTGGAAAATGTTTCGCCCTCTGGCGCAGACAGGGTGCCTACATCGGGTTCGACCTCGGCGACCATCTCCCGCGTTTGCAGGAATTTTATTGGTGGTCACCCGAACCCGCTCTTCGGGCCATGTATTACGCCTACCATCCGCCAGTGGGTTTTTTCCTGCCCAACCTCATTTTTCCCTGGATCGAGGATGCGGTGCTGAGAGTCCAGTGTTTCAACACCGCCTGCTCCCTGCTTTGCTTGCTTCTGCTGCGCGCCACTTTGCGCCATCTCCGCCTGCTCGACTCCTGGCCCGGCATCCTCTTTCTCTATCTTTGGGCAGGAATTCCCCTCCTCATTAATGCCGGGTTCTCCCTCAACCTGGATCTGCCACTCTTCGTCACCTCGCTGGCCTGTCTTTTCTTTTCCGTCAAATTACTAACTGACCACCGCCCCGGACTCTCTCTTTCGCGCATAATTTTTGCCACCGCCATCACTCTCAGCATCGCGGCGGGATTTATGATCAAGTTCAGCGGCCTGCTTGCCTGCTCAATTCCGGTGTTCGTGGCCTTCTTTTTTCCCCAAGTCAGGTTCCCTTTTCAAACCATGCTCAAGGCAGCCATCCCTGTTTTTCTCGGCATGGCCCTCGTTTTGCCTTATTACTGGCAGCGTTATTACGTCCCGGAACGCACGATTTTCCCGAGAAATAACGCCATGTTCTATCAAGACGACATCCTCCGGTCACAAATTCTGCGCGACCAGGATCGGATCGGTTTTATCACCCGTTTTTTTACACCCGCCCTGCTCCAGCCTGCCCGCGAAGTGGATGTCCGGGATCGTGAAATCATCCGCCTCTCCGACGCGTGGCGCGATTTTTTTATCGCAGATCGCGCCTTGTATTTTCCCGCACCCGACCCCAGCTCCGTGAGGGGTCGGCGACTGCTCGGACAGCTTTATCAACTCTTCTTTTTTCTTTCGTTGCCAGCAGGCCTCGCCCTCTGGCTGCGAGGACGGGGAAAATGGTTGCCGACACCGTTTGCAAAGGTTGTCCTCGCGCAGGGCGTGGTCTTTTTGCTTAGCCTTTCTCTTTATTGCTACATCGAATCCACCCCGGTCTGGAACCCGGCCAAAGCTCTTTACATCCTGCCCTGCACCCTTGCCATCGCGCTTTTTGCCAGCGAGACCCTGGCGTTTCTTCTCCGGAAACCAGCCGGAATCCGCATCCTTCCCTGGCTGCTTGCCGGGTGGTTGCTAACCAATCATCTTTGGCCCGTCTATTGACCCGACGGATGTCGCCAACTGTCGGGCAGCAGCAGCACCACGCTTTGCGCCACCAACCAGGCTGTCACATAAAAAAAGAGCACTTCCTCTATCGGCAACGGCCCGATATAAATCCCCAGAATCTGTTTTACATCGAAAAACCAGATCCCCTCCCGCACCGCAATCGTGTCGATCAAGTTTAGATAAGTCCCGACGATCAGCGCCGGAAAAACAATCGCCCGCCAATTTGCCAGGAAGATTTTTCCGCCCAGGAACCATTGCCCGATGATCACCGGCATCGTCCAGAACATGAGATGATTGAAGTAATTCCACTCCATCTCAGTTCTTCCTCCAGCGTTCCGGCAGCGGCAAAAAAAGGAGCGTGAGCAGGCCGACCATCCAGGTTTCGATGATGAAAAAAGCATATTCCTCCGCTGGCAACCGCCACAAAATCCCGAAGGCCCGAATCTCCACCGGCGTTGTTCGCGCCCAATCAAACGACCAGATTTCGCGATACACCGCCCAATTATCCCAGGGAGTCGTCGTTACCATGACGATGGCAGTGACGACAAATATCCACTTGCAAGCCTCCCATTTTAACCGGTGACGCGCTAAGATCAATAGCAGCACCAGCACCGGTAGATTGAAATAAAGATGGAATTGCAGATACGTCATCGATCAGTCAAAAAAACCATGGCCAGTCCGTTACGTTTCCCGTGATTCTTTAGACGACATCCGCTTCTTCATCCCAGCCACTGTCTTCGCGAATGGAACGCAGCCGTTTGCGCACGCCCCGTTTCGACTCGGGAGCGTTCACCTGCGAGGCGATGTAAGTGGCCACCACCGGCACCACCGACGCCAGGGCCACCGAAAATAGGGTGATGACCGTGGTCTGTTTGTTTTTCTTTAATTTATCGGCAATTAACAGGCCCACGCCGCAACCGATGGCAGCTTGAGCCAATGAAAAAAGCCCCGCCATCGACGCCGAGGTGGGAAATGATTTTTGGGGATTGATCGACATAACGTTGCTTTGAGAATAATCTTCCTTCGTTAAAAAACAATCTCAAGTCTCTCCATCTTCATTAAAAAATCAATGTCCAACACCCTTTTTGTCCTGATTCTTGCCGGGGGAAGCGGAGAACGCTTCTGGCCTCTCAGCCGACGTGCCGCTCCCAAGCAATTGCTCAACCTTTTTTCCGAACACACACTGCTCGAAAACACGGTCGCACGTCTCAACGGTCTCGTGCCCAGCGAGAATATTCTCATCCTCACCAATCAGGAGCAGGAAGCCGCCGTCCGACGCATCATCACCACTCTCCCCCACGAAAACATCATCGCCGAACCCGATAAACGCGACACCGCCGCCGCCATCGCCCTCGGCGTGGGCCTCATCGCCCGACGCAACCGCACCGCCACCATGGTCGTGCTCCCAGCCGACCATCTCATCCGCGATGCTGCCGCCTTTCAAAACGATCTCCGCCTCGCCGCCGATGCCGCCGAGAAATCGGAAGCCCTCGTTACCATCGGCATCAAACCCACCTGGGCCTGCCCCGGCTTCGGTTACATCGAACAAGGCGCCGCCGCTTTTTCCGATACCCAACCCGTCTTCGATGTGGTGCGCTTCCGCGAAAAACCCGCGCCCGATCTCGCCGAAACCTTTCTCCGCCAGGGAAATTTTCGTTGGAATGCCGGCATGTTTATCTGGACTATTCCCGCCATCCTCCGCGAATTCGAGCGCAGCACCCCGCACCTCTGCGAGTTCATCATTCGCATGCAAAAATGCCCGGAAATCGGCCCTTTTCTCGCCCGCGAATTCCCCGTCCTGCCCAAAATCTCCATCGATTATGCCATTCTCGAAAAAGCGCATCGCGTTCTCGTCGTCGAAGCTTCTTTCGATTGGGACGACATCGGCGGCTGGCTCGCCGTGGCCAATTATCTCCCCAACGACGCCCAGGGCAACCGCGCGAACACCGCCACCACCATCTCGCAGGCGACTAACAACATTGTTTATTCCAAAACCAAAAAGCACGTCGCGCTGCTCGGCGTTTCCGATCTCGTGATCGTGGAAACGGACGACGCTCTCCTGATTGTTTGCCGGCACGAAGCCGAAAACATCAAACAACTCATCCAAAAAATCCCTCCCGGGTTGCAATGAAAATCCTCGGCATCGATCACGGCGAAGCCCGCATCGGCCTCGCTCTTTCCGACGATCTCGGGATGCTGGCTCATCCCTTTGAGACCATCGATGGACGCGCCAAAAATGCCGCCATCCTCCGCCAGATTGCCGGGTTGGTGACTACCAAAAAAATCGAGCGCGTCATCATAGGCCTCCCCCGCAACATGAACGGCACTTACGGACCTGCCGCCGACAAGGTGCGCGAATTTGCCGATAAACTTAAAACCACCCTCTCCATTCCCGTGCAACTTTGGGACGAACGCATGACCACCCTTCAAGCGCAGCGCTGCTTGCACGACGCCGGACGCAACGTTAAAAACAGTCGCAAAGTGATCGACCAGGTCGCCGCCGTGATCATCCTCCAGAGCTATCTCGACTCGCTGGAGATGCTTTCCTAAGTTTTCCAGGTCTTATGGGGTTTATATGACCTATACGACCTATATGACCTATACGACTTATACGACCTATAAATTTTCCACTCCAAACTCCACCCAGGGCAGCCCATGCGCCTCGGCCACCTGGCGATTCGTTACTTTTCCCTCGAAAATATTTACCCCGCCAAGCAAGGCCGGATACCGCTTGCAAGCTCCTGCCAAACCTTCATCGGCCAGTTTTTCCAGGTAAGGATAGGTTACATTCGTCAACGCCTGGGTCGCCGTGCGGGCATAGGCACCCGGCATGTTGGCCACACAATAATGAATCACGCCCTCCTCGGTATAGACCGGGTTTTGATGCGTCGTCGGACGCGATGTTTCCGCGCAGCCTCCCTGGTCGATAGCGATATCGACAAACACACTCCCCGGCTTCATTTGACGTAACATCTCCCGGTTGACCAGCTTCGGAGCGCGCGCTCCCGGCAACAGCACTGCACCGATTAACAAATCGATTTGCGGCAGTAGCTCCGTGAGATGCGCTTCACTGGAAAAAAACGTATGCACCGAATGCATGGTAATATCGAGGAAACGCATCCGCTCCACATCCACCTCCAAAATAGTCACATCCGCCCCCAGGCCCATGCCCATGCGGGCAGCGTTGACACCCGAAGTGCCTCCACCCAGCACCACCACCTTGCCTGGCAACACCCCAGGCACGCCGCCGAGCAGCACCCCGTTGCCGCCGCAATGTTTGGCCAAAAAATAACCGCCCACAATGATCGACATACGCCCGGCGATCTCGCTCATCGGCTCCAAAAGGGGCAGACGTTTGTTAACCTCCATCGTCTCATAGGCAACCCCGGACACGCCCGATGTTAGCAAGGCATCGGTTAGCACGCGATTGGCCGCCAGATGCAAATAGGTAAACAACACCTGCCCTTTTCTCAAAAGAGAATACTCCACAGGCAAAGGTTCCTTCACCTTTACGATCAGATCCGCCTCGGCAAAAACAGCCTCGTGTTCATCGACAAAAATCGCGCCCGCCCGCTCGTATTCCGCATCCGGATAACCGCTCCCCGCACCCGCTCCGCGCTCCACGATCACCTCGTGATGTCGTCGCTTAAGTTGATACACACCCGAGGGCAGCAAGGCCACCCGATGCTCTTGTTCTTTTATCTCACGGGGGACGCCGATTTTCATGGGTTTTTGCGTTTAAGGAAGATGTTAATAAAGCTACGATCAACATTACGCTTCCCGGCAGCAGGGGTCAAACTTTCTCTCGCTGGCTAAATATTATTCCACGGGCAGCGGCGCCACCATGGGGGGACCAATCTGCGGCACAGGCGTCGCTGGTAACGGCTCCATCCCCTCCACCTCCGGCATGGGTGCGGATTCCCCGTCGTAATCGGCCACCGGCACCGGCTCCGGTTCCTCCGGTAATAAGGCGCGCCCGTCGCTCTCGTCGTTCCTATCGGACGTCACCGCCTCCTTCTTCTCTGCCTCCAGCGAAATCTTCTCCCCGGAAACTTTTGCAGGGGTTGCCTCACGACTCGACCAGATATAGAACGTCAAAACGAGAAACAACGTTCCAAGAATAACCAGCGCGAATCCAACGATTCTTTTGTTAACACTCATTATGGGAAAACTAACGTGGAGCGGCAATTCCAAATCCCGCGGGAATCCTGGGTCCCCGGTGCGTCGAGACGAATTTGGCACGATTCATTTTCCAAAAATAACCAAAGCCCGTGCGCGTCGAGAGCAGGCCCAAATCGGCCAGGCCATCCTGATCGTAATCGCCCACCATGGTAAGCCGGAAACCCGCCGGAATCGTGGGCCCCTTGATACTTTGCACCACGCGATTGCCATTCCAAATCCAAAAGGCCGTTTTACCGCTGGCACGGTGATAAATCACGAAATCAGGATTCCCGTCGGTGTTGATATCCGCCGCTCCCGCCACTTCCCAGTTCCTGGGCAGAATCGGTCCGTTGAAAGCGCTGACAAATTCCCCGGCAACCAAATTCCACAGCACGGTGCGGCGGTTTCCGCGATTGACGATGAGGTAATCTTCCTCGCCGTCGTCGTTAAAGTCGTCCACCGACGCCAGATAGAAATTTCGCGGAAGGGTGGGTCCGTTGAAAGCGGCCAGAAAACTCGTGCCCTCCATCAGCCACAACGCGGTGCGATTGTTTTTTACATTTCGTAAAACGAGGTCGGGCTGGCCATCCAGATCGAAGTCTCCCGTATCGCTCACCTCAAATGACGCGGGAAGCCGGGGGCCGTTGGAACTTCCTAACAAAAAACAATCCTGCATCCGAAAAATCCGTGTCGCACCCGATTTGGGAGCGAAAAGCAGCAGGTCGTTATTATCATCCCCGTTAAAATCCGCCTGGGGTGGATTGATTTGTTCCCATGTTAACTGCGTGGAGCCGCTTTCGGGACCTGTGCCATCGTTATAGCCATCGATGGCGATCTCATAATCCTCGTTTTGTTGGGTGTTAAAAACCACCGAGCTGGTGTCATCCCCTGCAGCCTGATCGTTTTCGGCCGTGAGCGAAAGATTGGCCAACGAAGTGCCGCGATAAACCGCCAGCAATGTATCGAAATCGCTTCCCACCGTGTCAAAGCGATAGATCCCCTGGCGTGGGGCATTCCAATAATACCAAATGGAAGCGCCCCCTTCGTTGTCAGCATGAAAAGGTTCCTCTGCCTCGGCCCCCGCGTCCACGGTTGAACCACGGATCGAGCCGGAATTTCCGGTTAACTGGCTGGCATCGTCAAAATCATCATTCAACGGTTGTGCCGAAAGAAATAAACTTGGAGCGAGCAGTGCAAAAACGAGAAAGGAGCGCTTGAACATGATGTGGGAATTGTTTCTTAAAGACGAAAGTCCCCGGCGCTTATTCAGATTTTCAATTTGCGCGATTCATCGCTTAACTGGGGCGAGGCTGCAGACTGCTTTTTGGTCCGGGGGGGGGCGCGTTATTTCCTGGTCGTCTGCGCAAGGGCGATGTCGATCTTTTTGGCTAACTCCACGTCCAGGGTGGATACGCCATCGAGATCGTGGGTTGAGAGATAGAATTTTAGCTTTTTGTAACGAATATCCATATCGGGATGGTGATTGAGGGATTCAGCGACGCCGGTAATCGTGTTCACGAATTCGATGAGTTTTAGATAACTCGGAAATTCAATCGTGCGTTCGAGATGCTTGTCTTTTAACTCCCACTCGGGGAGGGATGTTTTCATTCCGCTGATTTGTTCGCTGGTTAAAACGGTTCCCGGCGTTTCTGCCCGGAGCGATGCACCTGGGAAAATCGACAGCAGCAAGATTGAAAGGATGCGGAGAGAAAACGAATTTATTTTTTTGACCACGAATGGGCACGAATGGACACGAATGGAGGGTAAAAAATGCAGCATTGTCATTGATTTGTGCCCGTCGGTGTTCATTCGTGGTTTTTTCCAGGTCCGGATTATGCGCCTAGACCGGGACGGCGGGAAGTTTCCAGATGTCGCGGGCGTATTCGCTGATCGTGCGGTCGCTGCTGAATTTGCCGACGCGGGCGGTGTTGAGGACGGCCATGCGGGCCCAGGCGCTGCGGTTTTTAAAGGCGGCATCGACTTTTTGCTGAGCTTCGCTGTAGCTGGCGAAATCGGGCAGGCAAAGGAAAGGATCGCTGTGAATGAGGTTTTCGCTAAGCATGGTGAGTGCGCCGGGTTCGTTGTGGGTGAAGTAGTTGGAGCCGATCCAATCGACGACGGCTTTCAGTTCTTCGTTGCCGTTGTAATAATCGAAAGGTTTGTAACCTTTTTTCCAAAGAGCGGCGACTTCCGGGGTGGTGAGGCCGAAGAGAAAGAAGTTTTCGGGGCCGACTTCCTCGCGGATTTCGACGTTGGCACCGTCGAGGGTGCCGATGGTGAGGGCACCGTTGAGGGTGAGTTTCATGTTGCCGGTGCCGCTGGCTTCTTTGCCGGCGGTGGAGATTTGTTCGGAGAGATCGGCGGCCGGGACGATGCGTTGGGCGAGGGAGACGCGGTAGTTGGGCAGGAAGGCGATTTTTAGTTTGTCGTTGATGCGTTTGTCGGCATTGACGTGCGCTGCGACAGAATTAATGGCTTTGATGATGCACTTGGCGAGATCGTAACCGGGGGCGGCTTTGGCGGCAAAAATGAAGACGCGCGGGGCGATATCGAGGTCGGGATTTTGGAGGAGGCGCCGATAGAGGGCGAGGATGTGGAGGAGATTCAGGTGCTGACGTTTGTATTCGTGGAGGCGCTTGATCTGGACATCGAAAAGGGCGTGGGGATCGACGATGACGCCGCATTGCTCGAGAATGGTCTCGGCGAGATCGACTTTATTGGCGTGTTTGATGGCCATGAAATCGTGCTGAAACCCGGCGTCGTCGGCGAAGGGTTCGAGCTGGCGGAGGAGGTCGAGGTTGCGCACCCATCCGGAGCCGATGCGGGAGGTGATGAGGGTGCTGAGCCGGGGGTTGCAGGCGAGAAGCCAGCGGCGGGGGGTGATGCCGTTGGTTTTGTTATTGAAACGGCCTGGATAAAGGGTGTCGAACTCGGGGAAAAGATCACTTTTCAGGAGCTGGGTGTGGAGGGCAGCGACGCCATTGACGGAGTAACTGCCAACGACGGAAAGGTGGGCCATTCTCACCATTTGCACGTGGCCTTCCTCGATGATGGAGAGAATGCGTTTTTTTTCCACGTCGCCGGGCCATCTGGCATCTACTTCGGCGAGGAAATGCTTGTTGATTTCGAAGATGATTTGCAGGTGGCGCGGGAGGACTTTTTGGAAAAGTGGGACGCTCCATTTTTCGAGTGCCTCGGGCAGGAGGGTGTGATTGGTGTAGGCGAAGGTGCGGGTGACGATGGACCAGGCCGCGTCCCAGGTGAGATTGTATTGGTCGTGGAGAATGCGGAGGAGCTCGACAATGGCGACGGCGGGGTGGGTGTCGTTGAGTTGGATGGTGACTTTTTCCGGGAAATCGTCCCAGCCTTGGTTGTTTTTAAAATAGCGGCGGATGATGTCTTTGAGGGAACAGGCGACGAAGAAATATTGCTGGGCGAGGCGAAGTTCTTTGCCGCTTTCGGTTTTGTCGTTGGGATAAAGGACCTTGGAGATGGTTTCGCTGGCATTTTTATCGCGAACGGCTTCGTCGTAGCTGCTGCGGTTAAAGGCCTCGAAGTCGAAGTCGGAGGAGGCGCGCGATTCCCAGAGGCGAAGGTAGTTGACGGTGTTGGTGCCGAAGCCGGGGACCGGGATGTCGTAGGGGACGCCCATCAATTTCGTGGTGCCGACCCAGCGCGGGATGTAGTTGCCGCGATCGTCGAAGACGTTTTCGATGTGTCCGTAAAGTTCGATCTCGGTGGTGTGTTCGGGGCGCATGATTTCCCAGGGGGTGCCGAAGCTGAGCCAGGCGTCGGGGAGTTCGATCTGATGGCCGTTGCGGAACTCTTGTTTAAAGAGTCCGTATTGATAATGGATGCCGTAGCCGACAGCGGGAAGATCGAGGGTGGCGAGGGAATCGAGAAAGCAGGCAGCGAGGCGTCCGAGGCCTCCATTTCCGAGGGCCATGTCGTATTCTTCGCTGCGCAAGTCGGCGATGTCGAAGCCCATTTCCTTAAGGGCTTTTTCCACGGTGTCAAAAATGCCGGCGCTGTAAAGGCTGTTGGAGAACAGGCGACCCATGAGGAATTCGAGCGAGAAATAATAAACGCGACGGGCGTTGGTGTCGTGATGAATGGCCTGGGTGGCAATCATGCGCTCAATGATGATGCGCTGAACGGCTTTGGAGGTGGAAAGCCACCAATCGCGTTGCGAGGCGGTGGAATGATCGCGGGCGAGGGCAAATTTCAGCATGCTCTCGATGAGAGCTTTCAAACCCTCGGTGGATGTGTCGATTTCGGAAGTAAAAGTGGTCCCCATGGTAGTGATTTACGGGAAAAACTCTGCGGCGGTAAGAAAAAAAT
Source organism: Chthoniobacterales bacterium (assembly GCA_038225185.1). Lineage (GTDB taxonomy): Bacteria > Verrucomicrobiota > Verrucomicrobiia > Chthoniobacterales > DASVRZ01 > DASVRZ01. The sequence goes on from JBBRFA010000003.1 coordinate 40,519, forward strand.
GCGCGATTTCCGCCGAAGACGAATTTTTTTAAATTAACGAAAGTTTGTGAGAACAACCAATTACGCAGGGACTTTTTCCGGAAGGCGGCTGCGACATTTGCCGTCGCGCTGCAATTCGTCGCAACGCGCTTCGATGCGAATCATTTTCGATTCCGGCGAAAATCCGAGTCGTTTCGAGATGCAATCCTCCATGGTGCTGATGCCGACATCCTCGAATTCCACGATTTTATCGCAGTCCACACAAATGAGATGGTTATGATGAGGACGATCGACAAAATTCGGGTCGTAATACTTAAAATCGCGCCCGAAATCCATCTCGCGCAACATCCCGCTTTGGACCAAAATGGGTAGCGTGCGATAAACGGTGGCACGAGAGACGGAGCGTTCAATCTTGCGCGCCATGAGGAGCAAATCCTCGGCGGTGTAATGCTCTTTGGTGCTAAACGCTGCTTCCACGATGGCATCGCGCTGGCTGGTGCGCCGAAAGCCTTTTGCCTTTAAAAAAACCTCCATATTTTCGCGAGTCGTAGGGTCCATGAAACCCGGAGCATAGCAGCGCAGTTTTTTCGAGTCAACCTTCAAGCGGTTTTCAGCTTGTCGCTCCGGCCCGGATGCGCTACTTTGTTCTATCTAAACATAAACATGAGCACGCCCAATACCCTTGATTTACCCCAATCCATCTCCGCTGCCGCCGAACGCGGTGAAGTCATGAACGGAGCGGAAATCCTCGTCGCCTGCCTGGAGCGCGAAGCGGTGGACACGATTTTTGCCTACCCAGGCGGAGCTTCGATGCCCATCCACCAAGCGCTTACCAAATCGACCAAAATTCGCACCATTTTACCCCGTCACGAACAAGGCGGCGTGTTCGCAGCGGGAGGTTACGCCCGTGCCACTGGCCGCGCTGGCGTCTGCATGGCGACCTCCGGGCCAGGTGCCACCAATTTAGTCACTGGGATTGCCGATGCCTACATGGATTCCATCCCGCTCATTGCCATCACCGGCCAGGTTCCGCAGGCCATGATCGGACGCGGCGCATTCCAGGAGACCGACGTGTTTGGCATGACTCTCCCGATGGTGAAGCACAATTACCTCGTCTGGGACGTAAACGAAATCCCTCGCATCGTAAAGGAAGCCTTTTACATCGCTCAATCGGGGCGTCCAGGGCCGGTGTTGATCGACATTCCCAAAAACATCCAAAACGCCCGCACCCAACCCATTTTTCCCGTTAATATCGAGCTGCGTGGCTACAATCCTGACGTCAAAGCTGACGATCTCGCCCTCAATGAAGTGATCGGCATGATCGCTGCCGCCAAACACCCCATGATCTATTGCGGGGGCGGTATTATTACTGGAGAAGCCTCCGCCGAACTCCTCGAATTCGTCGAACGCTCACAAATCCCCGTCGCCACCACCCTCATGGGGATCGGCGGTTTCCCCGAAACACACGAGCTTTCGCTTAAATGGCTCGGGATGCACGGCACCGTTTACGCCAACAACGCAGTTAACGAAGCCGATCTGCTTCTCGCCATCGGCGTGCGTTTCGACGACCGCGTCACCGGTAAAATCGAAGAATTTGCCAAACACGGCACCATCGTTCACATCGATATCGATAATTCCGAGATTAACAAAAACAAAGTCGTTCGCCTGCCCATCCTTAGCGACGTCAAATACGCTCTCACCCGACTTAACGAATTGCTCGCCAAAACAGGCCGCGAACGCGTGAAATCCGGCTTCACCGCCTTCCCCGATTGGTATGAACAGATCGCCGTCTGGCGCAAAGAATTTCCTTTTACCTTCAAAGACACCGAGGAAGCCATCCAGCCGCAATACGCCATTCGCTTGCTCTACGAACTCGATAAAGGGAACTCCATCATCACCACCGGCGTGGGCCAGCACCAAATGTGGGCCGCTCAATATTACGATTTCAATTCCCCGCGCACCCTCATCACCTCCGCAGGTCTTGGCACAATGGGCTTCGGCCTGCCCGCCGCCATCGGAGCCAAAGTGGCTTTTCCCGATAAACAAGTCGTCGATATCGACGGCGACGGCTCCTTCCTCATGAATGTGCAGGAACTGGCCATGGCACACGTCGAGCAAATCGCTCCCAAAGTCATCATCCTCAACAACCAATACCTCGGCATGGTCGTGCAATGGGAGGATCGTTTCTACAAGAGCAATCGCGGACACACCTTCCTCGGCGATCCACGCGACCTAAGCCGCATCTATCCCGATTACGTCACCATGTGCGCTTCGTTTGGCATCACCTGCGAACGCGTGATTGAGAAAAAAGATCTCGCCGGTGCCATTCAACGCATGCTTGATAGCAAGGAATGCTATGTTCTCGATGTGATGGTGCCTTTCACCGAGCACGTGTTACCCATGATCCCCAGCGGAGGATCCTACAAGGATGTCATCACAGAGGGACGCGACACCCTGCAGGCAGGTTCCGGATTGTAAAACCCAGATTGCAGCACACTAGGTTTAATAATAAAAAAGAACGAACCACCCGGTTCGTTCTTTTTTTTGTGACTAGCGTTCAAGCGCTGGTCGTTGGTTTTTTAAAAACCAGCTAAATCACCGGTCCTTACGGTTTTCTTCATCCTCATCGTCGCGATCTTTTTTGCTCTTTTTCTTCTTATCTTTGCGGTCATCATTTCGGGAATCCCTGTTAATGTCCTCGCGGAATTTCACGTTTCTTCGATTTGAGGATCGATAATTATCATCCGTTTTAACGATCACAACTGGGCGGGTGACAATGGTGGTCGGGCGACGATACCCCCGGTCGTAGTAATTACGAGTGGGACGTTCATACCTATCGTCTCGATAACGGGTATCGCGGTATCGATCATCACGATACCGATTGTCGCGGTAACGATCATTGCGATAACGATCATTGCGATAGCCATTGTCGTAATACCCGTCGCGCACGACTGTGCGGCGTTGTTCGACCAGCAATGTTTCGCATCCAGTAAAGGTAAATGCAGCAATCAGGAGAAGGGTGATGGTAATAATTTTCATAGAAAACACTAATTGATCGTTATTCGATGACTCCTTGGATGGGTTATTTCATTTGTAGTGGAATGGCACTGTCTTTTTCTACGTCGTTCGGCTAATTTATTCAATGCTCGGCTTGCCTCACGAAAAAACCGTCCTCATCCGTCCAGAGTTCCTCAACCATGCCGGCACTTTGTTCGGTGGAAACATGATGATGTGGGCGGATGACATGGCCTACAACGCCGCCACACTGCTTTTTCCCAGCGCAACCTTTGTCACCAAGCTTTTTGGCCCCATCGATTTTACCACTCCCGTTGCTCTCGGGCACATTATCAAGATTTACAGTCACGTCGAATCTCGTGGTAATACCTCCTGCAAAGTCCAAGTCTGGGCCATCAATGCCACCACGGGAGCCGATGTCTTCAGCACTTACGCCATCATGGTCAACGTGCGCGATCAGCAAAAAATTCCGCTCACTTGACCCGAAAAACAACAGGCCCGGCCAAGCCTGGGTAAAGTTTTTTCAAAAAAAATCAAAATTCTGTTGACGATAAATAGTAAATTGTGGTTTAAAATGGAGTTAATAAGCGCGAAATGGAGCAAAAGTCAGCTCTAACGTCTTAAACCTTATGGAAACCGCCTTCGCCAACACCCCTATTTATGCCGGAATCTTCCGCCACGCGGTCGATCCCAAAGGGCGTATCACGGTCCCAGCCAAATGGCGTCGCGCGGAGTCGGAGGATTTCTACATTATTCCCAACCCCAATAACCAATTTCTCATCGTCATGCCTCCCGAGGAATTTAAAGCCGTCGGAGCCAAGGTCGCAGCCTCCAAATCGTCCGAAGGCGATAAACGCAATTTTCTGCGGCGCTTTTACTCTGGTGCGCAGCCCTCCACTGTGGATCGCCAGGGGCGTATGCTGCTCCCGGAGGAATACCTCACGCAAGTAGGTCTGCAAACCGATGTGATCCTGGCTGGTGGCGATGCCCGTTTCGAAATTTGGAATCCCGACCGTTGGAACGCGAACCTTGAGGATAAAAACGATGTTTACAACAGAGTCGGCGAAGAAATCGGTATTTAACCCACCCTGGCTATGCGCTTCAACTGGTCTCACACCGGAAAATTCCCCCATGACTTCACCCTCTTTCGACGCCAATCCTGCATCGGCAATCCGTCCTGCGGAATCCGGCGCATTCCGGCATCTTCCCGTTTTGCTGGATGAATCCCTGGAGGCACTACAACCCGCTCCCGGCAAAATCATCGTCGATGGCACGCTAGGTGGCGGAGGACACGCTGAAGCTTTTCTAACAAAAGGCGCACAGGTCATCGGCCTGGATCAGGATGAGGATGCCCTGCGTGCAGCCACCGCCCGTCTGGTGCGTTTTGGAGAAGCTTTTCATCCCGTAAAAGCCAACTTTCGCGATCTCGCCAAAGTCCTGGCCGATCTTCAAATCGAAAAAATCGATGGCCTGTTACTCGACATCGGTGTCTCCTCTCATCAACTCGATACGCCAGCACGCGGCTTCAGCTTTCAGAATGAGGGACCGCTGGATATGCGTATGGACCAGCGCAGCGGACGTTCCGCAGCCGATTGGGTCAATCAAAGCGAGCTCGAAGAGCTGATTGCCATCTTCCGCCGATACGGAGAGGAACCTGCCTCCGTTCGCATCGCCCGACATCTGGTCAATGAACGCCAGAAACAGCCTTTTATTACCACCACACAACTAGCCGGGGCTGTCGCTGTCGTGCATCCCCGACGTGGAAAAAAACATCCGGCCACCCAGATTTTTCAAGCCCTGCGCATAGCGGTAAACGACGAGCTGGGAGCTTTGGAGACCCTCCTCTCGCAGGCACCCGGCCTCCTGGCAGAAGGAGCACGTTTCGCCGTGATGACCTTTCATTCCCTCGAAGATCGCATGGTCAAACAAGATTTTCGCACTCGCAGCCAGGCCTGGCTGGATCGGCCGGAGTGGTCGGCTCCCCGCGCCAATCCCGCCTGCGTCTATCGTCTTTTGCAGCGTAAAAGCCTCACCGCCTCCAAAGACGAACTCACTAACAATCCCCGCGCCCGCAGCGCACGTCTGCGCGTCGTGGAAAAACTCACCCATAAATCCCATGTCACGCAATCGTAGAAAAAACTCCGATACCATCCGGGTTGCCACCTGTGTCTGGTGGATTTTGGCATTCAGCATCATCGGCGGGTTGGGTCTCAGCTATGTCTCGATTAAAAACCAGGCAATCGCTTATGGAGATGATCGGCGTAAACTGGAAGCTCAACTTAACGAAACCAGCAAACTCAATCGCGCTCTCGAAAATCAAATCAACGGTCTCGTTTCCTGGAACTCGCTCCAACGTCAGCTCCAATCGGGCTTCATCCAACTGGTGGAAATCGATCCCACCCAAATCGTTCGCATCAATACCAATCCCACCGAGATCGGCTACGTCTCCAATGCGAACACACCCGAGCGCATTCTGGCCCAAAAATGAAGCCAATCCAAAAAAGAGCGATCCTCGTTTGCATTCTTCTGGTCACCGTCCTGAGTGTCTATTCCGCGCGCTTGATTCAAATTCAGGTCGTCGATCATGAAATCTATGCCGCACGCGCCAATGCCAAGCACATCGTAAAAAAACCTGTCTATGCCCAACGCGGGCGCATCATCGATATCAATCACGAGATTCTGGCCAGTAACACAGCGGTAAAAACCGTCTATGCCGATGCCTCGCACATCCTGCTCACCGAGACGGGTAAAATCGACGACGCGGACCGCAAAAAAAATCGTGTCTCAAAAATTTCAGAGATTGTTGGCAGGCACCTGGGAATTCCAATTGAGGAAATCGAAAAAAAGATTCTCACCGAACGTCGCTACATCGTCCTTAAACATGGAGTCGATGAACTTGTCGCACACGCTTTGCAGGGCGAATTACGCGAGAAGGAATTGCGCGGCATTTATTTCAACGAGGATTTCCGCCGCATCTATCCCAATGGCGACATGCTCTGCCACGTTCTGGGTTGGCTGGATCACGAAAAAAACGGCCTTGCCGGCATCGAAAAAAGCATGGATGAATTTCTCCGCCAGCGCGATGGCTATCGCTTCACCGAGCGTGATCGCACCGGCCGGGAGATCGTGGTCTATCGCGGCTATGAGCGTCCCGCCCAGGAAGGATTGACTGTGCAGACTACCGTCAACCTCGCAATGCAGGCAGTCGTTGAGGAGGAATTAAAAGCTGCCTGCGAAAAATTCAAGCCCGAAGGCGCCACCATCATCATGATGAACCCGCACACCGGCGCCATCATGGCCATGGCATCCTGGCCCGTTTTTGATAATAACGATGCCAACAATGCGCCATCCGAAGTCACCAGAAACCATGCCGTGCTCGATATGTTGGAACCGGGTTCCACCTTTAAAATCGTCGCCGTGGGTGCCGCCATCGAAGAGGGGCTGGTGACTGACGAAACAAAAATCTTTTGTGAAGGGGGTCGTTTTTTCTATGGCGGAAGAATTCTCAGGGACCATCATCCCTACGGGTCTCTTTCGGTGCACGAAATCCTCGTTAAATCGAGCAATATCGGAGTTGCCAAACTAGCTTTGCAAATGGGCGAACAACGTTTCCACGATTATGTGCGTCGTTTTGGCTTCGGAGACCGCACTGGGATCGATCTGCCAGGGGAAATACCAGGGCGCGTAAATGCACCCGGTGGCGCGGATAAACTCGCCATCACCCGTATCCCCATGGGGCAGGCCATCGGGGTCACTCCCATCCAGCTTTGCACCTCCATGTCTGTCATCGCAAACGGTGGCAACCTCATGATGCCACAGGTGGTGGCCAGCATCATTGCCAGTGACGGACGTATTGTTAGCAAATATAAGCCAGTATTGGTTAGAAATGTTATCTCCAGGGAGACAGCGTTGAAAGTTACCGCCGCGCTCAAGGATGTGGTGGGTAAAAAAGGCACCGCGCCCCTCGCCATGGTGCCGGGATTCGCAGTCGCAGGCAAGACGGGCACCGCTCAGAAAGCAGGCGCCAGGGGCGGTTACATGGCTGAAAAATATATCGTTAGCTTTTGTGGTTTTTTGCCGGCCGACGATCCCGCTTTTGTCATCTATGTGCTCATCGACGATGCCAAGCCCGGTGCCATTCCCAACTACGGTGGAACCATCGCCGCCCCCATCTTCGCCAATGTCGCACGCAAAGCGGCTCGCATCCTCGATCTAAAGCCAGACCCCGCATTGCTGGATCCCATGGAGGAAGGCCTCAAACAAGCTTCCAACACCAAACCGATTCGAGATTGATTTTTCCATGTTGTTAAAAACATTACTCACCAAAACCGCCGTGGAGGAAGTGCGCGGATCGACCGAGCGGGAAATCACCGGCATCGTTTACGATTCGCGTCGCGTCGTGGCCGGCAGTCTCTTTTTTGCCGTGCGCGGTGAGAAACTGGTCGGCACCGAATTTATTTATCAGGCAATAGAACGGGGAGCCGAGGCCGTGATCTCCGACGTGGACCTGCCAGCCCAGCGCATCACCGTGGTGCGGGTAGCCGATACCCGCAGAGCCTTGGCCGATCTCTCCTGCGCTTTTTACAAGCATCCTGCGAGTCGCCTCAAACTGGTCGGAATAACAGGCACCAATGGCAAAACCACCACCGCCTATCTCGTCAAGCATCTGCTCGAAGAGGCCAGTTTGCGCACAGGACTTCTGGGAACGGTTCGCTATGAGATAGGAGATCGCATTCTCCCGGCCGCGCGCACCACCCCCGAAGCACCCGAGATTAACGATCTACTTCAGCAAACCCTCAATGCTGGAGGCAAGGCGGCAGTCATGGAAGTATCCTCCCACGCGCTCAGCCAGGCTCGTGTGCGTGGGTTGGAATTCGATGTCGCTGTCTTCACTAATCTTACCCAGGATCATCTCGACTATCATCGCACCCTCCAATCCTACTTCGAGGCCAAGGCGCTGCTCTTTTTGCAGCTCACCGAGCAATCCAGGAAAAAAGGCGTGGCAGTCATTAATCTCGACCAATCGCATGGCGAACAATTGATCGCGCGCTTCGGTCAGGAAATAAAAGTCATCACCTACGGTTTTGGGGTCGGAGCCGACTTTCGTGCCTCCAATCTCAAGACCGAAAGCGGCCTCACCACTTTTCAACTCGACGCAGAAGGAAAAAGCTATCTCGTCAGACTTCCCTTGATCGGTCGCTTCAATATTTCCAACGCCCTGGCTGCCCTTGCCGCCGCAAGCGGCTTGGGAATTCCCTTGCGCAATTCCGTCAAAGCCCTCGCCTCAGCACCACAAGTGCCCGGCAGATTGCAGGCTGTCCCCATCAAACGCCAATACCAAATCTTCGTCGATTACGCTCACACCGACGATGCTTTATTAAACGTTCTCCGCACCCTGCGCGAACTTTCCCCCAACCGTCTCATCGTGGTTTTTGGCTGTGGCGGTGATCGGGACCGCGCCAAACGCCCCAAAATGGGGGCCGTGGCCAGTGAATACGCCGACTATTCCATCGTCACATCTGATAATCCTCGCAAAGAAAACCCCGAAACCATCATCGCCGAAATCACCCAAGCCATGCACCCTGGAAAATATGAAGCCGTCATGGATCGGGCCGAGGCCATCTACCGGGCTGTTTCTCTGGCACAACCCAGAGACATTATCCTCATCGCTGGCAAAGGGCACGAAACCAATCAGGAATTTGCCGATCATATCATCCCTTTCGATGACGTCGAAGTCGTCACCAACGCCGTCGGCTTGCAACCTGTCAAAATGGCCATCTAAATGAATTCTCTTTCTGTTAACCAAATCGCTCAAATGGCTGGGGGAACCCTCGCAGCCATTTCCCGCGATGCTATCCTGGAACGCGTGGTTACGGATAGCAGACAGGTCAAACCCGGCGATTGTTTCGTCGCTTTACGAGGCGAAAAATTCGACGCGCATCAATTTCTTCCCGAGGTAATTGCCCGGGGGGCCACGGCCGTATTGGTCGATCAACCTTACACCTCCACGGTGCCTGTGATCAAAGTTTCGGATACCCTGGTTGGACTGCAATCTCTAGCAAAAAATTATCGATCCACCCTCAAAATCCAGGTCATCGGAATAACCGGGAGCAACGGCAAGACTAGCACCAAAGATCTCGCCGCAACCGTCTTTGGCCAGAAACATGCAGTCACCAAGACGGCTGGAAATCTTAACAATCACATCGGTCTTCCGCTTTCCGTGTTAGCCATTGATGACAGCCACCAGTTTGCCATCCTTGAGATGGGGATGAATCATCCGGGGGAAATAGCGCCACTCGCCGCCATCTCCCAGGCAAACGCCGCGATCATCACCAATATCGGAGTCGCGCACATCGAGTTCATGCGCAGCCAGAACGCCATCGCCCGGGAAAAAGGCATGCTGGCAGAAAGCGTTCCCGCAAATGGCTGCGTCATTCTAAACGCCAACGATCTATTTTCTGCCGGTATCGCAAAGCGTTGCCAGGGAAAAATCCTTCTTGCCGGGATCGACCAGGGCGACATCATGGCGACACGGCTTCTGGCCGAACCAGACGGCACTCATTTTCTGGTTACTTATCAAAACGAAACCCTCGAAGCCTGGCTCCCGGTCTCGGGACGGCACATGGTTGCCAACGCCCTTCTTGCCGTCGCCGCAGCGGTTTTCTTTGGCATTCCTTTTCAGGAGGCTGTCGCCTCGCTCGGGCATGTTCGACTTACAGGTGGCCGGTTGGAAACCAGGAAACTAGGCGATTACACCATCATCGACGACACCTATAACGCCAATCCGGATTCCATGGTGGCCGCCTTGCTAACCTTGCGGGAGATGCCCGTCGCTGGAAGGCGCATCGCAGTGCTCGGAGCCATGGGTGAACTCGGATTTTACGCAGAAGAAGGCCATCGCAAAGTGGGCGAGGCAGCCTCTGGACTCAATCTCCTGATCACTGTCGGCACCACAGCCCGTTGGATCGCGGAAGCAGCCTCCCGGCACGATGCCCTCGAAATCATCCAAGTCTCCGACACTCAGGAAGCAGCGCAGAAACTGGCGCATGTTCTCCAATCTGGCGATACCATTCTTTGCAAAGGCAGTCGTTCGGCACGCATGGAAAAAGTGCTCAGCGAACTCGAAAACCTGATCCATCCCTCCACCGTCCACTAATGTTATACTACCTTTCACAATTGGGAGATGCTTTTCCGTTTCAATCGGCGCTGAACGTGTTTCAATACATCAGTTTTCGTGCAGTCTCAGCCGCGATCACCGCCTTCCTGCTCTGCCTCTTTTTTGGAAATTTCGTCATTCGCAAACTTATTTCCCTCAAAATCGGACAGCCGATTCGTTCCAAGGAGGAAGTGCATAAATTGTTCGAGCTGCATGGTGCCAAAAAAGGCACTCCCACCATGGGCGGCGTGCTTCTGATGGGCGCGGTGGTCGTATCCACTTTGTTGTGGGCCAAATCCGATAATCATTTCGTCTGGCTTGCCTTGGTGACCGTCGTCTTTCTAGCCACCGTGGGGTTTATTGATGACTATCTAAAAGTGAAGAGAAAAAAATCCGACGGTCTTCCCGGCAGACTCAAATTACTCGCCCAGTTTGGTCTCGCCACCGCTGTTGTCTGCGTGTTATGGAACGACCCTATTTCCTCCGCCCAGGTCAAGGAACTTTACATTCCATTTTATAAGGAACCCTTGTTAACGTTTGGCTTTGTGGGAGCACTGGTCTTTTACTCGGCCATTATTGTCGGCACTTCCAACGCGGTAAATCTTACGGACGGCCTCGATGGTCTTGCCACTGGTTGCACCATTACCACGGCTGCCACCTATGCCTTGTTTTGCTGGGCCACTGGAAATGCCGTGGTCGCGAAATACCTCCAAATACCCCATAACGTCTTCGTCTCCGAACTCACCGTCGTCTGCATGGCTCTGGCTGGGGCCGGGCTGGGGTTTCTCTGGTTTAACGCGCATCCCGCCCGGGTATTCATGGGTGACACAGGATCGCTCTCCATCGGAGGTTTGCTGGCGATTGTCGCCATTTGCTGCAAACAGGAGCTACTCTTGATCGTCGTCGGCGGTATTTTTGTCATCGAAGCATTATCGGTCATCATCCAGGTCGTTAGTTTCAAAACCACTGGCAAACGGGTCTTTAAAATGTCCCCGATCCATCATCATTTTGAACTGATGGGATGGAAGGAAAACACGGTCATCGTGCGATTCTGGATTATGTCGCTTATCTTTGCATTATTAGGTCTGGCAACTTTAAAACTACGCTAAAAATGGAATTCGCCGGCAAACAGATCGCAGTGTTGGGACTCGCCCGAAGCGGCGAGTCTGTGGCGCGTCTGTTAGCTTCGCGCGGGGCGCTCGTCTCCGTGTTTGACACCGGCGAAAGCGAGGCGCTTCAAGCGCGGGCCAATCGCTTGCGCGAATCGGGGATGAAGGCGTTTACCGGACCGGATTTTAACATTACCAAAACCTTCGATCTCGCCGTGATCAGCCCCGGGATCGATCAAGCCACCCCCTTTGTTCGTCAATTCGTAGATCAAGGCATCCCGCTTTCTGGCGAATTGGAAATCGCATTTCGTTATTGCCAGAAACCCGTCATCGCCATTACCGGCACCAATGGGAAAACGACCACCACCGAATTGATTAGCGCGATGTTAAATGCAGCCGGCATGCCAACGATCGCCTGCGGAAACATCGGGCTGCCCTTTTCCGAAGTCGTCGCGCAAATGCAGGATTCGCTCGATATCATCACCCTCGAAGTAAGTTCTTTCCAACTGGAAACCATCGCGACTTTTCGACCTCATATCGCTCTTTGGCTCAATTTTACCCCCGATCACCTCGATCGCTATCCCAATCTACAGGCCTACCGGGCCGCCAAATCGCGGATATTCGATCATCAACAATCCACCGATTTTGCCGTTTGCAATGCCAGCGAGCATTTGCCAGGGATCGTTTCGCGTAAAATCACCTTCAGCGCCTATCATCATCCCGCCGATTTCACCTTGATCGGTGATAGCATTCATTTTCGCAAAAAACCCGTTGCCGCCCTCGGCTCCTTTCAATTATTAGGTTCTCACAATGCGGAAAATCTAATGGCTGCCCTGGCTGTGGGGATTTCGTTGGATCTAACTTTTGAGGAAATCCTTCCCCCTTTGCAGGCTTATCGTCCGGCACCGCATCGTTGCGAATTGGTTGCCGAGATCGATGGTGTTCGTTATATCAACGACTCCAAGGCCACCAATGTGGATGCGCTGGCCAAGGCACTCACCACCGTGGCTGGCAAAGTGATTCTAATCGCGGGTGGAAAAGATAAAGGGTTCGAGTTTTCCTCCCTGCGCGAGTTTCTTCCCGGCAAAGTAAAACAGGTCGTTCTCATCGGAGAAATGGCCGAAAGAATCGACCTCGTCTGGCACGACATCGTCCCTTGCTCCCGGGCCGTTACGCTGCAGGATGCCGTCTCCCATGCCCATGCCATCGCACAACCCGGCGATACGGTGCTCTTTTCACCGGGAACTTCCTCTTTTGACATGTTCCGCGATTACGCAGACCGCGGGGAACAATTTCGCAAAGCCACCGCCAACCTTCAACTCTCAATCCCAAACCTCATATGAACATTAAAAACTTGTTCCAAAAACCCAAGCCCAAAAAACTCAATAACGCCACCCGCCGGGCAGCGGTCCCCATCGCGGAAGATTACGATAGTGAGGAACCTAACGTGCGCCTATCCAAGGCCTTTTTCGTGGTCATGCTCCTCCATCTCGTCGCAGTTGGCGGTATTTTTGCCTTTAGTTCACTCAAGAAAAATGCTCCGGCAGCTTTTGAGGAAGCCAGCCAGGAAGTGGGAGTGGATCCCAGCCTGGAGCCAGGCAGCACTCTCTATTCTGTAAAAAAAGAAGATACCTTGGGCAGCATAGCCAGCACTCACGGCGTCACTAGAAGCGACCTCGAAAAAGTCAATCGCCTCGCCGGCGGTGCATCGATCCAGACCGGCGACAAACTCATCATCCCAGCCCAATCCTCGTCCCAGCCAGTCTCGCACGACGTGCAAAAACTATTGCAGCTTTCAGCTAATAAATTTACCGCGTCTTCAACACAAAAAGTTGCCAATACCCTGCCCGTGAAGCCCGCCTTACCCCTGCATGCCAGCGTCGTGTCCCAAGAAAAACCGGCGGCGAAAGGCAGTCAAATTTATACCGTGGAAAAAGGAGACAACCCGGCTGCCATCGCCAAGAAACACGGTATCAAATACGTCTCCCTGATCGAGGCCAATCAAATCACCGATCCGAGAAAATTGCAGATTGGACAGAAACTGATTATCCCGGCTCAATAAACCCTTCATGTATCGCAAAAGCATCTATTTTCTGCTGGTGGCCGTTCTCGCAGTGTTAACTGTGGGCTTGATCATGCTTTCCAGCACGGGAGCTTTTGCACAGGATAGTAAAGGAGATACCTCGGTTTTTCTCCGTAAACAATCCATGTGGCTCGGCATCGGCCTCGTGGGAGCGACGCTGGCCGCCATGCTGGATTATAATTTCTGGCGCAAAACCTGGCCGATCTGGATGGGACTTTCCATCGTCCTCCTCATTCTCTGTCTTCCGCCTTTTGGAACTAAAATCAACGGATCCTATCGTTGGATCCGATTGGGAGGATTTAGCTTTCAACCGTCGGAGCTGGCCAAGCTGGCCACGATCACCTTTGCCGCTTTCTGGTTTGCCAGGTATGAGGCGGAGGTAAATAGTTTCTGGAAAGGATTTGCCATTCCAATCGGGATCGTCGGTGTCATGATGGGATTGATCTTCGTCGAGACCGATATCGGTGCCACGCTCTTGATCGGAGCCACTTTACTATCCGTAATGTTTATTGCCGGCACCCGCTTGCGCTACCTCATTCCAGTGGCGATGCTCGCCCTGGTGGCCGTGTTTACGGTGGCCAGCAGCATGGATGAACGAGCCGGGCGATTGTTAGCCTTCCGTGATCTGGAGAAATACAAGGAAACTGACGGCCTCCAGCAATATGCCGGCCTCACCGCTTTGGGTTCCGGCGGCGTCGAAGGCCTGGGCCTGGGGAACGGCAGGCAAAAACTGCTCTATCTTCCCTTTGCCCACACGGATTTTATTTTCCCCGTCATCGGCGAGGAGTTGGGCCTGCGCGTCACCCTCCTCATCGTCCTCGCCTACGTTGTCATCATTCTCATGGGGTCATTTATCGCCTTGTGTGCCCGTGATCGCTTTGGCACGTTGCTGGGATTTGGTTGCGTCATGCTAATCGCCATCCAGGCAGTGGTTAATATCGGCGTCACCACCGCATTGTTACCTAACAAAGGTATGCCATTGCCTTTTGTAAGTTACGGGGGCACCAATCTCTGTGTATGCCTTTTGCTTATCGGCATTCTTATCAGCATTCATCGGCAGGGTGTGGCCGTATCTCCTGTGGTTATGCCGAGGGTTTTGGCGGCACGCACCCGCCGTCCCATCCACTTGTAAATTATGAAAGTCGCAATCGCATGTGGAGGGACAGGAGGCCATCTTTTTCCAGGGCTGGCAGTGGCGGACGTCCTGCTCGAACGCGGTCACGATGTCCTGGTCTTTATCTCCGAGAAAGAGATCGACGCGCTGGCCACTCGCGGGCGTGAGGATCTGCGTTTCGAGAAACTTCCCTCCATCGGCATGCCGCCTGTTTTTTCGCCCGCCATAGTGAGATTTTTCGTGCGTTTTTTTGGGAGCTATAAACAGTGCCGCCAGATTTTCGATCACTTCAAACCCGACGCCGTGCTGGGCATGGGAGGATTTACCTCCACAGCCCCCATTCTAGCCGGACGAGCCCGCAAGGCGCCCACGTTTATCCACGAGTCGAATGCGATCCCAGGTAAAGCCAATCGCATGACCGCAAGACTCACCAGAGGTGTTTTATTGGGATTTGCAGATTGCGCCCCATTTTTTCCCAACAAAAGCGTCGAAGTCACCGGCACCCCCCTGCGTCGAAGCCTGTTACAGCCAGTGGATCGGCCATTCGTTTTCCAGAAGTTTGATCTCGCAGAAGGGGTGCAAACCCTGCTCGTGATGGGAGGAAGTCAGGGCGCGCAGGGACTTAATCGCGCTGTTTCCGCCGCGCTTGCTTCCTTCCCGTCCGATTCCTTGCAGGTAATCCATTTTACCGGCAGCCAGGGGGAGGATACTGTTCGCGAGGAATACGCCAGGCAAGGGCGCAGGGCGTTTGTCGCCGCTTTTTATCATGAGATGCAGGAAGCCTATGCCCTGGCCGATCTCGCAATTGCTCGATCCGGCGCGGCGAGTCTTACCGAGCTGGCTCATTTTGGCATTCCGTCGATTCTCATTCCCTTTCCCTACGCTGCGGAGGATCATCAGACCTTGAACGCGCAAATTTTTGTCAAAGCAGGTGCCGCCGTGCTTTGCAAGGAAGAAAATGCCATTGCTGGTGATCTGGCGGAAGTCTTGCAACATCTTATCGAAAAACCGGAGCTGCTCTCTTCCATGCGGAAAAAAACTCTCGCCCTCGACCACACGAATGCTGCACAAAAGGTGGCCGATATTCTCGAACGCTCGCAAAAATAATGGAACGCCCCCTCATTCAAAAAATCAATCTTGAGGAATTGACGGCCATTTTCATTGGACCGCCAAGGAATATCCATCTGTTAGGTGTGGCAGGTTCCGGCATGAGCGGGCTGGCCGGTTTATTTCTGGCTTTGGGCCATCGCGTGAGCGGATGCGACCGCGTGTCGAGCCAGGAAGTGCAGAGACTCATCGGCTTGGGACTGCATTTTCACGCGCAGCAAACCGCCTTTTCCGTGCAGGATGCCGAATATGTAATCTATTCCTCAGCGATAAAAGCTGGTAACCCGGCCTATGACGAAGCCGTGCGCCTCTGCCTGCCGTTGATTCGCAGAGCAGAGGCTCTTAGTGCCATCATGAGTGCCAAATCCGGTATTGTGGTTGCGGGGATGCATGGGAAAACCACCACATCCTCCATGGCGGCGCACGTCCTTCGCGTGGGCGGGATTCGGCCCTCGCATTATGTCGGTGCGGAAATTCCCATCCTCGGCACAAACGCCTATTGGGATGCGAGAGGCAGATATTTTGTGGCGGAAGGTGACGAAAGCGATGGCACCCTGGTTAATTATCATCCCGAACATGTCATCCTCCTAAACATCGAGGAGGAACACCTCGATTACTATCGCGATCTGGCTCAGATCGAGGAGGTTTTTCTAACCCTGCTTCAGCAGACTTCGGGCAAGGTGGTTTATTGCGGGGACGATGCCAACACTTCGCGCGTTTCCAGAAATCATCCGGGTAAAATTTCCTATGGAAAATCCGGGGGAGCCGATTATCGTTATAATATTGTTAGAACCGGCAATTTCCAGACCACCTTTACTGTCGAACATGCGGGAAAGGTTTTAGGCGAATTTATTCTTAACATTCCCGGCCAGCATAATGTGAGTAATGCGGTGGCGGTGATCGCGCTTGCCACCGAATTAGGGGTGACTCCGGAGGCGATCAAAGAAGGGTTGCACAGCTTCCGGGGGGCACGCCGCCGGTTTGAAATCAAATATGCCGCCCGCGACATCCGTGTGGTGGACGATTACGGGCATCATCCCACGGAAGTGCAGGCCACCCTGGCCACAGCCAGGGAGGAGGGAGCCCGTCGCGTCATTGTTCTATTTCAACCCCATCGTTATACGCGCACGGCTGCGTTGAAAGATGCTTTCGGCGATGCTTTTCAACTCGCAGACATCACTTACGTCACCGACGTCTATGCCGCCAGCGAAAACCCTCTTCCGGGAATAAGCGGGCAAACCCTCGTCGATGCAGCTCAAGCCCAAGGCGTCCGCCAGATTTTTTATCGTCCGCGCAAAGACTTTCTCTGGAAGGAAATCGCCCCCCAGCTACAGGCAGGGGATCTGGTGTTAACCTTGGGGGCGGGAGATATTCACGAGCAGGCTACGAAATTGGTTGCTGACCTTAAAATGGTGGATCAGATCGAAGCCATCACCGGCCCCGGCACGGTGCGTCTTTACGAGCCGTTAAGTCGTCACACAACATTGCGGGTCGGCGGTCCCGCCCAATTCTGGGTGGAGCCCACCACAGAGTCAGCCTTTGCCGGGCTGATTCGATTTGCCAATGCGGAGATCATTCCTTTCATGGTGGTGGGCAGGGGATCGAATCTGTTAGTGCAGGACGGTGGAATCCCAGGTATCGTGGTGCATCCGGTGGGAGGAGAATTTGCCCGCATCCAGGTTAGCGGCACGATGATTCGGGCCGGGGTGGCGGTCAAGCTCAAGCAAGTGGCGGCTGCTGCGAGAAATGCCGGCATCGGCGGTTTCGAGTGGATGGAAGGCATCCCCGGGGAGGTGGGCGGAAGTCTCCGCATGAATTCCGGCGCCATGGGAGTGGATACATTCTCACAAGTGGTTAGTTTCCGTTATCTGGATGTCGAAGGACATCTGCATGAGGTGACTCCCTCCGAGGTCGATGTTCGCTATCGCAGTGTGCCCATGCTTGCAAAAAACTATGCGCTTTCGGCCATTTTTGAAGGGGTTCCCGAAGAACAGGCCAAGATCGACGCTTTGTTGCAGTCTTCACTCGAAAAAAGGAAATCCAGCCAGCCGATTGCGGCGAGTGCGGGTTGCATTTTTAAAAACCCAGCCGAGATTCCAGCGGGGAAGTTAGTTCAGGAATTGGGTCTTAAAAACACCAGCATAGGACGGGCGCGCATTTCCGAGGTTCATGGCAATTTTATCGTGAACGACGGTGGAGCCAGTGCCGCTGAGGTCATGCGCCTGATTTCGAACATACAAACCACGGCAAAAGCCGAACGTGGCATCGATCTGGAGACAGAGGTGCAAATCGTGGGGGAACCTTTATTGCAAGAATATTTATGAGTTTGAAAATCGCAGTATTATTAGGAGGCCCGGGATCGGAGCGCGCGGTATCGTTGCGCTCGGGACGGGCGGTCGCCCAGGCCCTTCGCGAAGGAGGCCATGCCATCGAAGAAATCGTGATCGACTCCGCGGAATTTGTTTTGCCCGATTCTATCGATATCGCATTCAACGCCATTCACGGCACTTTTGGTGAAGATGGCACATTGCAAACTGAACTTGAACGGCGGGGAGTTCCTTACACCGGTGATGCGCCCGAACCCAATCGTATCGCATTCGATAAAATTCTTTCCAAGGAAATTTTCCTTAAAGCAGGAGTAACCACGCCGCGCAGCGAGACCATTGCCGCAGGGGGCCGGCCATCGCTAACCCTGCCCCTGGTTGTCAAAGCTCCGCGCGAAGGGTCCAGCGTGGGGGTTTACATTTGCAAAACCGAACCCGAGCTGGAATCCGCACTCAAAAAAGTGGTGGATTACAGCCAGGAAATTCTCATCGAGGAATTCATCGCCGGTGAAGAGCTAACCGTTGGCATCCTTGGCGATCTGGCCCTTCCGATCATTCTCATCATTCCCAAGGATGGAATCTATGATTTTACCAACAAATATCCGTGGCTCAATCCAGGAGGCGCGGCCGAGCATTACTGCCCGGCACCGCTTACACCCGAGCTCACCCGGAAAATCCAGGCACTCGCCATGGCCGCACATCGGTCTTTGGGGTTGAAGGTTTATAGTCGCGTGGATATTTTATTAACGGCAGAAGGCAACCCGTATGTTTTGGAGGTTAACACCATCCCTGGCATGACGGAGTCGAGCCTTTTACCCGAGGCGGCCGCAAAGGCAGGCATTGGCATGACCGTTTTGTGCGAACGCATCATCGAGCTATCGCTGGATCGAATCCGGGAGGTGGACGCATGATGTTTGAAGCTAGAACCGGTGATTCTCCCCGCCAGGGAAACCGGAAAAGTATCAATCGGCGAAGAAAAAAATCGCAGCACCTGCTCGACGTGCATATTCGGTCGGATAAAGCCCGCACCCAGCGCAACCAACGCGTCTTGTTGTTTTTTTCCAAGATATTACTGGTCTTCGGATTGCTGGCAGGAGCAGGTTACGGTGTGCGTTACGGGTTGAACCATATTTTTTACGAAAACCCAAACTATCTCGTTGCCCACATCGAAGTCGAAAACGAGGGGACTTTGGGACGCGAAACGATTATGGAAGCCGCTGGTCTTCGCACTGGTGTTAATATTTTTTCCCTGTCGCTCAATAATGCCCGTGAAGCTTTGCTGGAGATTCCCCAAATCGAGGATGCCCAGGTTAGTCGCTCCCTGCCCGATACGGTAAAAATCGTCGTTACCGAACGCCACCCGGTGGCCTGGCTGGCTCCCACGCGGGAAAAAGCCGAGTCGCTCGATCATTCCCAGGCTTTGCTAATCGATGCCTCGGGTGTGGTCCTCAAAGCCAAGCAGGTTCTTGCCGAATATCTGCGACTTCCCATCATCGTGGGTGTGCCGGTTGAAAATCTACGCATCGGCCAGCCAATCGCCGTTCCCGAGGTGCGCACCGCTCTTTCCATTCTCCAGAAATCGGACGATGCGCTGGCTGGCCGGTTCGATATCCTCTGGGTGGATCTCTCCAGCGGCTATGCTTTTGAAATAAGAGATCGCGAAAACACCCGGGTGCGCCTCGGATCGGAAGATCTCGACGGTCAATTGATGAAACTTCGGCTTCTCCTCGATTACTGCGATGCGAATCAAAAGAAAATGGCCACGGCCAACCTCATGGTGCAACGCAATGTGCCGGTGACTTTTGTTAGCACCGAGCCGGAGGTGCCTGTCGCCGAAAAACTCCCGCCTTCCGCCTCGTCCACACGTGTGCGCAAGGCCATTCCCATTCCACCTGCAAAAACCAAGAAATCCACCAATGGCCAAGGATGATATCGTAGTGGGCCTGGAAATTGGCACCAGTAAAATCTGTGTGGTCGTGGCAGAAAACCAGGCCGATGGCGGGATAAAAATTCTCGGTGTCGGACAAGTGCCGTCGCGCGGCATTCGCAAAGGGGAAATCGTGGATTTCGATACCGCCCAGCAATGCATTCACGACGCATTGGTCGATGCGGAACAGAAATCCGATATTGAGATCGACCGGGTATTCGTGGGGGTGACCGGTTCGCACATTGCCAGTTTTAACAGTCGTGGCGTTGTTAACATTCCCGAGGACCGCGGCGAAATCTTTGAGGAGGACATCGAAAGCGTCCGTGAAAACGCGATCAATGTTAGCATCCCGGGGGAAAATTCGTTTTTGCACTCGATTCTGCAGCATTATTACGTGGATGATCGCGACGGCGTGCTCAATCCCGTGGGCATCCTCGGCAACCGTCTGGAAGCCGATTATCACATCATCCACGGCATTCGCAACCGCATCCAAAATACACTGCGTTGTGTGCGGGAAATTCCCTTGAACGTGGACGACATCGTGCTCAACGGCCTCGCCTCCGCCCAGGTGGTGCTCGATCAGGAACAAAAAAATCTCGGTGCCCTCGTTCTCGACATTGGAGGCGGCACCACCGACTATGTTTACTATCAAGACGGCGCCGTGCAGCGCAGCGGTGTGCTCGCCGTCGGGGGCGACCATATTACCAACGATCTTAGTTCCCTGCTGCGGATACCAATGGCCCGCGCCGAGCGTTTGAAGATAGAGGAGGGGAGTGTTATCGTCGGGAAAAGCATTCCCGGAGAAATCGTCACCTTAAAGGATGAAACCGGATTTGCCGGACGGGAGATCGAACGCGAAAAACTCAACACCATCATCCACATGCGGGTAAAAGAAATTTTCGAGCTTCTACATCGCAGCCTCTCTTCAGACCCCAAATTCGCCATGATTGGATCGGGCGTTCACATCACGGGCGGTTGCAGCCTTCTCAAAGGGATCGATCAACTGGCTGCCGAGGTCTTCGGATTGGAGGTCACCCTCACCCACGCCCTTCCGATGGCCGGCATTACGTCCGCTTTTCAGAATCCGCAATACTCCACCGCCATCGGCCTGGTCAAGTATGCGCAGGCTGTTCACTCAGAACGCGTTAATGATGGGGCGATAAAAAAATTCTTCAAATCAATCGGAGGGTGGTTCAAGAGATCTTCCTAACAGTCTTTGCCCATCGGAATATGATCGCCATCAATCGTTCTCCAGCACCTGCCACCTTCACTCCCTTGAGTGCGCGCATCGTTGGCATTGGCGGTGCCGGTTCCAGCATGATCGACCGTCTTTTGATCGATGGAATGGACGCCTCGCAGTTGATTGCCGTTAACACCGACGCCCAGTCCCTGTCCTCCTCGGTGGCGGCACAACGGATTCAGCTAGGCCATGCTCTTACGCACGGCTTGGGAGCTGGCGGCGATCCCGAAGTGGGGATGGCCGCCGCGCAGGATGCCCTTCCAGAGTTGCGCAAAGCGGTGGAGGGCGTGCAAGTCGTCTTTATCGCCGCAGGCCTGGGTGGTGGCACCGGGAGCGGAGCCGCTCCGTTTATGGCCCACGCCGCCCGCGAAGCTGGCGCCCTCGTGGTGGCTCTCGTCACTCTGCCCTTTCATTTTGAGGGCAAACGCAGGAACGACCAGGCCAGAACCGGGCTGGATCATTTACAGCAAATATGTCATGCCGTGATTTGTTTTGAAAACGACCGCATGTCGGAAATCGTATCGCCCAAGGCTGGCATTCAGCAGGCATTTCTAGCTGCGGAACAGACCTTTAGCGAATGTCTTCGGGGCATACTGGGCATGTTATCGCGACCCGGACTCATGAAAGTGGGCCTGGATGAATTATTAACCGTATTGCGCGGAAAAAATGCGCAGACGATCTTTGGTTACGGAGAGGCCGAAGGAGATAATCGCGCTCACGAAGCACTGGCACATGCCTTGAGAAACCCTTTGATGCATCGCGGCAAACTCCTGGAAGATGCCTCCAACCTGCTCGTCTATGTCTCGGGTGCGGGCAATCTAACCCTGGCGGAGGTGGAAGTGCTGATGACCGAGCTAAACCGTCACATCGCGGATGACACCCGTATTCTGTTAGGCACGGGTATCGATTCGCGATTGGGTTCAAAAATGTCTGTTACCCTGATTAGTTCCCTGGGCAATGAAAAAGCATCCACGGTGGCCAAACCAACGCAAATTCCATTGGTCGTATTAGCACAGAATGATCTGCTGGACGAAATCGAGGAAGCGGAGCAGGAACCCACCCACCCTGGGCCTGGGGAGGAGACCCTTCCTGTCGCGGCAAAAGTTGCACCCCCAAATCCGCGTCCGCGTCTGGAACCAGTGGTAGTATCCGTTCCGGCGGAAAAGTCCGTCCAGGTCAAGCAGGAAGTATTGCAGTTTGAGCCAATTTCGCGCGGACGATTCGAAAAAAGCGAGCCGACCATCGTCGAAGGGCACGACCTGGATATACCCACCGTCTTGCGCAAAGGATTTCGGATCTAGCCTTTCTTTCCTGTGCCGGTAAATAAAATTCTCATCGTGGGAGGCGGCATCGTGGGACTAGCCACC
Organism: Chthoniobacterales bacterium; assembly: GCA_038225185.1. Taxonomy (GTDB): domain Bacteria; phylum Verrucomicrobiota; class Verrucomicrobiia; order Chthoniobacterales; family DASVRZ01; genus DASVRZ01. Next base: position 62,940 of record JBBRFA010000003.1, read on the forward strand.
GCGCTGCGTTTGTTGGAGATGCGACCAGGATTGAAAGTCACCGTTCTCGAAAAGGAAGCAAGGGTGGGTAACCATCAAAGCACCCATAACAGCGGAGTGCTCCATGCCGGGCTTTATTATAAACCGGGATCGACCAAGGCGCGTCTTGCTGTGGAGGGAATTCGCTCCATGGTGGCATTTTGTCAGCTACACGGCATTGCCCACGAAATTTGTGGAAAATTGGTCGTTGCAACTCAAGAGATCGAAGTGGAGCGGCTTAAAACGCTCTTGCAACGGGGCCGAGAAAATGGCTTGAGCGGATTACGATGGATGGAGCGGGAAGAAATGCTGGAGATCGAGCCGCATGTAACCGGTCTGGCGGCAGTGCGCGTGCCCGAGGAGGGCATCGTCGATTACCGCGCCGTCTGCGACCGGATGCTGCTGGAGATCGAACGCCTGGGCGGAGTGGTTCGCACAGATGCCAAAGCGGAAAAAATCGAGGCCGTCGCAGAGGGGTGGCGCGTGAGCACTCGGAGAGAGGAATTTTCCGCCGATTACCTGGTAAATTGTGCCGGGCTGCATTCGGATCGAGTGAGCGTTCTCGCCGGCGAAAATCCCTCCGCGCGCATCCTGCCTTTTCGAGGCGAATACTATCAACTTCGCAAGGAGCGCACGTTTTTAGTCAAGCATCTCATCTATCCAGTGCCCGATCCGCAGTTTCCATTTTTGGGAGTGCATTTTACCCGCTTGATCCATGGTGGCGTCGAGGCGGGACCCAACGCGGTGCTGGCCATGGCCCGCGAGGGGTATCGCAAAACCGATTTCATCCCCAAAGATCTGGCGGAGGCACTCCTATTCCCTGGTCTCTGGCAATTTCTTGGCCGTTATCCACGCATGTGTTGGGAGGAATTGTTGCGGTCGCACAGCCGGCGTTTGTTTGCCCAATCGCTGCAACGTTTGATCCCGGAAATCGTGGAATCCGACCTGTCTCCAGGCGGCGCCGGGGTGCGGGCACAGGCAATTACCCGCACTGGTGAACTGGTGCAGGACTTTGCCTTGATTCAACGTCCTCGTGCCTTGCATGTTTTGAATGCTCCCAGCCCGGCGGCGACGGCTTCGCTGGCGATTGGCGGCGAAATTGCCGGCAAGGTGTTAGCCGACTGTTAGCTTTTGCGGGCGGCACGCAAAGCCTGGCGCATGCTATCCAGGGGCGCAGGCTGTCCGAGCCAGAATTCGAGGGAAAGCGCACCCTGATGGAGCAACAGGGAGACGCCGTTGGCCGAACGCGCTCCGGCGGCGCTGGCGGCACGTTGCAAAGGTGTCTCGCTGCCGACATACACCGTGTCGTAGATAAGATGACGATTGGTTAGAAAATGCACTGGTATGGGAGACGGATCGTCATGTTTCATCCCTACCGATGAGGCATTGATGATAAGGTCGATCTGAGGCAAAGAGTCAGCCAGTGCTTCCTCCGACCAGGGAATGGCCGTCGCGCCGAGCGCACGAGCCAGCGTGGCGGCTTTCTCATAAGTGCGATTGAGCAGGATAAGTCCCGGGCTTCCCAAGAGGGAAAATTGTGTCGCGATGGCCCGCCCGGCACCGCCACCTGCTCCGAGAATGAGCGTGCGCTGGGTGGCGGGATCGACCTGCAAATCCTCGGCGATGGCGCGGAGGATGCCGGGGCCGTCGGTGTTGCGACCAATGATGTGAGGTCCGCGAAAGGCAACCGTGTTTACAGCGCCTAGTTTTCGGGCATGATCATCCTGCCCGGTTAGAAAAGGCAGAACATCGGTTTTATGTGGGATGGTTAGGTTAACTCCGAGGAAACCGGCTGCCTGTAAAAGCGGCACAGCCTCGCCGATCTCACCGGCTGGGACATGGAGCCGGCAGTAACGTTCTGGTCGCCCGAGTGCTTCCAGGGCGGCGTTTTGCATCGGCGGCGAAGCGGAATGAGCCACCGGATCGCCGAGCACGGCATAGCGGATGTGCGGTTCCTCCCAACGTCGCAGGTCGTCGATTTGATAGACGGATTTTATGACGTGCGCTCCCTATTGAAACTTCTGGATGGTGGTGGAAAATCGTTGCAGAACTTTTTCCCTGCCTAAAACCTCCAGCAAATGATAGAGGCTCGGGCCAACAGAACGCCCGGTCGAGGCGACACGGGCGGGATGGATGAGTTCGCCCGATTTAACCCCTCTCGCGGTGGCAGTTTCCTTAAGAGAGTTTTCCAGCGAGGCCAGATCCCAGGTGGGAAGGGATGAAAATGCATCGTGCAAAGCCTGGAGATGATCGAGGGCGCCTGGTTTGCGTAGGGTTTTATCCACGCTGGCCTCGTCGTAGGGATAGGAGTCGGTAAAGAAGCAAGAGATCCAATCGGGCACGTCGCCCAGGTGTTTGATTTTTTCCTTTACAATGGCAAGCACGGCTAACAATTGCGCTTCGTCGGTGATTTGGATGCCCGCTTTTTCGATGAACGGAAGGCTGAGATCGCGGAAACGTTCGATGGACATTTGGTTGATGTATTGTCCGTTAAGCCAGAAGCATTTATCGAGGTCGAAATGCGCGTTACGCCGGTTGACGTTTGCCAATTCAAAAAGCGGAATAACTTCCTCGATGGCGAGTTTTTCGCGATTGTCCTTGGGCGACCATCCTAACAGACAGAGATAGTTAATGACAGCCTCTGGGGCGTAACCGCCTTCGATATAGCTTTGCACGCTGGCACCCTGATCGCGCTTGCTCATTTTGGAGCCGTCCTTGTTGAGGATAAGCGGGATGTGGCCGAAAAGGGGGGGCTTCTCGCCCAGTGCCTCGTAGATTTGCACGTGCTTGGGAGTATTGGAAAGATGATCTTCGCCGCGGATGACGTGGGTCATTTTCATTTCGATATCATCGACCACGTTAACAAAATGGAAGATCCAGCCTCCGTCGGGGCGACGAATGGTCATATCGGGATTGGTCACCGGATTGGAGAGATCAAAGGTAACTTTGCCGCAGATCACGTCCTCGACGGTGGTGTTGCCGCGATAGGTTTTGAAACGAAGGGTGCCGTGATCTTCGTAGATGCGCCCGGCTGCGACCAATTTGTCGAAGTATTTTTGATAAATGGCGTCGCGTTGACTTTGGAAGTAAGGGCCGTGTTCGCCGCCTTTGAGCGGGCCTTCGTCCCAGTCGAGACCGAGCCATTCGAGGCCGTCGTAAATGGCCTGGACAGCCTCGGGAGTGTTGCGGGCTTTGTCGGTATCCTCGATGCGAAGGATGAGTTTGCCGCCGGTATGCCGGGCAAAAAGCCAGTTAAAAAGGGCGGTGCGGGCGCCTCCGACGTGGAGAAAGCCGGTGGGCGAGGGGGCAAAACGAACGCGGGTGGACATGGTGATTTAGTGATTGGTAAGTGTTAGGAATGGAGTCGAATGGTGGCGGAGGCGGCGTGGGCGTCGAGACCTTCGAGGAGTGCGGCGGCGGCGATGATGGGAGCGGAGGTGCGCAGGGAGGTTTCGTCGAAGCTAACGATGCTCGTGCGTCGTTGAAATTGATCGACGGTAAGGCCGGCGAAAGATTTCCCAGCGCCGCCGGTGGGCAATGTGTGGCTGGGGCCCGCGAGATAATCGCCCCCAGCGACGGGAGACCAGTTCCCCAGGAAGATAGCGCCGGCGGTAAGAATGCGTGAGGCGAGGGAATCGGCGTCGCGCGTGATGAGAGTGAGATGTTCGCTGGAAAACCGGTTGGCCAGCTCCACGCCTTGATCGAGGTCGCGCACGAGAACGAGGAAGGCATTTTTTTGCAACACTTCCAGCAGGTATTGCTGGCGGGATAAGGTGGCGGATTGTCTTTCGATCTCGTGTTGCACAGAGGTTAGGAGCGATTCGGAGGGGGTAAGAAGTCCGATCACGCTATCGTGTCCATGCTCTGCCTGGGCAAGCAGATCGGCGGCCACCCAGGCGGGATTGGCAGTGTCGTCGGCGAGGATAAGGATTTCGCTCGGGCCGGGAAGTTGATCGATGGAGACTTTGCCAAAAACCTGGCGTTTGGCTTCGATCACGTAGGCGTTGCCAGGGCCGAAAATTTTCTGCACCGGACGAAGGGTTGACGTGCCGTGGGCGAGAGCAGCGATGGCCTGGGCACCGCCAATGCGCCAGACTTCGGTGGCACCAGCCAATTTTAAGGCAAAAAGCAATGCGGGATGAATCTGCCCATCGGCTCCCGCAGGTGTGGTTACCACGATTTCGGGCACACTGGCGACGGCGGCGAGAGTCACGGTCATGATCGCCGTGGAGACGAGAGGAGCGGTGCCGCCGGGCACGTAAATACCGACGCGTTGGAAAGGATCGAAGCGTTCGCCGACCAGAACTCCCTGGGCATTATGCGAAGTCCAATTTTGGCGAAGCGATTGACGGGCAAATTCGGCGACGTTGGCATGGCAGAGGCGCAGGGTTTTTTCGGTGGCCAAATCGACACTGGCGGAGGCAAGTGCAGCCGCAGAGACCTGGAGCCGGTCGGAAGTGAGAGTGGGACCGCCAAATTTTTCGGTCAAAGCAATCAAAGCATCGTTTCCTCCGGCGATGACTTGCTCGAGAATATCGGCAACCGTCTGGCGCACGGCCGGGGTGGGCGCGGCGAAACGGTCCAGCCGGGCGGTGGTTTCGGCAAAATCGGTGCTGTCGTGGCGCAAAATTTTCATGGTGCGGATGGACAGTGTAGGCGGTCTGCTGGCGGGGTCAATGGTCTGGTCGATGCTTCGGCTGGGTTTCTCATTGGGAAAAAATAAGCACTGGCAGGGGAGGGCGTGGCGTTGGCATGATGCTGTAGTGCATTTTTCGGCCAGGACTTTTACATCTGCTTCGCGCTGGACCGCTTATATGGGGTGTCAGATTAATCGGATACGGATCAATACGTTGTCGCGCGACACGGTGGAAGGTGTGCCGGTCTGGGTAAAAAAGCGCACGCCGGTGAGCCGCTGGCTGGTGAGGGTGGCAACGGTTTTTTCCAACTGGCGCATAATCCGGTGGAAGTGCTGGCCACGGGGGAACACTGGCGTCGATGGGAGGTGGAGATGTTTTTAGCCTTGAATGGAGGCAATCGTCTGGCCGGGGTGGCGGGCGATGGCGCGGTCTATGCGGAGATATTACCAGGAGCGGATCTGGGGCAATTTTTAAAAGAGAACCGCTTGAATCCCGCCGTCCTGGGGTTGGCGGGCGATGCCTTCCGGCAAATGCATGCGATGCGCGATCCGCTCAGTGGAGATTACTTTTCCCATGGCGATTCGCATTTGGGCAATGTCATCATCGATGAGAAATGTGCGCGTTCGGGCTGGATAGATTTTGAGACGCGCCATACCGGCGGATTATCGGCGGGAGAACGTCATGCAGACGATTTGCTAGTTTTTTTGCTGGACCTGGCGGGCCGTTCCACGCGGGAGGAATGGGAGTGGCGCAGCCGGGCTTTTCTCGATGGCTACGGGCGTGCGGAGGTTTTGCATTTCCTTAAAAAACGACTCACCCTCCCGGCGGGGTGGGGCGCGGTGTGGTGGGCGGTGCGCACGAGCTATCTAAGTCGCCGGGAAATGCAATGGCGGATGGTGGATTTGCGCAAGAGGCTGTGAAAAAAACTGTTCTCCAAATCGTGCAGGTCGCGCTCACCGTGGTGGTGTTAGTATGGTTGTTTCACGACGAAACCAAGCGAGCTGCCATGTGGGAGGCGTTTAAAAAAGCGCAATGGTCGTGGATCTGGCTGGGCTTGTTTTTGGGCCTGATCGGTGAATTCTGCGGCATCGTGCGCTGGCGTCTTTTATTGTTAGCGCAGGGGATCGAAGCGGGATTTGCAAAGGTTTCGCGGTGGTTTTTTATCGCGTTGTTTTTCAATATCTTTCTTCCCGGCACCACGGGAGGGGATTTGGTGCGGCTCTACTATCTGTGGCGGGAATACCCGGCGCAACGGCAGGGAGCGGTGTTAACATTGGTGGCAGACCGGTTGGTGGGATTGATTCCCCTGATCGTCGCAGCATTCCTAGGTGCCATCTGGCAACACGCCTGGCTTACGCAGACGCGGGCGACGACGGGTCTGCTTTATGGAGTGTTGGTTTTTTGCATTGGCATGGCCGTGGTGATCGGGGCGACTTTCTATCTGGGGGTGCGCGATCTCAAAGTCCCAGCGTGGGTGCCAGGGAACCGGCGGCTGGCCAGCGTGGCAGCCGGTTGGGGTTTGTTTCTCAATGATAAAAAAAGGTTTGTCTGGACGGTGTTACTTTCGATACCGGTGTTGTTTACCTATTACGGGGGATTTTATTGCGCGGCCAGGGCCGTGAATGCCGGTGTGAGTTTGGGGCAGATTTTTAGCATCATGCCGATTGTGACGGTGATTACCTCCCTGCCGATAAGTGTCTCGGGGATGGGAATACGGGAGGGGATGTTCGAGCGGTTGCTAGGCGATCTTTGCGGCACGCCGCCCGAGGTGGCGTCTGTGGTGTCGCTGCTAGGTTTTTCGATTTTTACATTTTTCGGGCTGCTGGGTGCCGTGGTTTATGTTTTTTCCCCACGTCTGCAACGGCGCGAACTTCAAAAAATGGCACGGGAAGTTGCTCCCCAGTAAAGGGAGAGGCAGACCCGCAATCCTGGGACGCTAACTTTTTTTGAATTGCGGGAGATGTTTCCGATGGGCCTGGAGCATTTCCCGGGTGAGTTTCCGGATGCCAGGCAAGGTGAGAAGAGCGCCGGTGAGAGGATCCATTGCCACGGCTTGCTCCACCAAACGGGGATCGCCCGTTTCGGATGCCAGCACGGTAAGTTCCTGCACATTGATGTTTGTCCGGTTGATGGCAGCGCAGCCAGCGGGAAGCGGCCCGGGAGAGGTGGGCTGGATGCCGTTCCCGTCCACCAGGCAGGCCACCTCGACGCAGCAATTTCTGGGTAAATTGGGAATCAGATGACCGCCGGAGGCAAGGTCGCTGCCGGGTGCGCCCCAGTTTGGCACATTACCGTAAATGACGCTTTTTTCGCCGGTGACGACGGAGTGGATAATGCGTGCGCCATATTCCTCCGAGCAGACCGGCGGCTCGCTCAATGTTCCTTTGAGCTTCTTGAGTTGGTCCTCCCAACGGTATTTGCTGCTCACCTCGTAATAGTCCCACCGCTCTTTGATGTAGCTATCGATGGTAGCGGCGTCTTTGCGGAACCACGGCAGGTATTCCCCCGCGTGATGCGAGGATTCGGTCTGGAAATAACCAAACGTGCGCATGATCTCGGTGCGAACTCTTTCGTAATGATAAACATCGACTCCGTGATCGACTGCGAGATCGCCACCACTCTGCGCCACCTTGCCGTGCTTGCGGCCCGAGGCCGGGGAGGGGAAATTTTTGTCGAGGAGTTTGCGCAGCGCGGGATACAAATCCCTTTGACCGTGCCGGAATTCGGTGATCCAGGCCTGATGATTGATCCCGTGGCATTTGAAGGTAACCTCATTATACGGCACGCCCAGTTGATCCGCTAAAAGGCGGGTGGTTCCCTGGACGCTGTGGCAAAGCCCCACCGCCCGGATCCCGGTGTGGTGCAACGCCCAGCAGTTGATCGCCATGGGATTGGCATAATTAAGGAGAAGGGCGTCGGGGCAGACCTGCCGCATGTCGCGGGCGATGGATTGTAAGACGGGAATGCTCCGCAAACCCCGGAAGATTCCTCCTGGATTGAGGGTGTCGCCGACACATTGATCGATTCCATGGCGGCGCGGAATTTCCTTGTCGAGCCGGTAGGCTTCCAGACCGCCGACCTGGAAGGCGACGATGACAAAGTGGGCACCCTCAAGAGCCTTGCGCTGATCGGTGCCGTGTTCCACCAGGGTGGGAAATCCGTGATGTCCGATCAATTGCCGGGCAAGAGTGGCAGTTCGGCGAGCCCGGGAGGCGTTGATATCCATGAGGGAAAGCGTGACTTCCCGCAGCTCGGGGAAACTGAGAATGTCGAGGATCATACGCATGGGGAAGGCCACGCCGCCGGCGCCGATGATGGTGATTTTGAGGAGATGATTCATGGGAAAAAGAATGCCCTGTCCAACTGCACTAGCCAAGAGGAGAAATGTGCAATAGCATAAATGTGCGTATGAGAGAAGAGATAAATGTCCGTCCGATTTTGGGACCTTTTGATGGAATGCCCCTGGCGTTTCTGGGTCTGGGGGAGGAGGTGCGCACCAGAGCCGATTATCGTTGGGATGAAACGATGCGCCAATCCCCGGGATTTCTTCTGCTCCAGATTACTCTGGATGGCATGGGAGTATTTGGGCGGACGACTGCCACCGAGAGGGAGGTTCCTCCCGGCACGGCTTTTCTGGTTTGGATTCCCAGCAGACATTGTTACCGGTTTGATCCGGCCCGGGCCCGGCATTGGCATTTCGTCTGGGCCATGCTTGGCGGGAGTGCCCTGCCCGATTACTGGAAGCACTTTGGTGCACGAGATTTTACGTTCATAAAAATTCCGCCCCGGCACAAGATCGTCCGATCTTTGCAGCGTTGGCGTTCCGAAACGGATCGAGGCTGCCCGATAGACTGGCAACTGGCGAATAGCGCCTCATGGCTGATCCATCAATTACTAATGCTCCATGCGGGAGCCTCGTCTGCGACCAGGGCAAAGGTTCCGCGTATGCCCGAGGGTTTGCGCACGCGCATTGGCAAGGATGGCTGGGCCAGCCACCACGGAGTCTCCCGGTTCCAGCTTTATCGTCAGATCAAAAAGGAGAGTGGATTCAGCCCGCGCGATTATCTTGCCCGGCAACGGATCGAACTGGCGTGTTCGCTGCTGGCGGGAAGCGACGAAGCGATCCGCAACGTGGCTTTGCGCTGTGGTTTTGACGATCCGAATTATTTCGCCCGGTTTTTCCGCAGGCAGACCGGCCATAGCCCGGGTATCTGGCGGGAGAGATTTGGTAGGGCGTCCAGAGACAGCATCGGATCGGATTAGCCCTCCTGAGGGGAGGCGATTTTTCAGGGTTCCGCGCGCTGCAGTCTATCAAAATCGCATCGTAAACCGCCCTCGCGCGATTCACGGAGATCCGCATCCCCGAGCAAAAGACACCGTTGGCTGGGATATCTGGCACAACCTTTGCTAAAAAGATTTTCTACATGCTGCTTTTACCATGCTTACATCTATCTGCCGATCTCAGCGGGTCGGTTTTTCCGGCACAGTAAGTGGTCTGTTGCTTGCTTGTATAGGAGCGGCTTCTCTCACCGCACTCCATCCTTTGGAGGCCGCCACCCTCACTTGGTCGGGGGCGGCAGGCGACGGCAATCTCTTCACAAACGGGAATTGGAGCCCAGGGCAGACTCCGGCGACGGGCGACGCTCTCATTTTTGCGGGTTCGACGAGCCTCACAAACACCTTTTCCGGCACGGCTTTCTCGGCGGCAGCGATCACTTTCAACGCCACGGCGGGGGCGTTTGTGATCAATGGTTCAAACACTCTGACGATCTCCGGGGCCGCAGGCATTACCACCAGCAGCACGGCCACGCAGACCCTCAATACCCGGCTTGCCCTCGGCATTTCGCAGACCTGGACCACTGCAACCGGGGGCAGCCTCGCGGTCGGTGGAAATGTGGCTCTGAGCACTTTCTCGCTCACTCTGGCAGGTGCAGGCACGACGACGCTTAATGGGGTGCTCAGCGGCACAGGCGGATTGAGCCGGGGCGCCACCAGCACAGGCACGCTGGCGATCAATGGCGCGAATACCTTTTCCGGCGCGACCTCCCTTTCTTTTGGCACGGTGCAGATTGGCAATAATGCGGCCTTGGGCACTGGCACGGTGACTTTTGCCGGCACCGCGCTCCGACTGGAAGCCATCGGCGGGGCCAGAACCCTGGCGAATAACCTGATTATCGGCAACACAACGACTTTTCAAGGGACCAATAACCTGACCTTTACCGGCGGCGCAAGCCTCACCGGCAGCCGTTCCTTCGCAGTAAATGGCACCGGGATCGTCTCCCTCAATGGCGTGGTCAGCCAGAGCACCGCGACCGCACGCACACTGACCAAGTCCGGGACTGGCACCCTTATTCTCAACGGCATCAACACTTTCACTGGCGGCGTGAATCTTTCCTCCGGGGTGTTGCAAGCGGGAAACAGCAACGCTTTTGGCACCGGGACGATCCAGCTCGGTAGCGGCACGCTCCAAGCAGGCGGGAGCCCTCTGATTTTTGCCAATGCGTTAAGTCTCACGGGGAACACCATTTTTTCTGGGAATCAAAACATCACCTTCAACGGCAACGGTGCCCTGACTGGGAATCGCATCCAAACCGTTAACTCCACCGGCATCGTGACCTACAACGGCGCGATCAGCGGGGCCGCTTTTCTTTACAAACAAGGCCCCGGCACGATGGCCTTCACCGGTACCACGGCAAACACATTTTCCGGGCTGACCTATATCTATGACGGCACGCTCTTGCTCGGCAAAACCGCCGGGTAAACGCCATCGCGGGTGCATTGCGGGTCGGCGACGGCGTGGGCGCCACCGGCAGTGCCATCGTGCAGCTCAACGCCGCGAATCAGGTCATCAATAGCTCCGCCATCTCGATCTACAGCGACGGTATCCTGCGAGTGCAGGGAAATAACGAGACCGTGGGAGCAGTGACCCTCTTCGGCGGCTCCATCACCGGCAGCGCGACCTTGGGGCTGGGAGGCACGCTCACTTTTGGCGTCTCTGGCACCACCGCAGGCAATATCGACGCCAATCTGGCCCTGAATGCCTCACGTATTTTCAACATCGGCAACAACACCAACCAGGCCACCGACCTCTCCATCAACGGCAGTCTCTCCGACGGTGCCGCCCCCAGCACGATCACCAAGACCGGCACCGGCACAGTCCTTTTTGCCGGAGCCAATACCTTCACCGGCGGATTACTTATCAACGCAGGCACCCTGCTCGCCAGGTCCAATGCCGCCCTCGGCACCGCAGCCGTGCAGCTCGGCGATACCACGGGCAACACGGCAGCCACCCTGCTTTTCAGCAACACCAGCGGTCTCACCATATCCAACGCCATCAGCGCCCGCACCGGTAGCAGCGGCACATTGATCATCGGCGGGCAAAACACCAGCGGGGTGAATACTCTAACCGGCGTGATAGCACTGGGCCGCACCGTCACGTTCACGGCGGCGACCGGCGGCCAGGTGGACTTAAACGGGGTCGTTTCAGGAGCAGGCGGCCTCACAAAAACCGGCGGTGGCACAGTGAGGTTGGGGAACACCAGCACCTACAGCGGAGCCACCTCGGTCACCGCCGGCACCTTTGCCGCCGGTGCGGTGGGTAGTTTCTCGGCCAGCTCCGCGATGAGCATCTCCAGCGGGGCGATTCTCGATTTGCAAGGCTTCAACAACATCGTCGCCTCCCTCGCTGGTGCAGGCATGGTTGCCCTCGGCGGCAGCATCCTCACCGCCGGTGGCAACAACGCCACCACCACTTTCTCTGGCGTCCTCAGTGGACTCGGCGGCCTCACTAAAAACGGCACCGGGATCCTCACCCTCAGCGGCATAAACACCTACACCGGCGCGACGAGGATTAATGCCGGGACGCTCCGTTTCGGCAGCAACAATGCGCTTAGCTCCAGCTCGGCCAACGTCACCTTGGCGGCCAGTTCCACGCTCGACTTGGCCAATTTCAGCGGCGCCTTGGGTTCCCTCGCCGGGACCGGCACTGTCCAGACCGGCTCCAGCGGCACCAACACCCTCACCGTGGGAGGTAACAACAACTCCACCACCTTCTCCGGCTCCATCCAAGGCGCCGCCGCACTGGTCAAGACCGGCACCGGCGCCCTGCGCATCTCCTCTTCCACCAGCGTTTTCAGCGGCGGCACCACGATCAGCGGCGGCACCATTGAACTAACCGGCACCCTCAACTCCACCTCCGGCATCACCGTCCGCAACAGCGGCACGTTGAGCGGCACAGGCTCCACCACCCAACCCGTCACAGTCCAGGCAGGTGGCACCCTCTCCGCCGGGGTCACGGGGGCGGGCAAACTCTCCACCGGAAATCTCAACCTGCTTGCCTCGACCAGTATTTTTGTGGAAATCGGCGGCGCCACTGCCAGTCAGATCGACCA
>JBBRFA010000004.1:0-59407 GCA_038225185.1 Chthoniobacterales bacterium
ATGGCTCCGGGCTGGGTTTTGAGGTGGGCTTTGATCTTGACGACGGCGGCTTCGGGAGTGAGGCCGTGTTTTTTACGCAAGATCGGGATGGTGCCGTGCTCGATGAAGGCGTCGGGCCAGCCGATGCGGACGACGGGGGTGGTTATTCCGCTGTCGCCAAGTTGTTCCATGACGGCGGCACCGTAGCCGTTGTGCAGGACGTGATCCTCGAAGGTGCAGACGACTTCGCAGCCGCGGGCGAAAAATTCGAGCGTGGCGGTGTCCATCGGTTTGATCCAGCGCGGGTTGATGAGGGCGACTGAAAAACCTTCCGCTTCCAGCAGGAGGGCGGTTTTTTCGGCGACCTCGAACATATTACCGAGGCCAAAGAGGGCGACTTGGGTGCCGTGCTGGACGACTTCGGATTTGCCGATTTCGAGGAGGCGCGGGGTGGTTTTGGGTTTGGCGCCGGTGCCTGCTCCACGTGGGTAACGAATGGCGGTGGGGCCGTCTTGATGATGCGACATGGTCCAGAGCATGTCGGCAAATTCCTCTTCGTTGCGAGGTTGCATGAAGACGATGCCGGGGACGTGACGGAGGTAGCCGATATCGAAGAGGCCGTGGTGGGTGGGTCCGTCGTCACCGCTGAGACCGGCGCGATCCATGCAGAGGGCCACGTTAAGGTTTTGCAGTGCGATGTCGTGAATGATCATGTCGTAGGCCCGTTGCATGAACGTCGAATAGATGGCGAGAAAGGGGGCGAAACCCTGGGTGGCGAGGCCGCAGGCAAAAAGGGCGGCGTGTTCCTCGGCGATGCCGACATCGTAGAAGCGATCTGGATGTTTCTGGGCAAAATGGATGAGACCGGTGCCGGTGGGCATGGCGGCGGTGATGCCGACGATTTTGTTGTTGGTATCGGCAAATTTGGCGAGGGTCTGCCCGAGGATTTCGGAATAGGTGGGCGTGGCGGCGGCGACGGTTTCGCCGCTGTCGATGGCGTATTTGCCGAGGCCGTGGAATTTATCGGGTTTGGCGATGGCGGGAGCGTAGCCTTTGCCTTTTTGGGTGAGGACGTGAAGAATGACGGGTTCGTCCTGGGTTTTTAAAAACTCAAAGGTGCGGGTAAGAAGGGGAAGATCGTGTCCGTCGATGGGGCCGTAGTAACGAAAACCGAGGTCCTCGAAGATGACACTGGGGAGGACGAGATGTTTAACGCCTTCCTCGGCTTTGCGGGCAAGGTTGAGGGCACTTTTTCCGCCGACCATGGAGATGAATTTGGCGGCCTGCTCGTGGAGATGAGCGAAGGTGGGGTGGGTGGTGATTTTATTGAGGTAACCGGCGATGGCACCGACGTTTTTGGCGATGGACCATTCGTTGTCGTTGAGGACGACGATGAAACGTTTGGTCTGCTCGGCGACGTTATTGAGGGCTTCGAAGCTGACTCCGCAGGTAAAAGCGGCATCGCCAGCGACGGTAACGATGTGTTCCTTCGTCCCGCGCATATCGCGTCCGACAGCCATGCCGAGGGCGGCGGAAAGGGCGGTGCCGGCGTGACCTGCGCCGTAGGAGTCGTGCGGGCTTTCGCTGCGGAGAAGAAAGCCGTTGAGGCCTGCGTATTGCCGGATGGTGTCGATGCGGTTGCGGCGTCCGGTCAGCAATTTATGGACGTAGCCTTGGTGGGAAACGTCGAAGACAAATTTATCGTTGGGAGTGGAGAAAACGCGGTGAAGAGCGATGGTGAGCTCGACCACGCCGAGGTTGGGGCCGAGGTGACCGCCGGTTTGTGAGAGGACGTGAATGAGTTCGTCGCGAATTTCCTGGGCCAGTTGAGGGAGTTGAGATTCCTCGAGTGCCTTGAGATCGGCCGGGGAATGGATGAGATCGAGCAGAGGGCGTTCGATGGAAACAGGAGTGACGCTAGAAGAGGCTGACATCGGAGTTTGGTGAAGTGTTGGGGTTGGTATTGAGAGTTTCGGAGGTGGGAGGCGATTTGCGGGTGACGATTTCGATACGTTTTTCTGCGGCCTGCAATTTTTCCTGACAAAAAGAGGCAAGTTTGGTGCCTTCTTCGAATTTAATAAGTAATTCGTCCAGGGGTAACTGCGCGGATTCCATTTCCCCGACGATTTCTTCGAGCCGGTCGAGAGCGTTCTCAAAAGTGGGGACGGGTTCTTTACTGGGAGTGGGCATAAGATTAATTGCTCCAACGATCGCGATCGCTGTAAAAAATAGATTCGCCGTTAATGGGGAGCGGCACAAAGGCTTTGAGCGGGAAACGTTCCAGGGAAGCGGAATTGCGCAGGATGAGACCGGCCCAGGATTTGTATTCGCCGGAAGCGATATTGGGGAAAAGTCCGAGATGACTGGTCACAGGGGTAAGATACACCCCGGCGATGGGCATTTGAAGTTGGTTATAATCGTTGAGAGTATTGAAATCTTCCACGGATTTAGGGAGCCAGAGGCTTTTGCGATCTGCATACCAGGCGACTGCGTAAGGCATGTCGGAGGCGATGATTTCGTTGGGCTGCATCCAGCGATTGAGCACGGCGATGATGGGCGGTGCGTAGGGAGGCCAGGCCAGGCGACTGGCGTTGCCCCGGGGTAGGAGAGCGAGAATAAGTTGCACGGAGGTGGCGAGAAAAACCACGGTGATAAAGGCCACCCTGGAATAAGGGAAATTGACTTCCATTCGCCCCCATAAAATGAGCAGAAAGGCAATGCCATAAAAGACAAAGGTTGGCGCAAAAAGGAGGTGTAATTGATTGGGGGAAATGAAGTCGGTGGATTGACCGGCGAAAGCCATCCCGATGAAGGCAAAAAGCCACATGGAAAGAATCGCCCAGCGCAGATCGGCGGTCTCTTTGCGTTTGAATCGATGCAACAAGGCCAGGAAGAAGATCGGCGCGGCGATGCTGTAGCCGAGAAGGGCAAAGAGTTTGCCAGATTGGGAGATGATCTCCTGGGTGACTTTTCCACGGAACCATGCGATGCCGATTCCTTTGAGAGAAGCATCATTCTGGCGCATCCAGGCGGCTTCGCTTTGCCTCACCTCATCGAATTGTGAGTAATAGGCGATGCCAAAGGGGCTGCCGGTTACTTTGACATTGCGAACGATCCAAGGCGAATAGACCAACATGGCGATGGCCAGAACGGCTGCGCCCGCCACACCGCGTGGTTTGAAGGCAAAACTGATAAAAAAGACCGCTCCCAATAAGATCCAGATGGTGAGGCCATGGGTAAGAAGCAGCAGACCGAAAAGCAGGCCTATCAAGCCAAGTAAAATTCCGTAGGGCCGCCCTTCGCTTTGTGCGGAAATGGCTCTCACAAAAAGGTAAACAATTCCGCTAAAGATCAGGAGCAACAGACTTTGGGGAAGACCGGAGGTGGAATATTTCCAAAAAATATCGCTGACCAAGACGAGACCGACGCCGAGGACGGCAAGTTTATGATCGAAAAGTCTTCGCGCGGTGAAATAACCAATGGTGACCGCCAGCAGAAAAAAGAGGATGCCAATAATGGCGATGATCCGATCTCCCGCGTAAATAATTTCCTGGCCTTGTTTTTCCGGGTTCCAACCTTCTTTCACAAAGCTGAGTGCGGGAGCCAGGATATAAGGGAAGAGCGGTGCATTATAGGTATCTGGAAACGCCACGGCGCTGACGGGTTTGTTTTTCGACTCCAATTGAGCGATGGCCAGCGGGCGGATGGTCTGGGTAGTGAAACCGTTGCCCCGAGCGATTTCGCGGGCGATTTGTGCCTGATCCATCGCTGTGCCATGCTCCAGGCCACGAAATTTAAAAATAATGTAAACGGTCGCGATGGTGAGAACCACGACAATGAACAGCACGCGGCGAATGATGCTGGCGAGGGAGCCTTGCTCCAGGTTGTGAACCAGATTTTGGATGGTGTTTTCTGATGCCATGAGAGCAGGTGATTGGGATGGAGTAAAAGCGGGCGGATTAAGAAATATTCAGTTCGTGGAGACGACGATGGAGGGTTCGGCGACTGATGCCGAGTTTTTTGGCAGCTTCAGTCCGATTACCATCGCAATCTTCGAGAGCGCGCATGATGAGGCGAGTTTCGGAATCATGCAAATTCAAATGATTGCTTCTGGAGGAAATTACCTGGCTGCCACCGGCACCGATTTCGTCGATGGCTTCCCGGACCGAAAGAGGCAGGTCGCGGACGGTGATTTGATCGGATTTGGCCATCACCACACCGTGCTCCATGGCGGTGCGGAGTTCTCGCACGTTGCCTTTCCATTCATGCCGCAGCACCGATTCCATCGCCTCGGGGCTGAGTGGACGGTAGGGTTTCCCGTTGGCATCGGCGAATTTATGGAGGAAATTCTCGACCAGCAACGGGAGATCTTCTTTGCGTTCGCGCAGGGGGGGCATGGTGACGCGGACCACATTCAGGCGATAAAAAAGATCGTCGCGGAATTTGCCTTCCGCCACCAGCTTGGCGAGGTCTTTGTTGGTGGCGCAGACGAGGCGCACATCCACTTTGACGGTGGTATTGCCGCCGACGCGTTCAAATTCCCCCGGATCGAGGGCGCGGAGGATTTTGACCTGGGTGTTGGCGTCAATTTCGCCGATTTCGTCGAGAAAAAGCGTGCCGCCATTGGCTTGCTCGAAGCGTCCGATGCGTTTCTCGGTGGCACCGGTAAAAGCGCCGCGTTCGTGACCGAAAAGTTCGCTTTCCAAAAGTTGCGGCGAAAGGGCCGCGCAATGCACCGCGATGAAGCGGGTTTTATTGCGGTTGCTTAAATTATGGATGGCTGAGGCGACCAACTCCTTCCCCGTGCCACTCTCGCCTTGGATGAGCACGGTGGCTCGCGAAGGTGCCACCTGCCGGATAATGTCGAAGACTTCCTCCATCGGCTGGCTGCTGCCAATGATGTTTTCCAGGCCGAATTTTTTTTCCACCACCTGCTTAAGTTCAATCACTTCCGCCTCGGTTCTCCGACTGCGGAGCGCGCGGTGGATTAAAATCTCCAGCTCATCGAGGTTGATCGGTTTGGTGACGAAATCATACGCCCCGCGTTTCATGGCTTCGACCGCGGTGTTTACCGATCCATAGGCGGTCATCATGATGCAAATGGGCGGCTTGGCTCGACCAATGGCGCGATCGATCAAGGCCATGCCGTCATCACCTCCCAAGCGGAGATCGGTCACCATTACATCCACCTGCTCATTCTCCAGCACGGCCCAGGCTCCTGCGGCATCCGCCGCCACATAGACGTCAAAAGAATCCTCCAGCGAGTTGCGGAGGCCGTCGCGGGTGTGTTTTTCGTCATCGACGATCAGGATTACCGGATTCACGCAGTCACCTCCGAAGCGGGTTCGATCTCGATGGCATCCTTGCTTGGAGCGCCCAGCATACGAATGCGGCGTTCGCCAAAAGGCAGGCGTATGGTAATCGTAAGTCCCTTGCCCTCATGACTTTCCAACTCAATTTCCCCGCCATGTTCGCGCACGATCCGTCGCACGATGAGCAGTCCCAGGCCGCTGCCGCCTTCCTTGGTAGTAAAATAAGGCTGAAAAATCCGACTCATGTTTTCCGCCGAAATACCACCGCCAGTGTCCGAAAAACTGATCGCCACATGTTCCTCCCCTCGCAAACTGCGAATGTGAAGGATGCCGCCGGTTTTCATGGCTTGGAAACTATTTTTAATGAGGTTGTAAATCGCTTGTTTGATTTGATTTTTATCCACTTCGAGGAGAGGTAATTCCCCGGCAAGATCGGTCTCCACCAACACGTCGCGATCATCGATTTCACGGGCCAAAAATGAGACGGACTCCTGGATAATGGCATTGATGTCCTCGCGTTGCACCTGAGGTTGCGTGGGGCGGATGGCTCGTAAAAATTGATTGACGATATAATCAAGGCGTTTGATTTCTTCCTGGGCGATGGCGACCGATTCTTCGAGCAGCGGACGCTGTTTTGACTCCAGTTTGCGAATGCGACGCTCCATCAGTTGAAGGTGGATGTGAAGAGAGTTGAGTGGATTACCGATTTCGTGCGCGACTCCGGCGGCCAGCAGGGTAAGGGCCGAAAAACGCTCAGTTTCCAGTGATTCCTCAGTGGACCGTCGGGTCTCGGTGATGTCGCGCAGGATGACTGCGTAACCATGCTCTTCTTTCGAATAAGATGAATGTTCCTCCGCCTCGTCCAGATTAAATGGAACCACGTAAAAATTGATGAATCGATTTTGCGGGTAAAAAATCTCCATGTCGCGACTGATCACCCGATCCGACTGGGATAATCCCCGCCAATCCAGCCCACGCACACGATCTGTCAGTAATTCGCCAATGTCCGACACTGCATCCAATCCACACAAGGCGCAGGCGGCTTGATTCAAGTATAAAATACGACTGGAGGAATCGGTGACAATCACGCCTTCTTGCAAGGCGTTGAAGATGCGCTCGAAAAATCCTTTTTCCTGCGCCAACCGCAGAATGTAGCTCTGCACCGCCTCGGGTTCGACCCGATGCAAACGATCCAGTAGTTTATCGAGGAAGCCTGGTTTCATGTCAGAAAAGAGACAGAATGACGCAGTTCATTGAATTTTGCAAGCAGCCTCTTGTGTTCTGGTGGTTGAAGTTACCGTATTTGACACCGCGTTGGTCGGCGTTTAAACTCACCGCCCCGACCATGAAGAGGTTTTTCATCTCCATACTCGCCTCGGCGTTCCTATTTTCCTTGAATTTTCCGCTGGCGACAGCGCAAACCGTTTCTTCGCACACCGATTTAACTTCGAAATTACGCGAGCGCGTGCTGGAAAAAATCGATGCCATGCAGCCGGTGTCATTTAAATCAGCCCGTCACGGCAGGTATCCTTGGAAGGAAAATATCGTTACCACTGTTTTCTGGGTGGGAGAGCATCCCACACCGCGCAATCCGACGCCAAATTATGCCAGCAGTTGGGATCGTCATTGGGCGAGAAGCTTTGGCGGCTACGATAATCCCGATCCACGCGCCAGACGTGGCTTTATCCCGGTCAACTTTGTTCCCCGGCAAAACCCTTTTTACATTGCTCTGCCTTATAATGATGTGACTCGTGGGACCACAAAACCCGAGGCTCCAGGTGCGATTCCCTGGTTCAAGGAAGCATACGAGCGACCCGGAAAAAGTGTTTGCAAGGGGCGCTGGTTGGCCATTCGCAAGGGCGACCGTATTTGCTACGCCCAATGGGAGGATTGCGGACCTTTTCGCACCGATCACTGGCAATATGTTTTTGGTAACGAACGCCCCCGGCCCAACTTAAACCAGGGCGCAGGTCTGGATGTATCGCCCGCCGTGCGAGATTATCTGGGCATGTCGGGCAAAGATATCACCTCTTGGAAATTTGTGGAATTTGAGGAAGTGCCGCACGGCCCGTGGTCGCTTTATGGCGATAACAATACGTTCGTGCAAAACCGCCGCAAACGTGCAGATGCGGTCGTTCGCAACGAACTGCCGCCGACTGCTTTTCGGGAATAAAAAATCAGGAGACAGGTGCCGATTGCTGCTCGGCCACCCATTTTTTGTAAAGCACCGGAGAAATCTCCGAGGGTTTGATTTCGCTGCGGCCACCCCAAAAAACGTTGGTGTAACTGACCGGCATCCCGATTTTTTCCAAATGCGCATCGATGGCAGCTTTATGTTCGAGCAAACGCGGTTTTTCGGTGCCGTGGGCCACGGCCATAATGTTGACGCCACGAAATTCCGGACCTCCCTCACGCCAGTAACAATGGGTGAGAATGTCGTGACGACCTATCTCCGATCCCGCCTCAATCTCGCGTCCAGCCGGGATGGCCCAATGGAAAAGGCCATTGAAACGGGTGACGCGCACGCCGGTTAACGAAGGTTTCACGTGTTCAAGGAAAGTGGAAAAACGCCCGATAACTTTACGCCGATTCAGTTCCCCGGCGGTTTCGCAAAAGTCTTCCAAAGAGACGCCGGCTTCCTGAGCCCGAGCCGCCCAGGGATTGACGATAATTTCTTCCGGCAAAAACTCACGTTTGAGGCTCAGCAATATGTTCCATTCCCGGTCGCTCAGTTGGACGACGCCAGTTTTCAGCATGGTGGCGGGGAGGACGGATTTATCACCAGGTTCGATGGTTTTGCGCCGCACATGCCCTACTCCGAGAGCAAAAATACCTTTGGCTGGCATCAGCCGAAAACTATTCGCTCCGGTGATTTCGCATAAAAGCTGGCAATGCGCGTCGAGGCTGAACCCGGCGGGCACTTTCACGGTGGTCCATAACTTGTATTCCGACCCGGGGGTGACAGAATCGGTCGAACGAACCACGACATGGCCGGAAAAAGGGTCGTTCTTTGACATAAAATCGAACGATGTATCAAGTTTATCGGGAGCAACTTTCCAGGCGACCAAGGCACCTTCCGCAAGATTGGTGGCGATGAGGGTTTGACGCACGCGCCGGATCGTCTGGGCCTCCAGCATGGCGCGAATGCGCTGCAAGACGACTTCCAATTCCACGCCAGATTCCTCGGCAATTTGCACAAAAGGTTCACGGACAAAGCCTTGGATGCGATCTTCTGAGACGGCAAGAATCCGTTCGTTGATCGGGTCGTGGTGTTCTATTGGGATCATAAATGCTATTATTCGAGGACCTCAAAACCGCCATACTGTTGAAAATGGCGATCAAAACTCAGCGCGCGTTTGATACTTAATCTCTCCATGACAACAAAGGAAGTGGCATCGCAAAATGGGAAACCCTTGTCGCGATAAAGCTCCAGAAGGTCCAAGGCTTCCCGGTAATCTTGAGGCGTAAGGGTTTCCATAATAACCGTGGGATTGTGCCAGAAATCTTTGATAACACTATTTCTTAAAATCTTCGATCGACAAAATGTGGCGTGAACCTCGGCAAATATAAGGGGAGTGACCAGGAGTCGATTTCGCTCACCTAAAACCTTGCGCACCAAGGCTTTGGCTCGGAGGTGTTCCACGTCCCGCTCATTGCGCAAGGCAATCCAGAAGGAGGAATCGGCCAGCACCGTTTGCATCAGCTTTTTTGGGCCAACGACTGGGAAAGTTCAATCTTCGGCAGCCCATAAAGATAATGATCGAGATTCCGCGACAGATCGACAGGCCCATCCCAAGCAACATCGGGAGGTGCTTCTTCCAGGAGTGAATTCTGTTCCCAGGCACTTTCCGGAATGTGCATTTTTTCGTCGATGAAGGCGCGGAGGATGCCGGCCATCGTGCCTCCGGTGCGCTGAGCTTCACTTAGAAGAAACGCATGCTCTTCCGCAGTGAGGTAAATCTGGGTGCGGACCATGACTCGACCATTACCGACGCCTTCGATCCCTTGGCTGAGATCGGAGCTTTCTTTCAGCACGGTAGGCTCAAAAGCTTCGCTAACTTTGTAAACCGCTTGTTGCTTCATTCCGCAGTATATACATCAAGCTTCATTATAATCCACTGTTTTCTTCCACAATTTTTTCACCTTCCTCCTCTTCGGTGGCTACCACGGGTGCAATGGCTTGGAGGCGTTCGCCGTCGCGCAGATCGATCAGTTTTACCCCCTGCGCAATGCGGCCCACTTCGCGAATCTCGGCCACGCGGGTGCGCACCATTTTACCTTTGTTGGTGATCAGCATAAGTTCGTCCGCGTCCCTCACGGTGAGGGCGCCGACGACGCCGCCAGTGCGTCCGGTCACTTTCATGGTGATAATGCCTTTGCCGCCGCGCGCCTGGGTGCGGTATTCATCGAATTTGGTGCGTTTGCCCAGGCCCTCGTCGCCGGCGACTAACAGTTGGGCATCGTTGTTCACCAAGGCTGCGCCGACGATGTAGTCGCCTTTTTCTGGCCGTATTCCCCACACGCCGACCGTGTCGCGACCTTGATCGCGCATTTCTTCCTCGCTAAAACGTATGCTCATGCCGCCGTGGGTAATAAGCACGATTTCGTTGAGTCCGTCGGTGAGTTTACAATCGATCAGGCGGTCGCCTTCTTCGATTTTTATCGCGATGAGTCCGCCTTTGCGAATGTTTTTGAAATCTGAGAGATTCGATTTCTTAACAATCCCGCTCCTCGTGCAAAATACGATGTGTAATTTATCGGTCCAAGTGTCGGCCAGATCTTTCTGGCCTTGGACGCGAATGGTGGTGGCCAGTTTTTCATCGGGGCGCAATTCCAGGAAATTGGCAATGCTACGTCCGCGGCTCGCCCGGCTCATTTCTGGAATTTCAAAGACCCGTTCCACATAACAACGTCCGTCCTGCGTAAAAAACACGAGGTAATCATGCGTGGTGGCAGTAAATAAATGCTCCACAAAATCGCTGTCCTCATCCTCGTTCTGCGATTCTCTGGCCACCATGCCGATCACGCCTTTTCCTCCCCGACGCTGGGCGCGATAGGCGGATACAGCGGTGCGTTTGATAAAGCCGTTGTGTGTGATGGTGATGATGCATCCTTCGTCGGCAATGAGATCCTCGATGTTGATTTCTCCTTCCGCAGCGACAATGTTAGTGCGACGATCATTGCCGTATTTGCGCTGAATCTCGCGCAGCTCGTCTTTGATAATGTTTAAAACGCGGATTTCATTGGCCAGGATATCCAGCAAATCTTTGATCACAGCGACCAGATCGTCGTATTCTTTCTTAATTGCTCCCCTTTCCAAACCGGTGAGTTGATAGAGACGCAGGTCCAGAATATGCCCGACCTGTTTCTCGCTCAAACGATAGAACCCGTCTGCCACTCTTTGTTCGTTGCGAATGAGCACTCCGAGACTTTCCACCAGCGAACGCTTCCAGGAAAGAGCGAGCAACCGTTGCTTGGCATCGTCGCGATCGTTGGAATCGCGGATTATTTTAATGAAATCGTCGAGGTGCGCGAGGGCGATGAGCAAACCCTCCAGTTTTTCCGCCTCCGCCTCGGCCTGACCTAACAAATATTTCGTGCGCCGGATGACGACCTCGCGGCGATGATCGATAAAGCAGCCGATGGCATCCTTTAATGAAAGCAAACGCGGCTTGCCGTGGTCGATGGCTAACATGTTAACACTAAAGGAGGATTCCAGTGCGGTATGCTTGTAAAGATTGTTAACAATCACTTTCGGATTGCCGTCGCGCTTTAAATCGATCACCACCCGGGTGTCCTCGGCGCTCTCGTCGCGCACGTCGCTTATCCCCGTGAGCACTTTTTCGTTCACCAACTCGGCAATGCGTTTGACCAGCTCGGCGCGGTTTACATTGTATGGAATTTCTGAGATGATAATTTGCTCGCGTCCACCTTTTACCTCGGTCGTGCCTATTCTTCCCCGCACTTTTACCGAGCCGCGCCCGGTCTCGAAATATTGTTTTATTCCTGCATACCCCTGGATAATGCAACCCGTGGGAAAATCCGGCCCTTTGATGTATGCCATCAAACCTTCGATAGTGATGTCGGGGTCGTCGATTTGGGCAAAAATCCCATCGATGATTTCCTTGAGATTGTGAGGCGCCATGTTAGTCGCCATGCCCACGGCAATCCCTGTGCCGCCGTTTACTAACAAATTGGGAAACGCCGCCGGAAACACCGTCGGCTCGGAACGCGTTTCATCATAGTTAGGGACAAAATCCACCGTGTCCTTATCCATGTCCTGCATTAAAGCTGCGCCCAGATGCTGCAAACGGGCCTCGGTATAACGCATCGACGCAGGTGGATCGCCCTCGACCGAGCCGAAGTTGCCCTGGCCATCGATCAACATCTCACGCATCGCCCAGGGTTGGGCCATGTGAACAAGGGTCGGATAAATCGCCTGGTCACCGTGCGGGTGATAGTTACCCATGGTTTCGCCAACGATTTTGGCGCATTTCAAATGCTTGCGATTGGGTTGCACGCCCAAATCGTTCATCGCGTAAAGAATGCGCCTTTGTGAAGGCTTGAGCCCGTCGCGGGCATCGGGCAGGGCCCGGGATACGATCACGGACATCGAGTAATCGAGAAACGATTTCGACATCTCTTCAGCTACATTTACTTTTTCTACTTTTTCGTTGGTATGATACATTGGTTATTCGGGAAATTCAGGGATAAACAAATTTTTTGGCGGCCTCGCACTAACATTTTAAAAAGCTATGCTCTTTCGTGCCCTTTTACCGACAGGAACTATTTCGGTAAGTTTATAGCTTGTCATCTAATAAATGAAGTCATGCGTGGTCGCGGTGCGGTTTTACACGTCCAGTCGCGCGTTGAGGGCGTTATCCTCGATAAATTGCTTCCTGGGTTCCACCACGTCTCCCATTAAAACTGTAAACATGCTGTCGGCATCCAACGCATTATCCTCATTGAGATCAACCTTGAGCAGGCGCCTTTTCTCTGGATTCATCGTCGTCTCGAAGAGTTGTTTCGGGTTCATTTCGCCTAGTCCTTTGAAGCGTTGAATAGTCAGGCCCTTTTTCCCAATTTCCAAGATTTTGCCAAGGATTTCCGGGATGGAAAAAAGCGCGTGCGTAACCGCTTTGTCACCTTCGCCCTCGGTCAACTCATAAATTGGCTGGTCGCTATTTGCGTAATGATCGATTTTCAGACCTTTGCGAGCCAGTTCGTCGATGATTTTTTGCACGGTCGCTGATTCGTGAAGCTCCACTTTTTTTGCCCGGCGACGGAACATCGGATCAAGTTTTTTAACTGCCGGTTTATCCCCGATCAGTTCCAGATTTTCCAGCACTGGTTCTTCATCGAACAGGTTTAAATCCCGATTTTCCTCGTGGAAAGCTCGTAATTCAGCATCCCCAGGGAAAAAAATCGTCCGTTCGGTGTTACCCTCACGCACTTTTACAAGATACGCCGGAAGCAGACCGTTCTTTGGGTTGCGTTCCTTTAAATATTCCTCAAACTCTCCACCGTGACGCCGAATCGCGTCGTTGAATTTCGCCAGTCGCTCCAGTAATTCCAGCACGTCCTTAAGTTGGCTCGCCGAAAAAACCCGTCCGTCACTTAAATGCTTCAGCTTCACTTCTTCGGCCCCAAGCGAAATCAGGATTTTGTTCAACTGCGCGTCATCATCGACGTATTCCTCCCGCTTTTTCCGTTTGATTAAATAAAGTGGAGGACAGGCAATGTAGATTTTGCCCTGTTTTACCAACTCGGTCATCTGCCGATAGAAAAAAGTCAGCAACAACGTCCGAATGTGCGACCCGTCCACATCCGCATCGGTCATGATAATGATGCGCCCGTAACGTAATTTTTCGATGTTAAACGATCCTTCCTGATCGCCACTGCCAATACCCGTCCCAATCGCTGTGATCAGGGTTTGCACCTCAGTGTTTTGCAAAACTTTATCGAGCCGGGCTTTCTCAACATTGATGATCTTGCCTTTGATGGGCAGAATCGCTTGGAAACGCCGGTCACGTCCCTGTTTGGCCGAGCCACCGGCGGAATCACCTTCCACCACGTAAAGTTCCGTCAAAGCCGGATCGCGCTCGGAGCAATCGGCCAGTTTACCGGGCAGCCCACCGCCAGTCAGCGCTCCTTTACGCACAGTTTCCCTCGCCTTGCGAGCTGCTTCACGCGCCCGCGCCGCCATTAGGCACTTATCAATAATGCGTTTTCCCACCTGCGGATTTTGGTCAAAATGCAACATCAACCCCTCATAACTCACCGAACCTACAATGCTTTCCACCTCGGGCGAGATCAGCTTCACCTTGGTCTGGCTCTCAAAGCGCGGATCGGGATGCTTCACACTCACCACTGCTGCCAGACCTTCCAAAACATCATTCCCGGTAATCGCAGGTTCTTTGTCCTTAATCAGATTATTATTTTTCGCGTATTGATTGATCGCCCGCGTCAACGAACCACGAAAACCGGTGGAGTGCGTGCCTCCATCCGGATTGGGCACCGCATTAGTGTAAAAAAGCAATTGCTCATTATAGGTGTCCGTATAATGCAGACCGATTTCGACGATCACTTTATCCCGTGTGCCTTTGAACATGATCGGCTTGGGATGCACCAACGATTTGTTTTCCACCAGCCGACTGATGAAATCCTCCACCCCTCGCGGGTGTTGCACCTGCACCGGGCGGAGGCCTTCCACCCGCTCATCCAAAAACGTAAAAGAAAGTGGGGCATTGATGTAAGCCAAATCGTTTAAACGAGTGAGAATCCGCTCCGACTTGAATTCTGTCGTCTCCTCGAAAATCTCCGGATCGGGTTGAAAAGTTATCAATGTCCCCGACTGTTTTTTATTCTTCACCTCGGCGATGACATGTAATTGCTGCTTCGTCGTTCCTCGCTCGAAGCTCATGGCATGGATCTGACCATCGCGGGTCACCTCCACTTTGAACCATTCCGACACCGCGTTGACGCATTTGGCGCCCACCCCGTGCGTGCCACCCGAATACTCGTAATTACCCTGGCCATATTTGCCGCCAGAGTGCAGACGTGTCAGCACTAATTCCACTCCGGGAATTCCCTCCTCCTTGTTGATGTCCACCGGAATTCCCCGACCGTTGTCTCGTATGGAAATCGAGCCATCGCTGTGGATGTTCACATCGATATGATTGCAATGTCCGGCCAAAAATTCGTCCACCGAGTTATCCAAAACCTCGGACACGCAATGATGCAATGCCCGCTCGTCAGTGCCGCCGATATACATCCCGGGCTTTTTCCGCACGGCTTCAAGCCCTTTCAACGAACTTAAATCGTCCGCATTATATTCGGCTTTTTTTGACGCGGTCTCAGATTGAAGACCAGTCTTGGGAACATCGGGTAATTCAGGGGAATCGGACGGGCTGTCAGGCATAAAAACTCAGGAGTAAATTGAAGTGAAATATTACCACTTCTTTGCGAGAAAATCAACCGTTTTCTTCGCAAAAAAACGGACACCACCACGAGATGCTGTGGTTTGCCACTCGAAAAACCACAATCCCTTGACCAACCCACTTCAAAATCCGATATCGACACCCTTTCTCTCTCATCGCATCCTCTTTCCATCGATGCGCTGGTTTTTACTCATTCTTTCGCTTGGCTTCATCCTTGCCGCCCGAATTTGGAATTCGGACCAGGTTTTTGTCGATGGACAAATTTACTTTGTTGATGCCGATTGTTATTCGCGCATGACCCGCGTCGCCGCCGTCCTGGACCAGCCCGGCACCGTTTTACGGCATCACGATTTTGAGAACTGGCCCATCGGCACCACACCTCACACCACTCTGCCACTCGATTATCTCATCGCGTGCGTCGCCGTTATCCTGAAACCTTTTTTCTCCCATTCGACCGATCTCGCGGGTGCCGTCACTCCTCTGTTTCTCGCTCTTGCCGCCGGCTTCATTCTCTGGTGGTGGGCCGCCCCATTCCGTCTCACCACCCAATTATTCATCCTTCTCCTCTTCGCCTGGAGCCCGATTCTCGTTCACGGCACGCTGCTGGGACGCCCCGATCATCAATCGCTGCTCATTTTTCTCCTCATTCTCGCCTGGACCACCGGTCAACGTCTGCACTCCTCGCCCTCTCGCACACTCGCTTTGCTGAACGGCGTCGCTTGGGGACTGGCCCTTTGGACATCGCTTTTCGAACCCGCCATTCTGCTGGCAATCACGATTCTCGGGAGCATGGCCGCCTTCGGGAAAAAAACCTTCCATCGCTTTTTTGCCGAATCCGCCATCACCACCGGCTTTGTTCTTTTGATAGCCCTGGCCATCGAGCACTGGCGAATCTCCGCCCTGCCCCGTGGCCCATTATTCGAGCGTTGGTCACTTTCCATTGGTGAACTCGCCGCTCCCGGCCTTTTTTCCAGTCTTTATCTCCAATGGAATGGTCTCATCCTCCTCGCTCTCCCAGCGTTCCTATTCTGGCAGATTTTTCGCCATAAAAACCGCCCCGCCATCTCCTCCCTGCTCCTCCTCACCGCGACCTGGCTCCTCACCGCGACCGCCGTTCGCTGGGGGTATTTCTTTGCCCTGGCTGTTATTTTCGCCCTGCCATTCCTCCTCGAAAAATGGACCAATCGCTGGCTTCTCGCAGCGTTTTTCCTCGGTTTCTGGCCAATGGCAAGCGAATGGGAAACCCGCATTTTCCCATCTCAAACCGAGCGCGAACGCCTCGCCGAACAGCGCGAGGATTATCGTCAACTTCGCCAAATCGCCACGCACTTGCCCCTCCACGATGGATTTCTCGCCCCCTGGTGGCTTTCACCTCCACTTGCCTACTGGAGCGGTGCCAACGGTCTCGCTGGCAGCTCGCACCAAAGCCTCCCCGGCATCGAAGCGACGGCTCAATTTTATCTCTCCCGTTTTCCAGAAAAAACCCGCGGCCTTCTTCAGCACCGACAAATCTCCTGGGTGCTCGCCTACGAACCCAGCCGTGTTCTCAGCACCTCCTCCTCTCTCCTCGGCATTTCTGCCGCCAACGACGCCCTCGCCATCATCCTCTACGAACAACCTCAGCGCGCTCCTTCGTTTCTGAAGCTCGCGCACGAAACCTCTTTCTTTAAACTCTATCGCGTCGCCCCCACTCCTTGAATCTGTGCTAACTTATCTCCTCAATCCTTGAACACTCATTAAATCCCATGGACTTCGATCTTCTCATCATCGGCGCAGGCAGTGCTGGCTACAACGGCGCCTCGCTCGCTCATTCCCTCGGCCTCCGCGTCGGTCTCATCGACGGTGCCGCCGAACTTGGCGGACTCTGCATCCTTCGCGGTTGCATGCCCAGCAAAGCACTCCTCGCTGGCGCCAACCGTTTTCATCAGGCCCGCCACAGCCAGTCTTTCGGTCTGCAAGCCGAAAATAGCACCCTCGACTTGCCCACTCTCGTCGCCCGAAAAGATGAGCACATCCGCGATTTTGCGGACCATCGTCGCAGCCAAATCTTGAGCGGACGCTTCCCGTTTTTTCACAGCTACGCCATTTTTCGCGACGCTCACACCATCGAACTCACTTCCGGCCCCGAAATCGGACGCCATCTTACCGCCTCTACTTTTCTCATTGCCAGCGGCTCCGAACTCGCTCCCCCCACCCTGCCCGGCCTCGCCGACACCGGTTTTGCCCACAGCGATACCGTCCTCCAAGCCACCCGACTGCCCGCCTCCGTCGTCGTCCTCGGAGGAGGGGCTGTGGCCCTCGAATTTGCCTGGTATTATCATGCCCTGGGCTCCCGCGTCACCATTCTTCAGCGCAGTCCCCTCCTTTTAAAAGGTTCCGATACCACCGCGGCCCTGGCCCTCCGTGTCGCTCTCGAAAAAAGCGGCATCACCGTCCACACTGGCACCACCCTTCAATCCGCCAGCGGCACTGACACCGGAAAAAAGATCATTTATCTGCAAAACGACACCCTTCACGAAATTGAAGCTGAGGAAATCTTTTACGCCCTCGGACGCCGCCCTCGCGCGATTGGTCTCGGCCTCGAATCTGCGCATATCGACCTGGCCACCATCCGCCCGACGCAACAGACTAATCTCGACCATGTTTTTTCCGCCGGCGACATCGTTGGCCCTTACGAAGTGGTTCACCTCGCCATTGCCCAGGCCGAAATCTCCGTGCGCAATGCCGCCCGGCTTCTGAAACACGATTTCGCACTCGAAACCATCGATTACCGCAGTAAACTCTTCGTCCTCTTCACGCATCCCGAGCTCGCCCAAGTGGGTTTTACCGAGCAGGAAGCCCTCGATGCCGGGCACGACATTCTCACCGCCACCCATCCTTTTATCGATCACGGTAAATCCCTCGTCATGGGCGAGACCGATGGCCTGGTAAAAATTGTCGCCGCGCGTCCCACGGGCGAAATCCTCGGAGCCAGCGTTGTCGGCCCCGAAGCCTCCAGCCTCATCCAGGAAATTACCACCCTCATGCATTTCCACGGCACCGTGCGCGATCTGCTTACCCTCCCCCATTATCATCCCACCCTGTCGGAAATCTGGACTTATCCCGCCGAGGAAATCGCCGATCAACTCCAGTCCCCCGCATAAGTTTCCCGTTTAGATAAAGGCGCACCCACGCCTTGTTCCTCCAATCTATCTCTAAAAAAAAAGAAAAAAGACACGATTTGCATCGTGCCTTTTTCAAATTTTAGCGAACCGATTGATGAGCAATCTTACTTCGCTTTGTCTTCAATGTATTGGATCACGTTATCGACGGTTTTGAGCTTTTCAGCATCTTCGTCGGGAACTTCCACACCGAATTCTTCTTCAAAAGCCATCACCAATTCGACCGTGTCGAGGGAATCTGCTCCCAGATCTTCAATGAAGGAGGCTGAGCCAACGACCTGCTCAGGATTTACTCCGAGTTGTTCGACGATGATTTCTTTTACTTTTTCTTCTACGGATTTGTCTGACATAACTGTATTTTGTGGTTCTTTTTGAAAAGGTTGGGTTACTTGTAGCCGATACGCTTAATGAAGATGACCCGCCTTGGCAACTGATAAATTTTTTGTTTTTTCAATTTTTTCACACGCCAACCGGCGTTTTGTCCGGTAGCCTGCCCCCGCCAACCCTATAAAACCTCACCATGAGCGATTCCGATACCTCCGTCCCTTTTGATCTGCGCTTCCTGCCTTCGTGGCTTAAAGAAGATACCTCCACCCCTTCTTATGCCGATTACAGCGGCGAAGAATCTCCCCGCCGCGAACGTTCCGACCGACGCGACGGCGGCGCCCGCCCAGGAGGCCAGCGTCCACCAGGTCAACGACCACCCAACCAACGCGACCGACCCAGCGGCCCTCGTCCCGGCCAGGGTCAGGGGCAACGTCCCGATGCCCGCGGTCCCCGCCCCGGTGATGGCAACCGTCCCCCGGCAAGTCGCCCCCCACTTGGTCAGCCACGCCCCAACATTGGCCAGGGCAGACCCGGATCCCAACCTCCTCGCGGCGCCGGAGATCGTCGCGATCAACCGCAACGCCCCAGAGAACCCCAAATCCATCCCGCCCCCGTCGCGGTCAAGTTCCTCCCCGAGACCATCGCCCTCGATAAAGTTACCGAACAACTTAAATCTGCCCCCATCGCCTATCCGCTTTTTGCCGTGGCCAAAATGTTTCTGCAACGTCCCGGCGCACATCTCGTGCAAATCGATCCACTCCCCGAGACCTCGCTCTACCGTCTGGCCGAGACCTCCTTTTTTTCCACCGACCGCTCCTGGCTCGAAAAAATCGCTTTCAGCGAACTCTGGAAACTGTATTTCCGCGTCGATATCGTCGAGGGCCCAGAAATCAAAGGCAACTTCACCTCGGTCGCACGCAGCTCGCTCTCGGGCAAAATTTTTGGCCCAACCAATCACCATCAATTCCAAACCCAACTTCACAAGGAATACGAAGACCGTTTCAGCCGGCGCATGAGCTTTGCAGAATACCGTTCCTGCATCGAAACGACCAACGATCCTGCCGCCATCGAACAATGGAAAAACGACCTTCGCCGCGTCGAAACCTACGTTCTCATTCCCGCAGGCACCGAACTCATCGCGACAGATGCCCCGACCTCCGAAGTGTCTGCTGAAGTTATTCCCGACGAAAATCATCTCGATGAGGAAACCGCCCCGGAAATCGTTGATTCCTCCAGCGAAGCCGCAAATGAAGAATCCCTTCCGGAAATCTCCGAACCTCCCGCCCCGCCCGAATCCGAGGAGATTGGCGAAGCCGTCATCACAGAACAATCCTCCGAAACCGGGGAAGAAGCTGCATCCGCCTTTTCCCCCATTTTCGCCAGCCGCGCCGAAGCCCAGACCCATTTTCACCAGCACATCCTGCCCACCATTCTCCTCGAAATCCCGTCCATCGTTCTCAGCGGGCAGGAAGCACGCAACCTCAAAGATCGCCATCTCGCCACCTCCATCCGCCTCGGCTGGGAAGCAGAAGCCCGCTATCCACTCGGTCTCGTCAACCAAATCCGTTTAAAATTCAACGAGCAAAACCTGCACATCTTCAAATTCAAAAAACGCGTCCTACTCATTTCCTCGCTCAAACCAGCCTGGCTCAGCAATACCTCCGAATCCCTTTCGTCCAGTATCCGTGGACTGCTGCAAATCGTCCAGGCTCACCCCGGCATTAATCGCAAAGCCCTCGCCGAAAACGTCCTCGCCGATTACGCCACCGCCACCGACGAAGAAAAGCTCACTCGCAAACAATCGCTTATTGGCGACCTTTTCTGGCTCATTCGACAAGGACATGTCATCGAGTTTAATGACGGCACGTTCGACCTGCCAGTCGGCCCGAAACCTCCCGCAGAAGTCATCCGCGAAAATCCCAAAGCCGCCGAATCCACAGCGAATATTCCCGCCGAAAGTTCAACAGGCGTCGTTCAAGAACCGGACTCGGATGCTGACGCGTCAACCCCTGTGGATTCCACGCAGCCGGTGAACAACGAATCGGATAAGCCCATTTAAGCGCTCGATTTTCGATCATGCCACATTATCGTCGGGAAACGTTTCTCAACGCTTCAGTAGAGCAGGTCTATTCCTTTCACGAAAATCCTTTTAACATCCAAAAAATTAGTCCCTGGTTTTTACAAATAGACGAAATACAGGCAGATACAGAAGCAAATCCGCAATCTCCGTTTATTCTTAAACTCCGCATTTTTGGGGTTCCACTCCACTGGAATGGCCTCTGGGAGGTTGCCCGAAAGCCAGTTCTTCTGGTTGACACGGCATCCGTTTTTCCTTTCCGCACCTGGCGTCATGAACATCACTTCGAGCCGGTAAAAGATGGCACCCGAATGATTGATGACGTCATCTACACTCTTCCGGGAGGTTGGCTGGGCGCAGTTTTGGGAACCACGATTTTTCGATTACAACTCATCTTGATGTTCAGTGGACGTCATCGGGCCACGCGCGCTTGGTTTGAGCGCCCTCTCCCCCGCACATGATAGAGGTAGTAAATACCCGTTCCCGATTGTCGCTGGCAAATCCAGTTGCCGGGCCGGATTCTTTGTGCGAATAGATGTCTTCCAAGCTTGATGCCGACGTAGCTCAGTGGTAGAGCAGCTGTTTCGTAAACAGCAGGTCGCAGGTTCGAATCCCGTCGTCGGCTCCAGTGCATTTGCAAGAAAATGATGCTTTTATAAGGCAAAGCGCAAGGCTCATCTGCCGGGGATTTACACGTTCAGAGGTGTCGAAAATGAGATGAAAATGTCAATTTTAACTTTCCATAAGAAACGTGGATTAGCTCAAGTTTCTTATTGATGGCTTCGTCCCCTCGTAAAACCAGGGGGGGCACCCCAAAGGCACAACAAAGTCGTAAAAGTTTTGCGAAGGATTTTACCGAAAGAAACGCGGATTCCCGCTCGATGAGCAGGTTCTCGTAGATTTGAGTTTGCTGGGGTCCGTCCGCGAGGTTTTGCGGATGCGAAGCACCGTCCCGTAGTTAAGTGGCAGGGCCGTGGTGCCCAACGCATGTTGCGGACGGCAATGTGAAAGTGCGTGTTTCTGCCGGTTTGAACGTGGTGGAATCGCGCGTAAGAATAGCCTGCCCCAACGATCGGATCGTTTTGCGATTCACATCAAATACCTCTTCCAAGATGGCGATGCGCACCCCGCCATTGGCAAACCGCCCGACTATCATTCTTCCAGTCGCTGATCAACTGCCGTCCCACGATTTTTTAGGAGAATTCATTTGCTCGCCCTGACCTTCTGAAAAAGGTCGTTTAGTGAGATCTGAAGTTATAATTTTTTTTAATCGATCTGTCCAGTCGTCAAACGCTTGATCTCTTTGTGCCTTTGTAGGCAAAGCCGGCAAAATTTTGCGTCGGCCAGTAATATCTTGAAGAGCGGATTCAGCAGCAGACCATACAGCTTCCTCATCGTCCGTTAACATCTTGACAATTTCTGGTAGTGATGAGCGATCTCTGTATTTTCCGAGCACAAGCAGTGCGTCACGACGCACGACCACATCGGGCGAGTTCAAGGCCGCAATGGTGCCGACAAGCAAGCTCATCTCATTAAATACTTCTTCAGTAAGAATAGTAGTGTTTATAAGGATATCCAAAGCAGTTCTTTGATCCATAAGATCGCCATTTAGCAGAGACACTAATATCTGACCTTTCTCCTCAAGATTTGCAACAGATTGAATATTAAGAATCTTTGAGATTCTCTCCTGATTGGCCGCATATTCGGTAGGCTTGAAATTAAGAACGCCCTGCCAGCCATGACACAGACGATAGTCTCCCTCCACGGAGGCTTCCAAAAAGAGGATCACAGTCCCGTCAATCACCGATTTCACCGAAGGAGATTCAGTGGTCCTTGAGTAATTTTCGTAAAAATGCAATTGGAGGGTGTTGGCGGAAAATTGCCCTTTAATCACGTCTTTCACATAAAACTTCATCTCCGTGGGAGATTTCGATTCTACGGAGACGGCACCTATAACGAGATCTGCTTTCAACGATTTTTCATAGTCAGAATATAGAATCTCGCGAGCATCCGCAAAGGTGAGGCATAAACAGGCTTCGATAACCAGTATGACAAATTTCGTGCATTTCATAGGTCAGTCATTGTAATTAAGTGTTTTAGGCTGTCGGCCAGGATTACGAATCAGAGCCAGCGTGCATGTCCTGTGATGACGTCTCCGCGCAAATCCAAGACCTCTTGTAACCGTCGCAACGGATGATCTTCCGGTATCCGACGAGCCAGATTAAACGGCTCACACCACAACTCATCTTGTCTGCTATGTAATCTTATCATGGAAATCACTTCTAACATTTAACCATGCCTAATCAAGCAATTTGGGCAACAGGCCGATCCTGACTTATCCCGAAAGCTTCTCGCACGCAAAAAATCTTCATCATCTTTTCAATTCGCTCCCGGAGTCGGAAATTAGCCGATATTCTTTTGTTTTCGTATCGCAAATTAAAATAGTTGGTGATTCACTATTGATTTGATTTTTTAGTAAAAAGGATCATCTTTCTCATGAAAAAATAACTGTTTAATTTGTAGCAAACGTCCAAGAATGGATCCAGAAGGGATAGTTATACTTCTGCTTCCCTGCGTTTTAACTCGCTTTAGTTTAGCTGGGTCCATTCGTATTATGCAGTGGCCTTCATCGATCGAGATGGTTGTCGCATTATTTAAAACCTCTTCGATTCCGATCCAGACTGTAATAGGAGTCGCATGGATGACGAAGGCTCTGCCTTGAATCACAAAAATTCCTACCAATCTATGATGATTTTTTCGAATTTATATGTTTTAGAATCCATCTTGGAACTCTTAACTTGGCCATCAGAAAAGGAGACCTGCACTAGGATTTTTTGTTCGTTTTCCAAATTGAATGTCTTGATCTCTGCTTTCCGTGCAAATAAGTGTGATGCAGAACTGTCCCTGAAAATTTGCTGGACCACCACTTCACTGGAATGGCCGTTAGAGACTTGATACGATAAAACACTCGTCCAAAGGTTATTCCAAAAAACCATATAAAGGCGGCCATCAATAATTGTAGAGTTGAGGACGGTAGGCTTAGCCAGAGTATTCGATTCTATTCTCTTTCGCAGGTTTTCAAGACTCTTGGCATCGCGCTCAGGATCCTTCGATGCCCGAGGTAAGCTTTGCATATTAGTTATGGGGATCAATTTTGCTCCAATCCCGATGTACTCTGAGTGAAAACTGATTGCTTTAGCACCAGCTCTCATCCAAAGAAAAAAAAGCTCCGGGTAAAAGCCTCCAATATTACTTGCAAATTCACCTTCAATCGTGGTTTTTAATCGTTCCACAACAATCAAAGTTCCTGCGCCATCGTAATTTTTAGAAAAGACAATGATGTCAGTATCTTCCTTTGCGTGCATCTCAGGGATGATACTGATCAGGAGAGTTAATATTGTATATATTGCTAGATATTTTTTCATGGAATAAAAACGGTTTCTTGAACACCTTTGGTATCTGGGGTTGAGCCTATTACTGGATCACCGTGATGAAATTGGGTCAGTGCGGAATTTTCCCATGCGATTTCGCTCAAGTAAGTTTCGCCATAAGATGGGTCGTAAATCACCCCGCCATAGCGGACAACAGCATGGTCTCGAAACGAATTTTGTGGAGCATCTGGGCCTTGCCCAGGGAGACTGGGATCTACCTCAAAGCCCTTTGCGGCACTAGGCCCCGAGCCAAAGTCGTGTGTTTTATTGGGATTAATCTGAGTTAATATAGAGCTAATTCCCTGTGCTTTTAATATATCAACAATGTAAATAAAAAGACCTGTCTCTTAGTTTTCACTGATAGTCGATTTCTTTGTAGGTCCCCGTTTCATCCACCGTCAGGTGCAGTGTGGCTGTCACATTTTTTGCAAGCTCTGGCGTCGTCCAGGATTTCTTGGGCTCTGATGGAGAGATCGTCATGCTCTCCTCGAAGGAGGCTTTTGCATTGGAGGCCATTGAGAGCAAGCCTGCTGTCACTGGAATTATGCAATATGCAAGCTGCTTTGGCAGTGGAAGTCGTTTCATTTTGTGGGTGGCGTATTGCGGGCAGTTGAGCAATAAAAAGGCGATGGTCCAGAGAGGCGGTGGAGTGGGTTAAAAAATCCTGCAACCACCGGCTGGCAATGAGATTGTCGGAGGGATTGGAGTGCGGGCAGATCAGGGAGAGCGAAGCAAAAGCCATGGTATCGAGCCACTTCGAGCGGAGTGAGGAGGATTCCATGGACAACGCATGGTTGTTGATGGACTCTAACTATCAATATCAGGGAACGCAGACCATTTCCAATAAATACACCACCGAAGCACTGATAACCACCGCTATCCCACACATGTTCAACTACCAGCCGGAGTGGAGTGAAGACTATTGGGGCTGGGGCTATTACGACTGGGATAACTGGTTGCTAGCTTTCACAAAATTTACCCTCAATCCCCTTCTCCTCCGGCTATTCGACATGATCAGTCAACTTTTCCAAGTTATAATTAGATGTCACACGCCACACTCGTATTCCGCCTGGATCGAGTTCGATGGTCGCACGCACTTCTCCATTAACGACCGCAAGATTTGCATCTTCGATTAAAGAAAACGCATTCGTCTCTGCAAGAAAGAATTCCTGAGACTTAGGTAGACTTGGTAAATCAGAGAGCATTGGCATAAGAACCAAATGCGTCTTGGATGTCGAATAGAGAAGCATCGCGAGATTTTGTTTTACTAAAAGGCCATTAATTTTAACCTCGGCTTGCGAGCCCGGAGTTGCGTCGATCTCTGTCTTCCAGAGTATGATCTGCAATCCATCAGAAGAGCGAAGCTTTACAGATAATGTTCTAAATGATCGAGGAATACGATGTATACCTTCATCCTCTGCTTCATGTTGACTTTTTTCAGAAACTGGGCTTGTAGTTGGCATGCCGAGTGTAACTAGTATTTTTCTTCCCTCTTGAGTAATATCCATTTCCCTAAGAATAGTTACGCCATCGGAGTGCTCAGCACAAGAGCTGTAAGTCAGGAAAATATTTGTAATCGCGATTATACAACTAAGGCTAAGTCGGGGATATTTCATAATTTTTAAAATTTTAAGGTTCTATAATTCCGTATTCGACAAGCTGTTGCCATGATTGTCCTGAATTGCTGTAAAATATTAACTGTTGGCTATCATGAAAGCTGACGGAATCTAAAGCATTTCGCTGCCATTCCAATAAATTTTCGAAGGATTTACCATAGGAAGGGTCGTAGATCATCCCGGCATAAGTAGTAACCCCGTGATCGTCAAAAACAGATTTAGAAGGATTGGAAGAGCCTTGTCCTGCAATACCATTGATTGGAACGGGAAGGCCAGGAGGTGATGCGGTTAAAGGTCCAAGATCTTGATTTTTCACCCAAATCTGATGACCTTGCAAGCCGCTGTTTGGCGGGGGTGAAGGAATGACTTGCCGTGCCTCAACGCCTCGAATTCCGTGCGTCTTAATGATGGCTTGTAGAAAACGCGCCCATGCACCGCAGCGACCGTCACCGTCAGCTAAAAGCTTAGCTACCGTAGATGATACATTGGAATTATATGGCGTCCGATAATAGTAAAGAGATTGTAAGGGTCCTACCATGCCGGGTGGGCGGGCGGGCAACACTGTCGGAAATCCAGAACTTGGAGCCACAAAATCACTCCATATCGACGCGACTATACCGGCTTCTGTTGTTTGTCCATTAGAATTCCGGCACCCCACGTCGACAAGAGTGTGAAATAGAGGAGAAAAGCCCGGAGTACCGTGCGTAACGTAGAACTGGTTATTACTTTTGCCGACCTCCACCCATTCGTTCACGTCACGAAAGCTGGCTTCAAAGGTCAATACAAAATCATCCTCCCAGTAACGCACTTTTCCCTTTTCAAAATTCGCAGAAGCCTCTGCGGCACTGGCTAGATCGACCTTGTCTCCGCTCACTTGGGTATTGACTTCTGCGATGGAGATCGAATCCGGTCCGGTTACTTTGATTTTGAGGTCAACTCCAGCGACGACGGGTTCAAGTTTCCACTCCGGTAATATCGTCAGTTTGGTGTCGCTGATATACGCCACCGGGTGAGCGTGACCATCCGAAGAAGTGCCGTCCCCGTCAGGGTCGTTCCAGTGCGGTGCGGTGTAGTTGGTGCCGCCATTATCGGAACTAATTTCGCGGTTGCCGGATCCCGAGAACCCCACTTTGACCAATTTGATTTTAATGAATGCAATTTCCACCGACGAGATTCGTTCTTCGGCGCTGCCGTCGTTGTAAGTCATTTTGACTTTGCCTTTGGAGGGGGTGGAACTTGTGATATTTGCAGCAAAAGTCCATCGCGGAGCTCCGGCGGTATTTGCCACCGTAATAATCTCCCATCCGGGATTTGCGGGGTGGGCATCCGTCGCTGTAAACTCGGTAAAGGTCCAGTTTTCAAGACCGAAGCCGTTTGTGTCGGTCACGGTCACCTCATAGCCAATCTCTTTCTGCCCGTCGGCCCACTGGCGGGTGCGATCGAAATCCCAGTTCACCACCGAATCAAGCAGTTGCACGGCGGCATCGGCTTGCCCGGCGATGACCCCAGGGCCGGGGTCCTGGCCACTGCCACTTCTAACTTCCGGAGACCAAACACAGGTAAGTGTCATGGTCGCGCTGGCGGTATCTGCCGCCGTGTTGGTGATACTGTAGGTGGTGCCGCTCGTGGTCCAGGCCACATTCGAATCGCTGCTGCCAGTGGTGGCATCCGGGCCGCTGGAAAGCTTGTAGTTAACCTCGCCAACCTGTTGTTCCCTAACTACAGTCACACTAATGGTGGCGGTGTAGTTAGGTGCGAGGGCGTTGGATAAGCTAGAGTTTGGCCAGCTTGCCATGGGTGTCAACGGGCTGATTTCGATCTGGCCGCTGAGGTTTTCGGCAGCCGTGATGCCAAAGGCCTGCCCGCTGGCGAGGATGCCGCAGAGCAGGGCGGCGAAGATAGGCTTGATGTGGTGGTGATGGTTCATGGTTACTCGTTTGGGTTGGTGCTCCGGGATTCCAACAACTGCGCCATCAAAATCGTATGGTCGAGGTCGGAATGCTGCAGGTTTCTATAATAGTTTTGGGTTACGACGCGAAAGCGGTCATCTTCGGGGCTGAGGGCGCCGGATTCAACCAGCACGTCAAGTAGGGCGAGGACTTCTCGGGCGGCTTCCCGGTTTCCGTGGCCGACTTGGCGAACGAAAAACTGTATATGAAGGAAGCGGACATCCTGGGCGGTCGCTTTGGGGTGCTGCTTTTTCCACCATGCGAGAATGGTGCCAGCACGTTCGGCATGGCCTATCGAATGCATGTGCAAGGCATGGCGTGATACCAGGGAGGTGCGCCGATCGAGCGGGGTAGAAGAGTCGGCGAGGTAATCGAAGATCCATTGTTCGCCAACTTTCCTGGATTCGAAGCTCGAATCTTTTCCGGTGAGCGACATAGCGTAGTCGCTGCGGTTTTTGAGCCACCAGGAAGGAAGTTGACCCTGCGGATCGGCGAGCCACCCGATCTCGAATTTCTCCATCCACGGAAGCAGGGTGTCGTGCTGCTCCTGCACCCACAGACGGAGGATGGGGGCGGCAAGGGCGGCGGTGGCTTTGGCGACGTGCTCGTGCGGTAGTCGGGAGGATCTCTCTAGAAGACGCGGCTGCAATAGCCCGAACTCCTGCCATGCAGGTTCGAAACTTTGCCACTCCAGCATGATGCGGAGGGTAAAGACATCTTTGAAAATCGAGGTCCAAGAGGTGATGAGTGGTGCTACGTCAGGCTGATCGACGGGTAAGGAGTCCAGCCAGTCAAGCAGGCCCGTAGAGAGGTTTTGCAGGGTATCAATTGTGGGAGCGGGAATGGCATCACGTGGCGCGAAGCGAACTCTCCATGCTTGGGGGACGTCGGCGATCAATGCGCGGTGTTGCTTTCGGAATGCCTCCAGCGATTCGCGCGGAGTTGCGACGGGTGACTGTGATGGGGTGGCACTCGGCGGTGCACCAGATTCCGACGCCCACGCCAAGACCGGCAAGAGCGCAAGAATCAGAATACAAAAGGCGTGGGCTGGCTTCATGGGGTGGATGCCTGGGAAGGGTTCGCAAGGCCATCTGCCACTTCTTCCATGTAGCGCACAATAGGCGGATGGCTGCCTTTGGCCGGGTAATAGCGCACCAGATCCTCGAAAGCGGATTTTGCCTGACCCCACTGCTTGTGTGTGCGCAGGAGCCAGGCCCTGGTATAGAGTGCTTGTTCGTGGCGGAATGAGTCGGAAGGGAAGTCTCTTGCGATAGCGGCGCACATTTCAACGGCCTTTTGCCATTCACGCTTGGGTCCGGCATGGAGTTGGACGAGATGCCAGCGACTTTGCCCGCCCCACTCGCTCTTGGGTTCCTGCGAGGCGATGGTGGTCCAAATTTTTTCCGCTTCGACGAGGTTGACGGGACCGCCCACCGAGTAAAGGCACCACGCATATTTCACACGGGCTTCGGCGATGGTCGCGGGGTTCGTCCCCTGCTTGGAAACGATTTCGTAAAGGTTCATGGCCAGATCTCGCCGGTTATTCTTCAACGCTCTGTTGGCTGCTTCGAGCAGACGGGCTGGATCGCCACCGGATTCGATGATGGTTTTGGCGGATTCGAACTGTTCCTTGGCTGGCCCGCGCAGGGATGCTGACAGCCTTTCGTAAATGACAAGTGCTTCCTTGAATTGTCGGGCCTGGTAATGGCGATCTGCAACGACAGACCAAACCCTGAGAGTGGTCGGACTTTCGGAAAAATCCCGAAGAAGGGTATCTCGCGCCTGCTGCGCCCTGGTGCGGTTGCCACGAGCCTCGTGGAGCTTGGCGGTTTCCTCCAACGCTTTTGCGGCCCATTCGGTGTCACGGGCAGCGGTGATAACCGCGCTGAAGTTGCGGAACGCTTCATCCACCTGCCCCTGGCGGGCCTGAATCTGGCCGAGGAGAAAACGGGCTTCGATAACCTCGGGAGTTGTGGCGTTTGATCGGATAAAGGATGAAAGAAGTTTCAGAGCCTCTTCGTCGTTTTTGGCTTTGATGGCGACTTTGGCCGCTTCAACGGGATGGACTTGCAGACTATTTTCGGCGAATCCTTCGGTAGTGAAGAAAAAGCAACCAGCCAGGATAGCTATTGCAGCCCGTGCGGCAGTAAAACTTTGACTATAAAGCCTTTGCACTTGCTTGTGAGCTGTGAGCTGTGAGCTGTAAGCTGTGAGCTGTGAGCTGTGAGCTGTGAGCTGTGAGCTGTAAGCTGTAAGCTGTGAGCTGATTTAATCATATTTAAAGTTATTGTGGTATTGTAAGTGATGTGTCAAGTCACAACTGAACGGTTTTAAAAATAGATGAGATCGCTTAACTTCGCGCCACTGACTATGTTAAAAGCCCGCCTACTTGCGCTATTTTAATAAATTTCATCTGCCATAAGCGGGTTATGAAGCGTCTGCGTCGCCTTAATTTCCATGAAATCTCGGCTCATTTGTGACTTTGATGGTAACAAGTTACAATTCGCAACTTCGCAGCGTCCAATGTCGGGGTGAAATCAAATTCGCATCAGTTTCGGTCAACTTCCAAACTTGGTCGAACTCTGCCGGATTTTCACTTTTTTAGATTTTTTCGTAAAGCCCCCGATAACAAGGGTTTAAGAGTGTTCCAGCTTTTGTCGTTACCCGATTTATACTTTTCGCCCGAATTTTTTTTCCAAATCGGGATAGCTAAACTGGATGAGAGTGGGACGTCCGTGCGGACAACAATAAGGCAGATCGCAGGCCATCAGATCCCGAATCAATTGCGATTGCTCCTCGGGATGGAGCAAGTCGTTGGCTTTGACGGCATGACGACAGACGGTTTTTGCGATGACGTCCTCGCCCAACCGCAGGCTGGAGGTCTGGGTGGTGACACTGCGCAAATCGTCGATGAGCTGGCGGATGAGTTGCAGCGGATCGCTCGTGCGCACGAAGCCGGGTATGGCGTCGATTTTATAGGTGGTATCCCCGGCGGATTGGCCGAAGGGTTCGATGCCCATTCCCATGCGCTGAAGGGTGGCGAGATTTTGCGAAAGCCAGGCGTGATCGCGCGGCGGGACGTTGATGGTGAGGGGGAGAAGCAAGCGTTGCGAGGCCACGCCGCGCGTCTCCATGCTGCGTTGCACCTGCTCGAAAAGGATGCGTTCGTGGGCGGCGTGTTGATCGACGAGCACCAGTCCCTCCGCAGATTCGAGCAGGATGTAAAGTTTGCCGAGCACGCCAAGAATTTTGAATTGCGGCGGTGGTGCCGAGACGAGCGAAGGGACTTCCAACTCGGGCGGTTGCAGCGGGACTGGCGGGGGGAAAACTGGCGTGGAATTAACACCGGACGAATCGACGTGAGGCAGGAGAAGCGCCGCTTTTTTAACGAAAGTTTCGGTCGCTGGCAACGGAACGAAAGTCCGGTTGACTGGCGGGGTAAAAACAGGCGGGGTGAATTTCTTTTCCCAATCGCCGCGCGTGGCCTCCAGGGTGCGACGAATGACGCCTGCAAGCACTTCGCGCAAATGCATGGGATCGCGAAACCGCACTTCGCGCTTGGCCGGGTGGACGTTGACATCCACAGCGGCCGGGTCCATATCGAGAAAGAGGAAGGTCACCGGATGCTGCCCGCGCATGAGGGCCGTGTGATAGCCTTCGCGCAAGGCGTAATTAATCGTGGGATTTTCCACTGCGCGTCCGTTGACAAAACTAATCTGCTGAGTGCGACTGGAGCGACTGATGCCAGGTTTACCGATCATTCCACGGACCTGGATCCCATCAATGTCGGTCTCGGGGATGATGACTAGCTGTTCGACCAGTTCGCGGCCATAAAGATCGCGCAGACGGTCGGAGAGATCGGCGGAAGCTGGGAGCTGAAACACGGTGCGGTCGTCGCGCAAAAAGGTAAAAGCCACCGCCGGATGTCCGATGGCCTGGAGATGGAGCGCATGTTCGATGTGGCTGGATTCGGTGTTTTCGGTGCGGAGAAATTTGCGGCGGGCGGGCAGATTGTAAAAAAGCGAGCGCACTTCGATCTGGGTGCCTGGAGCATCGCCCCCGGCGCGAACGGCTTCGATTTTTCCACCCGAGATGAGGATTTCGGTGCCTTCCTCGGCCTCGCGGGGGCGTGTGCTGAGGCGAAATCGCGACACACTGGCGATGCTGGGCAGGGCTTCCCCGCGAAATCCCAGGGTGGCAATGGCGGCGAGATCGCTGCCAAGGCGGATTTTACTCGTGGCATGACGCTCGAGACAAAGCAGGGCGTCGTCACGATCCATCCCGATGCCGTCATCGACGATTTTAATGTGCGAAATACCACCGCGCCGAATGAGGACTTCGATGCGGCGTGCCTGGGCGTCGAGGCTATTTTCGACGAGTTCCTTGACCACCGAGGCAGGGCGTTCCACCACTTCGCCAGCGGCGACCTGGTTGGCGACTTCTTCGGGTAGGAGGCGGATGTTTCCCATGGGAGAGATAATGCAAAAGCACCATGCCTGCGGGCTGCGGCGAAGGGAAATGGATTTTTTGACTTTGCCGCGTTGGAAGACTACTTTGCACAAGAAAAATGATCACTATTACCGAAAAAGCCGCCGAAGAAATCAAATCGCTCCTCGCCAGCAAAGGTCTCGGCACGGAGAGCGGCTTGCGCGTTGGCATCAGTCGCGGCGGGTGTGCCGGTCTGCAATACGATATGGCATTGGGCGAGGCAGAGGCAGGTGATGCCGTGAGCGAACGTGATGGTGTGCGAATTTTTGTGGATGCACCCAGTCAGCAGCTTCTGGCCGGGTCG
The DNA here is from genome assembly GCA_038225185.1 of Chthoniobacterales bacterium. Classification (GTDB taxonomy): domain Bacteria; phylum Verrucomicrobiota; class Verrucomicrobiia; order Chthoniobacterales; family DASVRZ01; genus DASVRZ01. The sequence continues at coordinate 32,085 of JBBRFA010000004.1, forward strand.
ATGCTCGATTATGTGGATGATCTTGCCGGGGCGGGCTTTCGCGTGGTTAATCCCAATGCGGTGCGCAGTTGCGGATGTGGCACTTCGTTTGAACCAGAAGTAGCCGCAGTCGCGCAGTGAAGCAGAATCTCAACCCCTCCCGCCGTCGTCCTCGCATGACCATCGAAGGCGAGTTGCTGGCTCGCCGCAGCGAACGCACCAAGGCACCTTCCAAAGACAATCTTTTTATCTGGACGGTTTTTTTGCTACTCCTAACCGGTGTGGTGATGGCTGCTGGAATGGGGAGCTATTATATTTTTCAAAACCCGGAGCATCCGCGCAGTTATGCCATTCTTAGGAAATTGAAAAAGCTCGACGCTCCAAAACGTTTCGAGCCAAACGCAGCTCCTCGCGGACGTTTTTTTACCGCTGCACAACTACATGAATTGTATGCCGAAAAGACCGACGCGGAGCTGGCCCTGATCAATCGCCAGTTGCTCCACGCCTACCTTGATAATTACACGCAGAAGGATAATTCCATCCCCTATCTCACCGGCCAGTTTACGGTGGTTGGGAGCGAGTCTTTGAATGAGAAAAAGATTTTCACCTCGGGCTACGTGGCCCGCGCCCGTTCCACCGAGGAACCGCGGTTGCAGATCGAGCAAATTTACCCGGCATCACCGGAATATCGCGACGATCTGGCAAAACTGCTGGCTCCCGGAGTGGATATCAAACTGGAACGCACCTACGATCTCTCTGCCGTGCTTCATGTCGCGCGACTGGAGGGAGAGGCATTGTTAGTAACCATTATCCCGTTAAACTACGATTCCTACGGTTCGAGCAGCGGACGCGAAGTGCATCTTTCGCCGCCCGAAATGCCTAACCTCAGTGCTCCTTTGCCAGTTTCGGATCTGCTCGAACCTGCCCGCGCCATCCTGGTGGAGAAGGATAACAAATCCGCCCCCGTGGTGGTGGCTCGAAGTGGTCCCACACCCGACCAGACCGAAATCCGTGTGGCGCGCGCCCTCCCGGTGAAGGGGCCTGCCGTGCCGATTCCAAAAGTCGCGCCCGTCGCCAGCCCCACGCCGCAAGTGCTCGCCGCTCTGCCTGTGGAGACTCCATCTCCCAGTCCTACCTTGATCGTGGCTGCGGTGACCCCTCTTCCACCAACGCCGACGCCGACTCCGAAAAAAGTGATCGCCTCCTCCGCTGTGCCCACCCCCAAGGCAACCGCCCGCTGGCAGACGTATCGTCCTGGTCTCATGCCGCGCGGCAAACTGGTTGGCGTGCCCGAATTGAGGCCCCTTTCCGAGGCGGGCGGCCCCAAATCGACGACTTATCTCGAAGGCAATTTCGTGGTGCGAGCCAGCGATGGCAACCGGGCGATCATGCGCCCCAGCAACCGTCTCGCGAACGCCATTGGAGTGGGTGGCGGGCAGACGCGAATCATTGTGGAATATCCCGAGGGCCGTTCGGTCCCCGCCCCGGGCACGCTGGTGAACCGTGGGCGGGATCGTCCGTTCCAGATTACTTCGGTGCGGAAAGATGCGAACGGTTTACTTAATGTAACCGTGCGCGAAATCACCGATCCCTAGCTGATCCTGCGCTAAAACTAGCTCGTAACCGAGCGGCCAGGTTAGGACGGTCTCTCTATTAAAACAAGGAGCACCCTCGTTTTTAGGGAGGTGTGCCGGGACGTTTGATTCCCTGCGCTTTATCGAGGTCGGCTTCGACCATGATTTTAACGAGCTCTTTAAATTTCGTTTTCGGTTCCCAACCCAGTTTTTCCTTTGCTTTGGCGGGATCACCGATCAGGAGATCGACTTCTGCCGGACGCTCGTAACGGGCATCGTATTTGACGTATTTTTCCCAATCCAGATCGACGCTGGCGAAAGCTTCCTCGACGTATTGTTGCACGGAATAGGTCTCGTTGGTCGCGAGGATAAAATCGTCCGGTTCATCGTGCTGGAGCATGCGCCACATGCCCTCGACATATTCGGGAGCGTAACCCCAGTCGCGCTTGGCTTCGCGGTTGCCGAGATAAAGCGAGTCCTGCTGGCCGAGCTTGATCGCAGCTACGGCGCGGGAAATTTTACGCGTGACAAAAGTTTCTCCGCGTCGCGGGCTTTCGTGGTTGAAAAGGATGCCGTTGCTGGCAAAAAGACCGTAACTTTCGCGGTAATTAATCGTGGCCCAATAACCGAACATTTTGGCGCAGCCATACGGACTCCGCGGCCAGAACGGTGTGGTTTCCTTTTGCGGCACTTCCTGCACTTTGCCATACATTTCTGAAGAACTAGCCTGGTAAAAGCGCGGTTTAACCCCCGACTCACGAATCGCTTCGAGAATGCGGATGGTGCCCACGCCAGTGACGTCAGCGGTGTATTCCGGCACGTCGAAACTCACCCGCACGTGACTCTGCGCGCCGAGGTTATAGATTTCGTCGGGTTGCAGGCTGTAAAGCAGTTTGACGAGGTTTACCGAATCGGAGAGATCGCCGTAATGGAGAAAGAGCTTTACGTCGTTGACGTGCGGATCGGCGTAGATGTGGTCGATCCGCGAGGTGTTAAACGTGCTGGCGCGACGGATGATGCCGTGGACTTCATAGCCTTTGTCTAATAAAAGATCAGCGAGATAGGATCCGTCCTGACCGGTGATGCCTGTGATGAGTGCTTTTTTCATAGTTGTGTGTTTCCCTTTTTTGTTAAGTCACGGAGATGCCCTGTTGTTCGAGCGCGTTCAGTTGACCGCGTAAGAGGTCAGCTACGCCTTTTTTACCAAGAGCAAGCAGTTGGGCGAGTTCTTTTTCGGAAAAAACCGCTTCCTCGCCCGAGCCTTGCACCTCGATAAATTGCAGATCGCTGGTCATCACGATATTCATATCCACCGCGGCATCCTTATCCTCGAGATAATCGAGATCGAGCAGCACTTCACCGCCACAGATGCCGACGCTTACGGCAGCGGCAAGTTTTTGGATGGGCAAGGCGGCGAGTTTACCTTCGGCAACGAGCTTATAACAAGCCAGGACCACAGCGACGGTCGCCCCGGTGATGGAGGCCGTGCGCGTGCCGCCATCGGCCTGGAGAACATCGCAATCGACGCAAAGCGTGCGGGGGCCAAGTTTTTCCAGATCCACCACAGCCCGCAGGGATCGTCCGATGAGACGTTGAATCTCGGTGCTGCGCCCGTCGAGTCGGCCTTTGGTGATGTCGCGTTCCTTGCGGTCGAGCGTGGAATACGGGAGCATGGAATACTCTGCGGTGAGCCAGCCGCCAGCGACGTTTTGTTCCTTCATCCAGCGGGGCACTTTTTCCTGGATCATCGCGCTGCAAATCACCCGGGTGTTACCGGTGGCAATAAGGACCGAACCAGTGGCGTGGGGAGCGATGCCGGGAGTGAAAAAAAGTGGGCGGATTTGGTCGGCAGCGCGACCATCAAGGCGGATTGACATGGCGCGAGAGTAGTGGGCAGACGGGAAATGGCAAGCAGCCATTGCGGCAACCAAACACCGGAAAACTATGCTCCAGAAAACGAGGTAACCTGGGTGCGGACGAGTGATTATATGAGGCAACCAAATTGGAGCAGGCAATTTGGTGATTGAACGCGGGTGGCTTGTCGCCGATTCTTCGCTGCATGTTGATCCACAGTGCAAAAGTGCAGGTCCCAGGAACTTCGGCCAATCTCGGGCCGGGCTTCGATTGTCTTGGCCTCGCCCTCTCAGTGCATAATATTCTCGTCCTCGAACGCGGCGAAAGTCAGCCTCCCGAACCGATGATCGCCCAGGCTGCCGAAGCATTTTTTCGGAAAACAGGCGTGCTCCCCTTCCCTTTTCAATGGTCCATCTCTGGCGAAGTGCCGCGTTCGCGCGGTCTCGGCAGTAGCGTCACGGTGCGCCTCGGGCTTTTGCAGGCCCTCAACGAAATCGCCGGTCTGCCACTTACCTTGGATGCCGTTTTTCGTCTCTGCGCTTGTCTCGAGGGGCATCCCGACAACGCCGCCCCCGCTGCCTTTGGCGGATTTACCGTGGCCCGGGGAAATGGCGCGGTAGCGCGTTTCGAGGTCGATCCCGCCCTAAAAATAGTCCTCCTCATCCCCGATTTCGAGACCGAAACCAGCTCGGCTCGCAAAGTGATGCCTCCACACCTCTCCATCGCCGACGCGGTGCATTCCCTCGGCAATGCCTGCGCCATCACTGCTGCTTTTGCCACTAAAAATTACGCCGGTCTGCGAGGCGCTTTTTCCGATAAAATCCATCAACCCTATCGCACACAGCTCATCCCATTTCTCCCAAAAGTGCTTGCCGCTGCCGAGGAAGCCGGCGCCTTGGGCGGGTTCCTTTCCGGCTCCGGCTCGACCATCGCCGCAGTCACACTCGAACGTCCCGGCGCCGTCGCCCAAGCCATGGCCGCCGCCTCGGGGCTCTCCTCTGCCACGACCAAAATCACCACCGTGGACAATCTCGGGGTTAAAACTCTCGAAATCCATAACTAACATCGCATGAGCCGTCGCCTCGAAGAAGCCGAAGAATACGCCATCGAGGTCATCATGGGCCGGGCCCGGGGTTTCCAGGCCTCTCTCTTGCGGACACTTTTGCTAGGTCTCTCGCAAATTTACCGCCTCATCGTCCAGGCTCGTTTGTTCCTGTTTAAAAAACGCTATATTCGCGATCATCAATTGGGCTGTCTCGTGATTAGCATTGGCAATCTCACGGTCGGTGGCACCGGCAAGACACCGGTCGTCGAAAAATTTGCCCGCGCGCTCCAGGATGGCGGACGGCGCGTGGCGATTCTTACCCGTGGCTATAAAAGCAAGCCACCACCCGATACCCGCACTTTCTGGCAGCGTCTTCTTTTGCAAAAGACCCGGCGTAAACCCCGCGTGGTCTCCGATGGCAAACAGATTCTCATGGATTCCGAATACGCGGGCGATGAGCCCTTTATGCTAGCAAAAAATCTTCGCGATGTGCCGGTGATCGTGGATAAAAACCGGGTGAAAAGCGGTGTGCTGGCCATCAACGATTTTGGAGCAGACACCCTGATCCTGGATGATGGATTGCAATACCTGCACCTTAAACACCGGCTCGACATCGTGCTGGTCGATTGCCAGGCGCCTTTCGGCAACGAATTCCTCCTCCCCCGAGGCACTTTGAGGGAGCCCCCCGAAAATTTGCACCGGGCCAGCTATATCTTCCTAACCAAAAGCGAAGGCGACAACGACGCGCTGATAAAACGCATTCGCAAGTATAACAGACGGGCCGAAATCATAGAATGTTCGCATCAGCCCCAATACCTCGAAAACCTCCACACAGGGGAAATTGTTCCCCTCGATTTTCTCAAAGAAAAATACGTGGGGGCACTCAGCGGCATAGCCTCTCCTCTAAGTTTCGAGAATGGCCTTAAAAAACTGGGCGCCAACGTGATCGTATTTCGCAGATTCGCAGATCACCACCGCTATTCTGGCGAAGATCTCACCGTCTTTATTCAGCGCTGCATCCGGCGCGATGTGCATGCCATCATCACCACCGAAAAAGATGCCGTGCGTTTCCCCACGATGGCTCCCTTGGAAGTCCCCATCTTTTTTCTAAGAGTCGAAATCGCCATCATCAGCGGACAGGAAACCTGGGAGCATTGCGTGAAACGAATCTGCGAGCCTCATCAGATTACGCCAGCAGAAATACGGTTGCAACCAGCCTAGCAAATGAGCGCTTTTAATTCTCCGACTGGCAAATATCCATTCGTGGGAATCACCGTCGCTGCCATCGGGGGCATTTTACTGGCAGATGTTTTCCCAGCCCAGGTGAGTCTTTGTCTGTTCGCCGTGGCGACGACATTTTTAGCTTGGCTGGCCGTGCGTAAAACTCCCCTGCTTCTTTTGTTAGTAAGCAGCGTTTTTTATGGTTTGCACAGCCTGCCACTTTACAACAACCCCGGCATGGCTCTTTCGCAACTGGTGGCGGATCGGGAGATCACCGTTCAAGGCGTTGCCGTGGTGGACTCTGCCGCCAGTGAGATCGCCTCCTCATCCGGCGCGATTAGAAGCAGTTTCCAGGTAAAATCTGCCTGGCTAACCGTGCAGGACGTTCAATCCGTCGGGCCTGTTTCCTTGTTTATCTCCTGGCCAAACGCCGATCCGCAGATCGGTGATGTCGTAAGTTTCGAAGGTATCCTCTCTAAAATTCCGAAGCCAAGAAATCCGGCGGAATTCGATTTCGCCAACTGGTTGTCGCGCCAGGACATCCATTCCCAGGTACGCGTGCCCCTCGCTGCCAATGCCAAAATCGCAACCAAAGGCGCAGACTGGCTGCCGAGACGACTGGCGCAACGAACCAGACTTTTTTTAAACACCATTATAACCAAAGATCTAAGCGACTCCCCGATCCAGGCGGGCGTGATCTCTGCCATGATTCTCGGTGCGGAAAAAGAGACTCCCGATGCCATCAAGGAGCTGTTTCTCATTACCGGCACCCTGCATCTTTTTTCAGTGAGCGGCCTGCACATAGGCATGCTGGCCACCATCGGATTTTTCGGGCTTACTTTACTTCGTGTGCGCCGGCATCATGCGATGATGCTAACCATTCCGCTGGTCTTTGCCTATGCCCTCATCACGGGCTGGAATCCTGCCAGTGTCCGGGCAGCCGTTATGACATCTGCGTTCGTGGTTTCCACCCTGCTCAACCGCGCCTCCACCTCTGGCAACACTCTGGCGGTGGCTTGTTTTTTGATTCTTCTCGGCAATACCCAGCAGCTTTTTGCCACTGGTTTCCAGCTTTCCTTTTTTGTCGTGGCGTCTCTCATTATCCTGCACAACCCGATTAAAACGATTTTCCAGGATTTTTTTCGTCCTGACCCGTTTATTCCAAGAAAATTGTTAACCTGGCGGCAAAAAACAGGCTGGACGGTGGGGTCGCAATTAAGCGGTATGTTTGCCATCACGTTGGCTTCGTGGCTGGGATCTGTCGGGCTTACGTTATGGTATTTCCACTTGTTTACCCCGGTTGCCCTGCTGGCAAATTTATTCATCGTCCCTTTGTCATTCGGAGTGCTGTTGCTCGGCGTGCTGGCCCTGGTAAGCTTTCCCCTTTCGGCTGGATTAGCCGTTCTGTTTAATAATGCCAACTGGGGATTGGTCTCCCTGCTGTTAGCTTTGCTGAATGTTTTTACCAGTATTCCGCTCGGTAGTTTATTCGTCGGCCCCGCCTGGTGGCAACGTTTTGAAAAGGAAAAGCTGACCGTCCTCGACCTCGGCAATGGAGCCTCTGCAATCTTGGAAATAAATGGAAAAAACTGGTTGATCGACTGTGGTTCCGAGACCAGTTATCGCAGGGTGGTGCGGCCTTACTTGCAAAAGCGCGGAATCAATCGTGTGGAAGCTATTTTCCTAACCCATGGCGACAGCGCTCACGTGGGGGGCATTCGACAATTCATTATCGACTTCCCCCGCGCAGACATTTACTTGCCCGAAGCTGGGGCGGATTCCCTCGTTTTTAAAAAACTACAGGTCGGGAATGATGCTCGATTTCTTACGCAAGGAGATCGTATTTCACTGGGCAAAGAAGCTCACATCGAAGCAGTCTGGCCGCCATCGACAGTGGATAGCAATCGGGCGGATGATCATTCCCTCGTTCTTAGGTTGCAGATAGGTGATAAAAGTTTTTTGTTGGTCTCCGATAGCGGGTTTCCCACCGAACGGTCTTTGTTAAACTCAAGTTATAAAGGCAGACTGGCCGCAGACACCCTTCTTTTAGGACGTCATCGCCTGGATCCAGGTGGGTTGGAGGATTTCTATCGGGCTGTGAATCCTACCCGGATCGTGGCTTCGGCGGCTCTTTATCCAAGATCAGAAAACATACCTCGAGAACTGATCGACTACTGCCGTTCCCAGGATGTCTCTCTTTTTAGGATGGATGCAACGGGCGCGGTTGAAATCGAAATCGCGCGGGGAAAAACTAACTTTCTCCCGTTTATAAGGCAAGACGCCTCAATAACTGATCCTTAAAAATCGACTCACACTTTCTGGCACAATCCTCCACGGAGATTTCCTGTTTTACCTCGCGGCTAAGCGAAGTCATTTCCACGCCGGCGATGCCGCAGGGAGTGATGGAATCGAATCCCGTAAGATCGCTTGCCACGTTAAGGGCAAAGCCGTGCATGGTGATCCATTTTTTTACACCCACGCCTATGCTGGCGATCTTGCGGTCGTTCACCCATGCTCCAGTGAGCCCCTCCCGCCGACTTGCCTGGATGTGCCAGGAGTCTAGGGTTAGAATGAGTAGTTCCTCGATTACGCGGAGGTAATGATGCAAATCGCGACGCAGCGGGTTGAGATCGATAATCGGGTAACCGACCAACTGACCTGGGCCGTGGTAAGTGGCCTGCCCGCCACGATTTGTCGTCACCACCGGATGCGGCAAAGTGCCGGAACGCAAGCTGGATTGGTCGGAGGTTCTTCCTATGGTATAGACCGGTTCGTGCTCCAGCAGGAGCAAAGTATTGCCAGAGTGTCGTTGCACTATTTTTTCCTGCTCAACCAGGGCACTGCCATAGTCCATTCGCCCCAACCATTTTACGGCAAGCTCGCTCATAATGTTTCTGCCACCTGTTTTCGGATTTTCAATCCTGCCTGGGTTTGGATATGGGTCAGTCCGATGGCAAGGGCATCCGCCGCATCCGGGGATGGAGTCTCGGTGAGTCCTAACAAAGCTCGGATCATAAATGCGACCTGTTGTTTATCGGCGGCACCGCGTCCCACCACCGCCTGTTTGATTTTACGAGGCGCGTATTCGTAAATCGGAATGCCATGCTGGGCGACAGCGAGCACGGAAGCACCCCGCGCCGCGCCGAGAGTGATGGCGGTGCGCAGACTTTGCACGTAAATGACGCCTTCGATGGCACATTCCACGGGTTGATGCCGATGGATGAGGTCGGTGATTTTTTCGTGAATGGCAACGAGACAACCCGATTGTGGCAACTTGGGAAGATTGACGATGACTCCGTATTCCAGAGCCGTGGATTTACGGCCATCTGTCTCCAGAATGGCGAAGCCGGTGCCGCGAAGGGAGGGATCAATGGCCAGGAGTCGCATAATGTAAGGAATGCTCCCGCGCTAGTTGCGAGGCAAATTCGCCTAGCACGCGTGAATGATCGAAGCGCGATACGTAGCGGAATCCATTTTCCTGAAAGCGTTCGAGTTGCGCGGGGTCGTCCTGAAATTGCTCCAGGGTCTGGGCTAACAAAGAGGGATTATCCGGAGGAAGATTGATCCCAAAATCGCCCTCTGCGACGGCTTGGGCAAGGGCGCTATCGGCATCGGCGACACTAAGGACCGGGCGGCGATGAGCCAGGGTGGTCAACAGTTTACTGGGAAGAAAGGCATTGCCCGAGCCAGTTTGTTGGGTAATGAGGCAGACATTCGCCGTGGCCAGCATGGCGCGATAATCGGCATCGTCGAGTAAAGGCAGCAATTGAATATGGGTCTGTTTGTTTTCTAAAAGTTTTTTTTCCAGGAAGGATTTCCTAGCACCCTCCCCGCAAATGACGATGTGGATGCGGTTGCCGTGCAAAAGTTGGGCTGCATCGATCAAAATATCGAGTCCCTGTTTGGTTCCCAGATTACCTGCGTAAACAGCTAGGAAATCATCGGGGCGAAAGCCATGCTTTTTGCGAAAGTCCACCGCTACAGGAGTTTGTGCGGCTGTTAGATCGAATCCATTGGCTAACAAGGCCAGTTTACTCTCCGGAACATTTTTTTTCCGAAAAGCCTCGATCATTCCAGGTCCAATGCCGCTTACTCCCGTGGCGTGCCGGTAAGCAAACGCTTCCAGCCGGTAAAGCAGCCTGGTAAATGTGCCGGGTTGCAGCATATTCAATCCCATGGCGGCATCGGGCTGAAGATCCTGGACGTGAAAATGATAGCAGCTTCCGCGAATTGCTGTCAGGAGCCAGGCGGCTGCACCCAAGAGCAAGGGGGGCGACACCACGACATAGATGTCTGCTTTTGGCAAGAGCAGGGCACGGAGAAAGGAAATGGCAACGAAACTTCCCTCGTGCAAAATTCTTCGTATCGCAGAACCTTTTTGCGGCACATATTTCCAGCAGCGATGCACCAAAACTCCCCGGATTTTATCGGTCCGATAAAGTGTGAAGGCATCTTCCTCGCGGGTCTTCCATTGGGGATAGTAGGCAAAAGATGTTAACATCTCGACATCGTTTCCCTGCGCCACGAGATACTCGCAAAGCGCGGTGTTGCAGGGCGCTATGCCGGTGACTTCCGGTGCGTAGTTGATTCCCCAGACAATGATTCTCATTTTATCGAACCTGCAAAATCAGCCCACAAGAACGGTGTCATCGTGGTCATAGCCTGGCGCACAGCAACAGAGTAAAACGAGCGGCGCGTCGCCCGTGTTAGTAATCTGATGCACCTCACCGGGCGGGATGGAGATGGCGTCGAGAGGAACGACCTGGCGGGTTTCCCCGGCGATTTCCATCAAGCCGTTTCCAGCCAGAATGTAATAAATTTCCTCGGAGCGAGGATGATAATGCCGTGTCGTGGCCTCCCCCGGTGGCAGCGTGGCCTCGGCCAGACTTTGCTGTCGCACGGAGGAGTTGCGGTGGCTTAAAAGTTCCCGGATTTCCGATCCGTCTTTGGTGATGAAAGGGGTGGTGGTGGCGCGGTTGATGACATCCATCGGCGGACGATAACCCTTTTCGGCGGGCCAAAGCGAAGAAAATATCCAGATTCGTGTCCCGGTCTTGTTTCGCGGCCTCATCCCCGGTAAATTGCCGTGTGGATTTTTCCATTTTCAAATTTTCTACCTCATGCGCATCAGTTTGGTAAGACGTGGTTACTCGAATGCCGGTGGTGCGGAAAGCTATTTGCGCGGGTTTGCCCAGGCAGCGGTGGCCGAGGGTCACGAGGTGCTGTTATTAGCGTCGCAAATCTGGCCGGATTGGACGGCTGGGGAACAAAGAGTGATTCCGGGAGAATCGCCTGTCGCATTTTCAAAAAATCTATCTCTTTCCGCGCCCAAATGTGAGGTGCTTTTTAGCCTGGAACGCGTATCCGCCTGCGATATTTTTCGTGTTGGCGACGGTGTTCATGCCGCCTGGCTGGAACGACGGGCGCGCTTTTCCACCGCATGGCAACGGTTTTCTTTTCCGATCAACCCGAAACATCGGGCATTGCTCCGTTTGGAAAAAGAAGCTCTCACGTCCGCAAAACGGGTCATCGTGAATTCCCGCATGGTCCAGGAGGAAATCGCCCGGTTTTACGGCTCCGAAATAGCCGAAAAAACCGCCCTGGTTTACAACGGCATCGATGTGGAAAAATGGCGGGCAGCACCAGCATCACTCGAAGAGCTGCGACGCGAATTGGGGCTGTCCCTAAAAGAAAAAGTCGCTGTTTTCGTCGGCTCCGGCTGGGCACGCAAAGGTTTGCCTTGGGCGGAGGCGGCCACACGCGAGGCGGGATTCACCCTGCTCGTCTGCGGTAACGGACGGCTCCCGACGAGATCGGCGGGCCATGTCCGTTTCCTCGGGGTGGAACGTCCCGTGGCGACGGTTTTGCACGCGGCTGATGCGTTTATTTTGCCGACGATTTACGATCCGTTTTCCAACGCCACACTGGAGGCATTGGCCGTGGGTTTGCCCATTATTACGAGCACTGCCAACGGCGTGGCCGAAATTCTTGACCCTGCCATCGATGGCACAGCAATCGCAGATCCCTCGGATATCCCGGCTCTGGCAGCAGCTCTGACCGATTGGAAAAAACGCGATTCGCCTCAATTGCGACATCTGAGACAACAGAAAGCGGCGTATCACACCTTGAAACGAAATTTTTCCGCAACTTTACATATCATCGCATCATGATAACTTGTTGCGTTACGATTTTCATCCTCTAAAGTTCTAAACTTTTTCATGCACCCTCTCGCCCAACTTCTTCACGAACGCATCGTCATTATCGACGGCGCGATGGGCACCACCATTCAGCAATACAAACTGAGCGAGGAACAATTTCGCGGCGAACGTTTTAAGGATTGGATCGGAAAAGATCAGCACGGTAAGCAGATCCTTTTCGTCAAAGGCAATAACGAACTTCTCAACCTCACCCAGCCGCAGATTATCGAAGAAATCCACCGCCGCTACTTCGAGGCTGGGGCCGACATCGCAGAAACGAACACCTTCAACGGCCAGTTCATTTCCCTCGCCGATTACGGCATGGAATCGCTCGCTTACGAAATGGCATTTGCCGGAGCCCAATGCGCCCGCCGCGCCGCCGACACGGTGATGGCCGCTCAGCCCGGACGGAAATGTTTCGTCGCCGGAGCCTTGGGACCAACGACTAAAACCAGCTCCATTAGCACCGACGTAAACGACGCCTCAGCGCGCGGCACGACCTGGGACGAACTCGTTGCCGCCTACGGGGAACAAACCCGCGCCCTGCTCGACGGCGGTGTCGATATTTTACTCGTGGAGACCATTTTCGACACGTTAAACGCCAAGGCGGCCTTCTTTGCCATCCAGCAAATTCTGGAAGAACGCGGCATTTCTCCAGTGCCTTTCGGGACCACTGAACATCCAGAAAATGCCATCCCGCTGATGGCCTCAGTCACGTTTATTCAAAAAGGCGGTATTCGTGGAGTCACAGGGCAGACGGTCGAGGCGTTTTGGAACTCTCTTTCCAACGTCCCTCTGCTGAGCGTCGGCATGAACTGCGCCCTCGGCCCTGAGGAAATGCGCCCGCTCATCGAGGAACTCGCCGCTCTCGCGCCCATTTACGTAAGCGTTTATCCGAATGCCGGACTCCCCAATCCGCTGCTCCCGACGGGTTTCCCGGAGACGCCCGAATCCCTCGCCCCGCAACTCGCCGAATGGGGGCGCAACGGCCTTTTTAACATCGTGGGCGGCTGCTGCGGCACGACCCCGCCGCACATAGAAAAGATCGCCGAAGCCATGCGCGGCATCCCGTCGCGCCAGGTGAAGACCGCCGTCCTATGAATATGCGCCCCCTTCGCCTCTCCGGCATTGATGCCCTAACCATCGACGGCTCGACCCGTTTTGTAAACATTGGCGAACGCACCAACGTCACCGGCTCCCCGAAATTTGCCCGGCTCATTCTCGAAGGGAAATACGAGGACGCCGTGGCCATTGCCCGTCATCAAGTCGAAAACGGCGCCCAGATCATCGATGTGAACATGGACGAAGGCATGCTCGACGGATCAGCCGCGATGACGAAGTTTCTCAATTACATCATGACCGAACCGGAGATCGCCCGGGTGCCAGTGATGGTCGATTCGTCAAAATGGAGTGTCATCGAAGCTGGTCTTAAATGCATCCAGGGCAAGGGAATCGTCAATTCGATCTCGCTGAAAGAAGGCGAGGAAAAATTCCTCTTTTACGCCCGGCTCATCAAACGTTACGGAGCGGCCACGGTCGTGATGGCTTTCGACGAAAAAGGCCAGGCCGATTCCTTCCAAAGAAAGATCGCAATCTGCGAACGCAGCTATCGTTTGCTAGTGGATGTCGTCGATTTCCCGCCGGAGGACATTATTTTCGATCCTAACATCCTCACAGTTGCGACCGGCCTCGATGAGCATAACAATTACGCCGTCGATTTCCTCGACACCTGCCGCTGGATCAAGGCCAACCTGCCGCACGCCAGAATCAGCGGCGGCATTTCCAACATCTCGTTTAGCTTTCGCGGCAACAACCCCGTCCGCGAGGCGATGCACTCGGCTTTTCTTTATCATGCGATTCGTGCCGGACTCGACATGGGGATCGTGAATGCCGGCATGTTGGAAGTGTATAGCGAAATCGCGCCCGATTTGTTGGAACTCGTGGAGGATGTGATCCTGAACCGTCGATCCGACGCCACGGAACGACTCGTCAATTTCGCGGAAACCGTCAAGAAAAAAGACAAAACCGAGGTCGTCGCCGACGCCTGGCGCAGCGGCACGGTCGAGGAACGTCTCAGCCACGCACTCGTGAAGGGCATCGTGGAATTCATCGACGCCGACGTGGAGGAGGCGCGGCTCAGATACGAGCGTCCGCTCCACATTATCGAGGGACCGCTAATGGATGGCATGAGCACGGTCGGCGACCTTTTTGGAGCCGGACAAATGTTTCTCCCGCAGGTGGTAAAATCGGCTCGCGTGATGAAAAAAGCCGTCGCCTGGTTGCTGCCTTACATGGAGGAAGAAAAATTGCGCAACCAACGCGCCCGCGAACTCGCCCTCCTCGCCGCCGGGCAGGAGGGGCCGATCATTCGCCTAACGAACGATTTTTGTTACCTGCAATATCCCGATCTCGACGATGAGGAACGCGCCATGGAACACCGATTTGCCGGTCAGCTCGCCGCTGATCTTGATAAAGCCGCCCGCGATTACGAGAAACTTTTTCGCAACGTCCTCGACCGCAACAGCGTGCAGGAACTCAGCCCCGACTACGCAGCCGACCAGGCGAGTCGTCAACGCTGGAGCGTAGCCACCCTCGGGCCCTCCGGCGGTTTTATCGACTGGTTTTTCCAGAAAAAAATCAGCGAACTCCCGCCCGACAGCCTCATCGCCTTCAACGCCGGCGGCCAGGGCAGCGGCAAAACCACCGCCACCCGCGAAGCCGAAGTCGAACGGCAGGCTGATCTCCTGATGGACGGCACCCTTCAGGATGAAACCCGCAGCACTCAACAAATCCGGGCGGCCCTGAAACGCGGACACTTCGTGCAGATTCGCTTCGTTTTTTGTCCTTGGGAAAAAGCCGTTGTTAACATTCTCAATCGAGCTTCCAAAGAAACAGGGCGCATCGTCCCACTCCGACGCGCCGCCGGAGGACATTTTCAAGCCGCCAGAAGCGTTCTGCGAATGAACCAGGAGCTCATCATTACTGCCAAAGACATCTGGGTGATCGACAATACAGATTTCAAAAAACCTGTCCGACGCGACTTGGATTGGCTCACTTCGCAAGTTCACGATTCGCGGGAAAAACTGGTTGAAACTGGACACGAAATAGCCGATAGCTATTTTCATGAGCACAGCAACACTTCCTTATCCGTTGAATCTGTCCGCCGAGGATTTCTTGAAGAGAGAAGAACGCAAAAGACAACGCTTCGAGGCACTGGGCGAAGCCACGCTGAACGCCCTGCGCAAAGCGGGCGAAGCGAGAGCGAAGAAGGACGCGGAGGAAGCCGCGGCGAAAACCGGTCTGGCGACTCAGACCCCGATTTCGCAGTAAATAGCGAAACTGCCAGGGATCGCGGCAGTTCACCGGGCCGCATCTTGATGGCCACGGTCAAAGGCGATGTTCACGACATCGGCAAAAACATCGTCGGCGTCGTGCTCGCGTGTAACAATTTCGAAGTCATCGACATGGGCGTCATGATTCCCTGCGACCAGATTTTGGCCAAAGCCAAGGAAGTCGGTGCCGACGTGATCGGTTTGAGCGGACTCATCACGCCATCGCTCGACGAAATGATCCACGTCGCGCAGGAAATGCAGCGACAAGGTTTCACGCAGCCGCTTCTCATTGGCGGCGCGACCACCAGCAAGGCGCACACCGCTGTAAAAATCGCCGCCAGCTACCCCGGTAAAGTCATTCACGTGCTCGATGCGTCGCGCGCCGTCGGCGTCGTCAACAGCCTGCTCGGCGATAAATCCGAGACCTACAAACAAGGCATCCTGGACGAATACGAAAAGCTTCGCAACGACCACGCCAGCAAAAGTAAAGATCGCAAATCGCTCCCGTTCGCCGCTGCTGTTGCCAACCGCACGCCCATCGACTGGAGCGATTACACACCACCGAAACCCGCCTTTCTCGGCGTCCACGCCCTTAGCTCCGACGCGCAATTAATCCCTGCCGGAGTAAAATGCGATTGCGGCGTCCCGCATCCTCAGGCTGGCCTTATTTCTCTCGAAGACATCGTTCCCTACATCGACTGGTCGCCTTTTTTCCACACCTGGGAATTACGCGGACGTTACCCCGCCATCTTTGACGACCCGTTTGTGGGCGAGGAATGCAAAAAACTTTTCGCCGACGCGCAAACCCTCCTCAAAGGCATCGTCAAAGAGAAACTTTTCACCGCCCGCGGTGTCTATGGCTTCTGGCCTGCGAACAACGACGGCGAAGACATCACGCTTTATACCGACGACACCCGCACGGAAATCCTTGGCCTTTGCCATTCCTTGCGCCAGCAAATGCAAAAACCCGCTGGCCAGCACAACCACAGCCTCGCCGACTTCATCGCGCCTAAAAAAGTTGAGAGTTTAATGACGAGTATTGAGAGTCTAGCAAACGGCTCTCAACTCTCAACCCTCAACTCTCAACCTCTTCCCGACTACCTCGGCGGTTTCGCCGTCTCCATCCACGGCGCCGACGAATTGGCCGATCTCTACAAAGCCGATCTCGATGATTACAACGCCATCATGGTCAAAGCTCTCGCCGACCGCCTTGCCGAGGCTTTTGCCGAGTATCTCCACGCCCAAGCCCGCCGCGATTGGGGCTTTGGCAGCGCGGAAAACCTTACCGCCGACGAACTCATTCGCGAAAAATATCGCGGCATACGTCCGGCACCAGGTTACCCTGCTTGCCCCGATCACACGGAAAAAAGCACCCTTTTTGCCCTGCTCAATGCCCCGGAAAATGCCGGCGTCATCCTCACCGAAAGCATGGCCATGCACCCTGGCTCGGCTGTCAGCGGACTTTATTTCTCGCATCCCGAAGCCAAATACTTCGCCGTGGGAAAAATCGAAGCCGACCAAGTCGCCGATTACGCCAGCCGCAAGGGACAAACGGTGAAATGGGTGGAAAAATGGCTCTCCCCCAATCTTGCTTACGACGCTTGATCTGGCAGGCTGTTACCGGCTCTTGGTGGCGCAGGTTTTTACCAGTTTACTAACATCGAACCCCTGGTTGGCAGCGATGGCGATGAGCTTTTTCTCCAACTGCGGTGCGATGTCGGGCGTTCGCGAGAGCAACCACAGATAATCGCGTCCGGGAGTGCCGACGACCACCCATTGATAGTCTTTTTCGTCGAGCGCGATCACCCAATAATCGCCCTCGAACGGCCATTGGAAACTCACTTTGAGCCTGGCATTGTTGGAACCGGCCACCACGCGCGCCACTCCTTCGACGCTTTTGATTTTTCCCTCTTTGCGGCAGGTGTTTACCACGCGCATCCTGCCATCGTCGCGCAGGCTGTATTCTGCGGTGGAACAGGTGCAGCCACGCTGGAACCATGCGGGAAAAGAGGCGATCTCGTGCCATTTACCCTCATAACGTTGCAGATCCACCGCAGCGACCACGACGGGCGGCTTTGTCGATTGCGTCGCGCAGGAGCAGAGTAAAAGAGCGATGGCCAGGCAAAGAAAAGAGAGCCTCATACTTAACACGACCAGCCAGTTTAATTAAGAGGAGCGGCCGCATTTTTCGGCACGATGGCCTCGCCTTTAAGGTAACGTAAAAAGCCGCCATCGGTGCTAAGAATCACGGTGGTGTCTTTTTGCAAGGCCGAGCGGTAGGTCTCCAAAGTGCGCGTAAAGGAATAAAATTCCCGCGCCTGCGGAGTCTGGTTATAAGCGTTGGCATAGATGGAGGAGGCTTCGGCATCCGCCTTACCCTGGATGGTTTGCACTTCGCGATAGGCCTCGGATTCGATGGCTTGCAGATCGCGTTCCTTGCTGCCGAGGATGCGGGCAGCTTCCCCGGCGCCTTCGCTACGGAAACGTTCGGCGATCTGCTGCCGTTCACTGATCATGCGTTCAAAGATTTTTTGGGCGACGTTTTGATTGTAATTGATGCGTTTAAAGCGCACGTCGAGCAGTTCGATGCCAAATTCCTGGAGTTTGGAGCGGGCGGCATCGGAGATTTCCTTTTCCAAAGCAGCGCGTCCAAAGCGAATGGTGGGAAGCCCGGTGGCAATGGAGCCGCTCCCGGTCGGAAGGGAGTCGTCGGTGACAGCTTTGCGATCTTTGCTGGTGCGGATGAGTTCGACGAGTTCGTGACGGGCCACCGTGTTGCGGGTCTCACTGCCAAGAATGTCGTCGAGGCGGGAAAGCGCGCTGCGTTCATCACGCATGCGGATGAAATATTTCATGGGATCGACGATGCGCCAGCGGGCGAAATTATCGACGATGATGTAGAGTTTATCCTTGGTCGGCATCTCGGTGGAGGGACCGTCCCAACTGAGGATGCGTTTTTCGATGCGATTGACCTGTTGGGTGAAAGGGATTTTAAAATGGATGCCAGCCTCGTTGATCGGCTGACCTTTGGGTTCACCAAACTGGGTGATGATGACTTGCTCGGATTCGCGCACGACGAAAAGTGCGCCGGAGAAGACTAACAATCCGATGAGAATGAAGATACCTGCGATGATGGCGGTGATGCTGAGTTTCATGGTGGATAAAAGGGTTACTCGGTGGGTTTCATGTTAAGATTGAGGAGGGGAAGGAGTTGCCCCACTTTATCATCGACGATGATTTTGCGTTCCAGCTTGGGAAGAATGTCGGCGATGGTTTCTAGGTAAAGACGTTGGCGGGTGACTTCGGGCGCTTTGACGTATTCGGTGAGCAGGGAGTTGAAGCGGGCAGCGTCGCCTTTGGCTTCGTTGACGCGCTGGAGGGAATATCCCTCGGCACCGCGCAGACGTTGATCGGCCTGGCCGCGGGCGCGGGGCACGGATTTGTTATATTCGCCGTTGGCCACGTTGATCATTTGTTCGCGTTCCTGCTGGGCTTGGTTGACTTCATTAAAGGAATTTTGGACTACGACCGGGGGATGCACATCTTTGAGTTGCACCTGCATGACACTGATGCCGAGTTTGTAAAGTTTGGCGGCGTCTTTAAGGCGGATGAGAGATTCGGATTCGATTTCCTGGCGGCCAATGGTGAGCACTTCGTCTATGGTGCGGTCGCCCACGACTTCTCGCATGATCGATTCGGAGGCGTTGCGGATGGTTCCGCCGGGGTTGCGGACTTGAAAGAGATATTCCCGGGGATTCTCGATGCGATATTGGACGACCCATTCGACGAGGGCCATGTTGAGGTCGCCAGTGACCATGCTGTGCTCGGCGTCAGGTTCCTGGGAAGATTGATCAGGGTTCGTGTAGCCGGTGGAGGTGAAGCCAAATTCGAGTTTCAACTGACGTTCCACGGGTAGGATGACAAGCTGGTCGATACCGAAGGGGAGTTTAAAGCGAAGACCAGGCTGGACGGTGCCGCTGTATTTTCCAAGACGGATGAGAATTCCTGCGGAATCGGCAGGCACGGAAGAGAAACAGGAGATGAGGCCGATGAGGATGAAAAAAATGACGACCCCGCGGAGGATCCAGCGGAAATTGAGTTTATTGGGAAGAGCCCATTCGGGAGTGACGTTGCGCATAGTGCGCCCATTTAAACCATGACGAGAGAAAAATCCAGTCTTTATGGATTTTCCTTTTTCAAGCTTGCCTTTGGCTGGGTTACGACGGATTAACGGGGGTATGATACGGATGGAAGGCTTAACCAGAAAATACGGTGAACTCGAAGCCGTGCGCGGGATCGATCTCGAGGTGCCGCAGGGGGAATTCTTTGCTTTTCTGGGGCCAAATGCCGCAGGAAAAACGACGACGATCAAGATGCTGGCCGGCTTGCTGAAACCGACGGCCGGGCGGGCCATCGTGGGCGGTTTCGATATGCAGACGGAGGCGGCAGAAGCCAAAAAAGTGATCGCGTATGTGCCCGATTTTCCCTTTCTCTACGATAAATTGACGCCAGTGGAGTTTATGCGGTTTGTGGGCGAACTTTTTTTAATGGACCGGGTGGACATCACCCTAAAAACAGAGATGCTTTTTGAGCAAATGCATCTCAATGAGCACCGGGATCAACTTATCGAGAATCTGAGCCACGGCACTCGCCAGCGTGTGGTGATTTCCTCCGCCTTGTTGCACGATCCGAAGGTGATCATTATCGATGAGCCGATGGTGGGTTTGGACCCTCGCCATGCGGCAATCGTGAAGCAGGAGCTAAAAAAACGTTCGGCGGCGGGCACGACGATTTTTTTATCGACGCATCAACTCAGCGTCGCCGAGGAGATGGCCGACCGCGTGGCCATAATCAATCACGGAAAAGTCATCGCCCTGGGCACCGTGGAGGAATTGAAGGGGTTGAGCCAGGAAAAAGGTGCCCTGGAAAAAGTTTTTTTAACCTTGGTCGGAGATTGACATTTAGCAGGCCAGCGACCAGCAATCGACAATACTCAGAGCAAAAGCCACAGGACGGAGGTTTTCCCTCTACAATTTGTTGGTTGTGAGATGAGGCACGATGGCGAGACCCATTTTTCAGAGAATTATTCGTCTCCGATTTTTCAAAAATATCAATATGAAAGGCAAAACCCCTTTAAGCGGCAATGTTTCGGGTTATTTGCTATGGAGAAAATATACAATCCTATGGTTGGTTCATTCAAGCAGAACTCTAAGAGTGGCAATTGCGACTTCTTGCTTATCTAAAATCTCCTTAGAATGCTTTAGTTCTTTTTCCTTCCCTTCGTGCCCATCACCAATCATTTCCAGGTAGCGCTTAGCTTCACTTTGCAGGTCGAGATTCTTTAAGCAAACTGAGAAACCCATCAATCCGAAATTTTTGCCTTTCCCATCAGGGTAAATCACCAAGTAACGAACATACTCTTCTAGTGCTTCCAAATCAATTCCAAGCTCATATTTACAATCGGCTTTTGCGATAATTACTCGCCCTTTAATTTTTTCGTCATCCGGCAGATTTTCAATTGCGGCCAGAGCCTTTGAAAATTCTCGATCGTCTATAAATTTATAAATTTCTTCCATGGAGTTAATTTATTTTACCAATCTGGACTTGTTGAGGTTTCATCGGCACCTTCCCTACCTGTTCTCCATTTTTTATCTTCATTATCTCGCTGTCTTTTTTCTCTTTCTTTTGGATCTTTAGGTTTTTCTCGCCTTTCTTTGTTTCGACGTTCTCTATTCTTCAAAGGCTTTTTATCTACAGACGCGTTGTCTTATGCATCATTTAGTGACTCTTGAGCATTTGCTAATGATCGCCCCATTGATTCACATAACTGCTGACCTAGAGGAGTTGCTAATACAAGTCCTGCTAGAGCGGCACAAAGTCTAAAACCACCCACCGCATCGGTTCGCGCAAGTGTTGGGCTTAAGCCAAACGGGTCCCCCCAATTCAGCACATTATCTCCGACATATCTGTAGATGTTCAAATCCCCGCTATCGAAATCAATCGGGTCCAATTGCAGGAATCTGCCCAATTTTGGCGAGTAAGCCCGGGCGCGGTAGTAGAGGCCCGTTACCGCGTCGCATTCGCGGACAGTGAAGAGGAATCTACACTTCTACCCCGTGGAAAACCCGCAAGCCACCGCTCAAGCAGCCTCCAGGGGATGACTGTGGTTTGTTTTCTAGCTGTTCAACCCCGCCTCGGCAAGCCGGTCTTCCATGTCGCGGGCCTGGAGAGCTTCGATCATTTCCCGGATCTGACCTTGGACAAAGGTGTCGAGATTGTAAAGCGTAAGGCCGATGCGATGATCGGTGACCCGGTTTTGCGGAAAATTGTAAGTGCGAATTTTTTCCTCGCGTCCACCGGTCCCGATCTGGCTTTTGCGATGCGCGGCGTATTTGGCTTCCTCCTCCTGTTTTTTATCTTCCAACAGGCGGGAACGAAGAATCATGAGCGCTTTTTCCTTGTTTTTCTGCTGGCTGCGTCCGTCCTGGCAGCGAACGATGCGTCCGGTCGGGATATACATCACTTGCACGGCAGAATCGGTGGTATTAACCCCCTGCCCGCCCGGGCCGCCCGCGCGGCAGACTTCGATGCGGACATCTTCGGGGCGAAGCTCGAAATCGACTTCCTCGGCCTCGGGCAGCACGGCGACGGTGGCGGCAGAGGTATGGATGCGCCCCTGGGCCTCGGTGGCAGGAACGCGTTGCACACGGTGAACGCCGCTTTCGTAACGTAAATCGCGAAAAACGCCGGTGCCGGAAACTTTAAAAATGACTTCTTTTAATCCGCCGAGTTCGGAGGAACTGCTTTCCATTTCCTCGATTTTAAAGCCGCGCGGTTCAGCGAAACGACAATACATGCGGTAAAGATCGGCGGCAAAAAGTGCCGCTTCGGAGCCGCCGGTGCCGGCACGAATCTCGACAATGGCGTCGCGATTTTCGTTTTCGTCGGGTGGCAGGAGAGAAAACTGGACGGTTTTTTTGAGTGCGGCGATGCGAATTTCGAGATCGGGAATCTCGGCGGCAGCCATCTCGCCCATTTCAGCATCCTCACCTTTGGCAAGGAGAGTGTTTTCTTCGAGTTCGCGCTGGTATTTATTGATGTCGTCCCAGGCTTCGAGGAGCTTTTTGATCTGGGTGTGCTCGGTCATCACGGAACGGGCGCGCTTCGGGTTTTCAAAAAGATTGGACGAGCCGATTTCCGCTTCGAGTTCGACGAAACGGCTGCGGCGCTTTTCGATGAGAGGCAGAAAATCCATAAAATGTGAGGTGGGCAAAAAAACAGAAACGGTGAAAGCGCAGATGCGCGATCACCGTTTCAAAGACTGGTAAAATAAAGCTAGGCTTTGGCCGCGGCACGAGTGCCTTTTTGCGAGCCGTAGCGTCGGGCAAATTTCTCGATGCGCCCGGCGGTATCGACGAATTTTTGTTCGCCGGTAAAGAAGGGATGGCAGGCGGCGCAGATACCAATGCGGATGTCGCGCTTGGTGGAGCGGGTATGATAAACGGCTCCGCAGGCACAGGAGATCGTCGTTTCGATGTAGTTGGGATGAAGATCAGCTTTCATAAAAAAAGGGACCGCAAGAATATCACCGATAAAGTGTCCCGCAAGCGATGAATTTAGGTTTTTCCGGTTGGACCCGCAATTTCCAGGCTCGTCAAGGTGCGCCGCCTCCTGACAAAGTGCTTTCCGGATGGCGCTGATACATCTTTTACTGACGATCTCGTTGCTTTGGCTGAATCTTCTCGGTTTGGGTCTTCTCTTGCGTCCCACGGTCGGCTCGATGGCTGTGGCTCGAGTGGCGGGCGTGCTGGCCTTGATCTTGAGCTTCTTTTTTGTGGAGCATTTCGTCGGTCTGGGAGGTCGTCTTTGGCTCCTGCCCGTGAGCACGGCAATCTCGGTCTGGTTGATCCACCGCCGACGAGCGGCGGTGCGGGAGTGGGGCGCGGCGGAAGGCTGGTTTGCCCTGGGGTTTTTTTACTGTCTGCTCTGGCGGTTTACGTTCCCAAATATCGATAACTTCGGCGAGCGCATGCCCAATTTAATGCTGATCGAAAGCTACCTCACAGGTGGTCGCCTCCCTCCGATGGATCGCTGGCTGCCGCCTTTCGAGGTAAATTTTTATTACAGCCTGCAACATTACGGCGCAGCATTGCTGGGTCGCTGGCTGGGAACTTCGCCTGGAATGACTTATCATCTCGCTTACTGCACGGTGGCCGGCCTGCTGGCGGTGTGCCTCGGTGGTATGGCGCATAATCTGGGTCTTGATAAAAAAATGCGCGGGCTGATTTTTCTGGTTTTGTTCTGCGGTGGCAGTGGTGCTGCTCTCGTGGCCTGGGGAATAGGTGAAGGGCTGCCGAATGTGCATGATTGTGTGCGGTTTCTGGGTGGTAAATTAACGCACGAAAATCTGAACGCGGTGGGTAAAACGCTGGCGGGATGGACCGCCACTCCTGGGGTAACACCTCGGGATGTGCCTTTGGAGCCATTAAGTTATCTGCTGATGAATGGCGATTACCATGCGCCATTGGGAGGACATCTTCTGCAATTTTTTGCCCTGCTTTTGATGAGTCAAACAATGTCGGGAGCGGCGGCAACCACTCGTCGAAGGGAAATAGGCTGGCTGGGAGCCACGGTGCCGTTGGTGTTGGTGAGCAATGCGTGGGTGTTCCCTTTGCATGGCATCCTGGTCGTGGGTTGGTTGGCATATCGTTCTTTGGAAAAGGAGCGCGGTGTCTGGCCATCTGCCGCGGTCGGAGTTAGTGTGGCGGGAGTGCTTTTGTATCCGTTTTTGAGTTATTTTACTCAGCAAACTACCAGTGCCTATGTGGCGATCCAGTCCACTTTGACGGAGGATCGCACCCCGCTCCTAGCCTGGATGCTGGTATTTTGGCCGGCAGTGCTGTTGATCCTGCTTGGCTGGTGGAATCGGGAACGGCGTTCACTCGTGCTTTTTTGGGGGGCATTGTGGATTTTGTTGCTGGGGTTGACCGAATTTTTTTATAACAACGATCTCTATGGCGGGAGCTATAACCGGTTTAACACCTCCTTAAAATGGTGGGGCTGGGTGTTTACCGGGGCGATTTTTTCCCTGGGAACGGTCAACCTCGCCTCGAAAAATCGTTTTTGTAAGTGGGGCACAGCATTGGTCTTGTTGGGAACTTGCGCGTTTGCCCTGCCACTGGGGCATCAGTTTTTAGTTGCAGAGAAAATCGGGGTCGGCAAACTCACTGGCAGCGCGTGGCTGGAAGGCGATCCTGTGATCAAAGACGTGATGACCGCTTTGGAGGCGAGACCGGATGGCCTGGCTCTGCAAAGTGGTTTGGTAATGGCCAACTCGCAATCGCCCGGCGTGGTTCTCTTTGGCCGAAAAAAAAGCTACCTCGGCTGGCCTTGGCACGAAACGACCTGGAGAGGCGACATTCCCGAAATCCAAAGTCGATTACGGCAAATCAACGCTTTTTACTCGGGCAAAATGGAGCAGCCGCTCGCGTGGTTGCTCGAAAACGACATTCGCTACATCACTTGGCTGATCAACGATAATGTGGAGGAAAACTCCCGTTTTGCCCCCATACATGCCCAGATTAAAAGTGGTTACGCCTGGCATCATTTTTACGGTGACACCCCCCAACTTGCCATCGGCTTCTGGGAGCGAATCGAGACTTCGCCCGTTTTCCCCCATCAAGCCCATCGAACCGTGGAACAACCTCAATATGACAATTGACGGGGAAGGATTTTATGAGCTAAACTGAGCGACTATGATCATTTTAATCATGCAAAAAGTGCAGACGTTTACAAATCAAATCAGGTGTAATCTTTTATTGCTGAGCCAGCGGGGAGTCCGCCAGATTGCCAGGGGACGACTTCAGTCCCTCGTTTCTTCTGCGACTTTCAATACCTAAAATCGCTTTCTAACGAACGCATTCGGTGGTTGACGTAACACATGCCAAATTCCAATATTCACTGATGCAAAAAATCGCGTTGCTTGGTTTTGGTTTCATGGGGGCGATGCACGCAGACGTTTATCGTTTGCTTCCCAATGCTCAAGTGGTGGCGGTGGTGGATCCGCGTGGCGAGGCCGCACAGAAAGCTTTGCAAGATGCCAGGCTTGAGGGGGTGCAGATTTTTACCGATTGGCCCACAGCTCTCGCGGAGGGGGATTTTTCAATCGTGGATATCTGCCTGCCCACCGACCTGCATAGAGAAACAGCGTTGGAGGCTTTTACCAACGGGAAACATGTTTTTTGTGAGAAGCCGATTGCTCTCAACCTAGCCGATGCAGCGGCCATGACCAAGTCCGCTCTTCATCATGACCGCCAGTTTATGGTGGGCCATTGCATCCGATTTTGGCCGGAGTATCAGGAACTGCAACGAATCGTTAATTCGGGCGAGCATGGGCGATTGCTATCGTTGTCGCTTGTCCGCCGCACCGGCCGGCCTGCTTACAGCGTGGGAGGTTGGGTAAATATGGCAGATCGCTGCCTGGGAGCTGCGCTGGACCTTCACATCCACGATACAGATTTTCTTCTGCACCTTCTGGGATCTCCGGAAGCGGTTTTTTCGCAAGGACTCCTTGATGAAACTGGCTGGAGCAGCATCACCACCCAGTATGTTTACCACGATCAGATCGTCACCGCTGAAGGCGCTTGGAACTATCCAGCAAATTGGGGATTTCTGATGCGATTCAACGCCGTCTTCGAGAGTGCGGTGCTGGATTTTGACTCCCGGGCCACTCCGACACTCATGCTTACTACGGGTAAAGAAAGTCCACACGCCGTTTCCGCGCCCCGACAAACAGATGTTTCTTCCGCAGATGCGGAGAAAATCATCTCACTCGGTGGTTATTACCACGAACTCGATTATTTTATAAACTGCCTCGAACGCGGTGAGCCGATTGGCATCAGCACCGGCAAACAGGCAAGCGAATCGCTGAACTTGGTGCTAACGGAAATCGAATCGGCCCGTTTGCGAAAACTCATTACTCTTGGTTAAGAACATTATGCAAAAAATCGCCATTATCGGATTGGGTTTTATGGGCACCATGCACGCCCAAATTTACGCTAAACTTCGCGACGCAAAGCTGGTCGCAGTCGTGGATAAACAAAAGGCTGCGGCCAAAAATAATCTTGCCAGCCTGGGAATGGAGGCCGCCGTTTTTGGGACGCTGGAAGAAATGCTTCTGGCCACCGATGTCAGTGTGGTGGATATCTGCCTTCCAACTGACCTGCACGCCACTTTTGCACTGAAGGCCATTGCCGCCGGCAAACATGTCTTCTGTGAAAAGCCGCTTACACTTTCCAAGAGCGACGCCAGGAAGATCGTTACCGCCGCAAAAAAGGCCGGGGTGTTTTTCCAAGTCGGACAATGTATCCGTTTCTGGCCCGAATACCAGGCCTTGGAGGCGTTTGTAAAGTCCCGCAAAGGAGGTAAATTACTAAGTCTCTCTTTGCAACGACGCGCTGGACGTCCCGCCTACAGCGTGGATGACTGGTTGAACAAGGGCAATCGTTCCGGCGGCGCGGCACTGGATCTCCACATTCACGACACGGATTTTGTGCATCACCTGCTAGGTTGTCCAGAAGCGGTGACTTCTGCGGGGACTCAGGATAAAACCGGATGGAGCCATATTTTCACCACCTATCATTTTAAAAATCTGGCCGTGACAGCCGAGGGCGGCTGGAATTATCCGGCGAACTGGGGATTTCAGATGGAGTTCCAGGCGATTTTTGAGCGGGGCGCGATTGAGTATGATAGTGGCGCGAATCCAACACTGATGGTGACGCTCGGCGATGGCGAAAAACAGCCGCTGACTTACACGAACCCGGGCGCCGGGGAATCCTCCACCGGCGCGGGCAACCTATCCTCTTTGGGCGGCTATTATAACGAACTGGAGGCATTCATTTCCTGCCTGCAACGCAAGCGCGCTCCAAAAATTGCCACGGTCGCCCAGGCAGCCGACTCACTGGCAACCGTCCTGGCAGAAATTAAATCCGCCTCCCTCGGAAGAACTGTTAGGATCCCAAAACGTTAACCCAAATCATCTTATGAAAAAATCCGTCGGCATCTGTTGTTTTTATGGAAACTGGAACATTGAAGAAAAATTTATCCTCGCCAAAGAGGCGGG